>DCTG01000104.1 GCA_002329245.1 Clostridiales bacterium UBA1446
AAGCTTCGACAGCACATACTCCCGGGGCTTTACGGGAGACACGGCAATGGCGGAGAGCACCCGTTCGCTCTTTTCAAACAGTACGATGGCGCCCATAAAGTAAAGCCCCATGGCGGCCGGGTCGGAAAAAATCATCAGGATCGCCGCCTTTTCCCGCCAGGCCGCGGGAAGGGCGTACAACAGCCCGATATAAAACATCGACAGAAAGAGGTAAAGCAGATAAAAGCCGTATTTGTACTGGGTGCGTACGTCCCCCGCCAAAAGCGCTCTCACCCTCATTGCAGGGTCCTCCCCGTAATTTCCATAAAAATATCGTTGAGCGTCGGCTCCCCGGAGTGGATGGACAGCAGGCGGTTTTCCCGAATCAGCGCGCGAAGCAGTTCGTCGCCGGAGGTGCGGTCCAGCCGGGTCTCCGCCGTTTTTTCCCGGCCCTCTTCCAGATAGGTATACACGACCTTCGAGGCTCCCTTGGACATGATCAGATTGCGCGGCGTATCCAACGCGCGGATCTTCCCGTCCACGATGAACGCCACCCGGTCGCAAAGCTCCGTGGCGTCGTACATATTGTGCGTGGTCAGAATCACGGTTTTCCCCTTTGCCCTTTCCGCCAAGATCAGGTCCTTCAGCACGCGCGCGTTGGAAGGATCAAGCCCCGAGGTGGGCTCATCCAAAAACAGAATCTGCGGATCGTGCAGAACCGCTTTCACATAGCTTAAACGCGTTTTCATACCCTTGGAAAAGTCGGATACCCTCTTATCCGCATCCGCGAGGAGTCCGACCGCTTCCAAAAGGGCTTCCGCGTCGCCTCGTTTTTGATAGAGGGAGGAGAAAAAGCGGAGATTTTCCCGTGCGGTCAGTTTTTCGTATAAGCTGGGAAATTCAAAATCAACCCCGATCTGTTCATAAAACCCCTTGCTTTTCCGCCGGACCTCTTCGCCGTTGACGGCGACGCTGCCCGTATAGTTCGGAAGAAGGCCGATCAGGATTTTCTGCAGCGTGCTTTTGCCCGCGCCCGAGGGCCCCAAAAAGCCGAAGATCTCCCCCCGCTCTACGGCAAAGCTGATGTTCTCCATATAGGGCTTGCGGGTATAGCTGAAGCTAAGGTCTTTTACTCGAATCATAGGAATCCCCTCCGAACATCTGAAGCACAATCCCCTTCAGAGCCGTTTTCAGCGCATCGTCAAAAACCTCTTCCCCGATCACCTCCTTGTGCGGGATAAACAGGAATATCCCGCGCAAGGCTGCCCCGTATACCCGCACTGCATTCGGTTTGATGCCGGGAAAGAGGGAAATGATCTCCTCCATCAACCGCTCGTCGGCCGCGGTGTGCTGCCGCGCCATCTCCAGGCCCAATTTTCGGATGAGCATCTCCATCTCTCCGTTTGTGATCATCCGGATCAGGAAGGCGCCCTCCTCCAAGTCCATTGTATAGAGGCGGTACAGGACCTCCGTCAGTCCCTCCGCGTCCATCCGCACAGCCTTTTCCCTGACTTGAGAGACGACCTTCCCCTGGATTTCGTCGTGAAGCGCCAAAATCACTTCGAAAAACAGTTGTTCCTTGGAAGGAAAGAAATGATAGAACATCCCCTTGGAAATATTCGCCCGTCCGACAAGCTCATCCACCGTCGTTTTTTTCACGCCGTAGCGCGCAAGGCAGAGTTTCGCCTCCTCCATCAGCTTTTTTCTGATATACGCGCGCTCCTGCTCCGAAAGCGGTTTCGGCATGCTATCCCTCCATACCGTATGACCAATAAACCGTTTTTAGTCATATAGTATCATATGCAAACGAAAAGTCAAGAAAAAAGTTATATTACTATAATAAATCACTAAATTTCAACATTTTTCGACATTATTTGAATTTATCTAAATTTCGACAAAATAATCCCGAAAGATATGGAGAGCCGCCAAGGATAGCGGAAAAACTGAAAGGAGCACCCGCATGAAAAGACCCTTGAGAAACAAAGCCGGAACGAATTATGGATTAAAGGGTAAAATTCTTTTCCCCGTTACCGGTCTGTTCGCGCTGAGCATTGGTGTTGTCCTCATTATTGTCCTCGCCTTTTCCACAAAAAATACGAACAGCCTGTCCTCCCGTCTGATGGAAGAAATGAACGGCCGTTATGCCAGCGAGGTGCAGGGCAAGCTGAACGCCGCGCTGGACAGCGCCAGGGCGCTGAAACCTGTTTTTGAACAGGGAAGCGGGGAGAGAAGCCGGGAAAACGATATTGCGCTTCTGCGTGACATCTTGGAGCAAAGCGAAGGCGTATACGGCGTTTGTACCCTGTGGGAGCCGAATGCATACGACGGGAGGGACTCCGATTTCGCCGGCACGCCGGGACACGATTCCACCGGCCGCTTCATTCCCTATGTCTTTCGCGGGGATTCCCGAATCGAATTGGATGCGCTCACAGGCTATGAGGAGGAGGGTGCGGGCGATTATTATCTGCTGCCCAAACAAACCGGCAAGGAATGCATCGTCGATCCCTTCATTTATACGGTGGACGGCAAAGACCAGTACATGTCCTCCATGGTGGTTCCGCTGACACAGGGCGGGCGGTTCTGCGGCATCGTCGGAATGGATATCCTTGTGGATACTCTTATTGAAAACATCAAGGGTGTTACGCTTTTTGAAAGCGGCTATCTCTTTATGGCGGATTCCCGCGGCATGATGTTCTACCATCCGGACAGCAGCCTGATCGGCCAGTCATTTTTCAGCCGCGTCGGGGAGGAAGAAGGCGCGCTTATAGCACACGCGCTGCAAAGCGGAGAAAAGGTCGGCTTCGATTATGCTTCCGAGACGGAAGGAACGACAAACAGGTTTCTGATCAGCCCGGTTTCCATCGCCGGCAAGTACTGGCTGGTCGGCTCTTCGGTTCCCGTGAGCGAAATTCAAAAGGCCACCGTAACCACAATTTTGTCCGGGGCGGCGGCCGGTATTGCAACCCTCCTTGTCACAATCGTCTTGCTGCTGCTTCTCGTCACGAAGATCATAAAGCCGCTCGGCCCGCTTACCCAGGCAGCCCGGGCGATTGAAACCGGAAATGTCGGCGGCGGGGTTGCGGAAAGCCTTGCAAGAATCAATAGCAAAGATGAGATCGGCATGTTGGCAAAATCGATGCATCAGGCGGTTGCTTCGATCGAGCGGGTCGCCGGCGACACCGAAATGCTGTATGACGCCGCCGAACGGCATGATTTGAGCGCCGCGGCGGATCCCGCTCGGCACAGCGGAATCTACAGGCAGATTGTCGAAGTCGTAAACAAGCTCTTCAGTCAGCTCAACGCCGTCGTCCGCAGCATCGGCGTTTCCGCGGAGCAGCTCGCGCAAGGCGCGCAGCAGGTGGCATCGGGGGCCCAGTCTCTCGCCCAGGGTGCGACGGAACAGGCCGGAGCCATTGAGGAGCTGCACGACTCGCTGTCCAACGTATCCGGGGAGATCCGGCAAAACACCGACAACGTAAATTTAGCGACGGAATATGTGGATACGGCGGCCAACGGCCTGCGCAAAAGCAACACCAACATGGAGCAGCTTCTGTCCGCCATGAACGAGATCAAAACCTCTTCCCACAGCATCATCAACATCAACAAAATCATTGACGACATTTCGTTCCAGACCAATATTTTAGCCCTCAACGCGTCCGTGGAAGCGGCAAGGGCAGGCGCCGCCGGAAAGGGCTTTTCCGTCGTCGCGGAAGAGGTGAAAAACCTTGCGGGCAAGAGCGCGGAAGCAGCAAAAGAGATTCTGAACCTGACCAATCTTTCGCTTTCCGCCGTTGAAAAAGGCGCGGATCTTGCGCAAAAGACGGCCGAGTCCTTAAACGAAGTGGAAAAAGCGGCGGAGCTGGTGGAGGAAACCATCCGGAAAATCACGTTGGCTTCCCATGCGCAGTCTGAGGCGATCCAGGAAATCACAACCGGCCTTGATCAGATATCCGCCGTGGTGCAAAGCACCTCCGCTACCGCCGAGGAAAGCGCGGCCGTCAGCGAGGAGCTTTCTTCCCAGACACAGCAGCTCTATCAGGAAATCTCGATCTACAAGGTGAAAGAATAACCAAGCGCAGAGGCGCCGGGAAAGGATACGAGCTGCCGGGCGCCGAGAGAATCCTTTTCATAAAACGCGGCAGGGACGAATCCGTCCCTGCCGCGTTTGCCGCTTCATCAAGAAAGCCGCTATGGCTTTCCCGCGGGATTTCCGGGTTAAGACGCACCCCGCCGGTTGAGAGAATCCGTTTGCCGCGGGGCCGATTTTCATGCGCGCGCCTCCGCTTCGAGGCCGAACAGATTGCCCCGGCCGATCAGGTTTCCGGGGTCAAAGGCGTTCTTCAGCGCGCGCATTTCTCCGATATGTCCGGGCCCGTACATGGCGGCCAAAAAATCGGCCTTCAGCTTGCCCACCGCGTGCTCGGCGGAAACGGCGCCGCCCATGCGCGCAACCTCCCGCGCCCACTTCTGATAGAGCGCCTTTCCCCTGTGGTACTCTTCCGCGCTCCCGGGAAGGATGTTGACGTGGACATGATTGTTTCCGATGTGCCCCCAAACCGCGGATTCAAGGTTCTCCTCCCGCAGGCCGCGGCGGTACATTTCCATGACTTCAAGAAGATACTCGTCCGGCACGGCCATATCGGTGCCGAGCTTGGTTATGACCGGATCTTTTTTCTTGCGCTGCCGGATGAGCATATTCACGCTCTCCGGAATCGCATGGCGCAAAAAGTGAAGCGTCTTCAGTTCGTTCCCGTCGCACGCGATCAGGGTCTTCTCCTCGCTGCCCCCCGCCGCTTCCATCAAAGCTACCGCCTCAAGAAGCCGCATCCGGGCCGTATCCTCCCCTTCACAGTGGAATTCCACATAGACCGCCGCCCTCCCGTCTTCCGGCAGTTCGGGAAGCTTGGAAAACGCCCCGTTGTTTTTCTTCTGGCTGCGCAGGATATTGAGCGCGTCCCCGTCGAAATATTCGACGGCCGCAACCTGTTTGATTCCCCGCCGCACGGACAGG
>DCTG01000225.1:0-1846 GCA_002329245.1 Clostridiales bacterium UBA1446
TTTTATCCTTCGGTGCAGTCTTTTTATGGGTTGCGCCTAACGAAACGAGTCCCGCCCATGGGTAGAGAGAAGAACGGAAGCGCGGCTGCGCGGCGGAGACATCGGGCGGATTTGTACGGCCGGAGGATTGGAGCTGCCGTACAAAGCGCCTGCGCAGAGGCTTACCCCGGGGTACATAGGGGTTCGCAAACCCCTATGCCCGATTTTCTTTTGCGTATTTCTTTTGTCGGGCCCAAAAGAAATACGCCCGCCGGAGGCATCTCTCGTCCCGCCCGCAGGCGGAGAAGGACGGGAGAATCGGCGGTGCGCCGAGGGTGGCGGCCCCTACGTAACGCGAGGTATTTTGCAGCGCTGTAAAAGGATGACACCCTCAGTCGGCTCGCGCCGAAAGCTCCCCTCAAAGGGGAGCCTTGATTTTTTTCGGGTTGGAGCGCTTGGCCGGAAGCGCTGCTTAGTTGGGAGCGTTGTCTTGAGAATCTTCCTTGGAAGAAGGATTTTTTCGTGCGGAAGGCGCGGCTTGGTTGGGTGAGCCTGCCTTGGCGGGAGGGTTTTCCTGAGCGGAAGGGGGCGCTTTGCCGGGAGAACCTGCTTGGGCGGAAGGGGCCGCCTGGTTGGGAGAATTTACTTGGGAAGAAAGGTTCTCCCGGGAAGCAGGGGCCGGTTGGGCGGGGAGTTTTCCCCTGATTTTTCCGATCAGGAAAATGAGAATCGGCACGACGAAGGTCATAATGATATTGACGCTCAGGCCCAGGCCGGAGGAGAATTTCTCCAGCTCAAACCGGCTCGAGGCCAAAAATTGGCTGCCGCCGTAGCCGAGCAGCGCGACGGGCGTGGAGAGGTAGCGCGTTTGCGCGATACGGAACAAATCCCGCACAATGGCGATGATGAGCAGGGCAAAAAGCGTCACCACGATAAAGTCCGAGATGACCCAGATGGACAGCAGCACCGACTCGACCCTGTCGAGGGTCTCCAAGAAGGAAATTGCCTTGACGGCGCTGAAAAACGGTATCGGCATCCGGTCGGCAAGCGCGGGACCCAAGGTGCCCACAACGGTGAAAATGATCAACACCGAAACGGCCGTGAGATACAGCGTCGCCGCTTTGCGATGCCGCTCCATTTGCTCTTTGCCGGAAATCCGGTCGCCGAGAAATAAGACGAAGCTCAGATACCCCCAGATGCCGAGAACCGGGTAGGTCCCTTTCAGAACCGGAAGGGCGTCCAAGTGCGTGACCGGCCAAACGTTCTCAAGTTTGATGCTCGGCGCCAAAAACAGGAAAAACACGGCAAAAACCAAGGTAAAGATCAAAATCGAAATTTCACAGAAGCGCGCAAAGGACTCGAGCTTTCCGCGCGCGGCCATGAAGACGAGCAGGAGCATAACGGCCGTAAAGAGATGAATGGAGGTTCCCGTAAAGATTGTCTCCACGAGACGTTCGGCATAATAGCGGATATAGAGAAAATACAGGACGATGATCCAGAGCAGAAACAGGACAAGCATAACGCGCCCCATCACTTTTCCGAGCGCGCGTTCGAAAAACACGGCGGGACCGGTGATTTCCCCGTTCCGGAACACCGCGCTCCACAGCGCGAAAAGGAGAAGAAACATAAGGGTGCTCAGCAGCGGGCAAAGCCATGCCGCCTGATCGGCAAAGTGCGCGGCCATGGAGGGAAACAGCCGGATCTCCGGCGAAAAGGTTGAGAGAACAAACAGAATCAGCGCCTGTCTGACGGTTATTTTTCCCTTTTGCGTCGGCAGCTTACATCACTCCCCGATGCCGAATAAATGGAGAAGCAGTTTGGAAAGGCTCGGGCCGTCCGGATTTTTAAAAAACAGGAAGGCGACGGC
>DCTG01000225.1:1857-6027 GCA_002329245.1 Clostridiales bacterium UBA1446
ATCTTAGACAGGTCAAAGACGCCCATGCCGACGAGGATCGCGTAAAAAGAGGCAAGCTCGAGGTTCATCCGTTCTCCTCCCGATATCCGACCGGATTTTGAATGCTCAGCGTGCTGCGAAGCTTCACATGCACCTCCGCCTGAATGTCAAGGCTCGGGAAGGTATCCTTCCAGCCGTCTTTCAGCTTATCCCAGCGCAGCGGATGCGCAAGTCTGAGCCTCTGCCCGAGGCCGATTGCGTCCGTCCCGAGCTCTTTGGAGGTTTCGATCACCCGCATCATTTCGTCTTTTATGGCCTCCGCAAGCTGCTTTTCCATCTCCCGGAGCGAATCGGGCTCATAGATGTCTTCCACGGACTGCTGTTCGCGAACCATGCTTCTCACTTCAGCCTTGTAGGTAACGCGCTTTAGCTGCTCGCCGTCGAACTCCGCCTTTACGGATACTTCGGCGCTCTTGACGTCGAGCTCCACTTTCATGCCCGTTTTGTCCCTGACAGTGTAATTGGCGTAGCGGACGTCGTCCGTCAGGAAGTTGTAGCCCCGGGAAATGTCGGCCTCGTAATAGCCCGCGAGCTTAAAGTCCTTTAAAATGGCGTACCCGCAGGGCAGAACCTCTTTTTCCGGCATTTCTCCCGTGAACCTCTCTTCCCCGACATCCCCGCAGCGCAGGGTCGGAATAACGGCCGCCGCGGTCTTGTCGTCGAGCATCCCGGTGACTTCGACAAGGTCCAACTGTCCGGAGTTGCTGATGAGCTCGACGTCATGCTTCATCACCTTCAGCCGCTCCGCCAAAAACTTATCGCCCGTGCTCGATTTCTGCATCAGCTCCTTGACCGGGCAGCCCCGGACGATATAGACCTTCGGCGTCAAACGCAGCTCGCTGTCGCGCAGGAAACAGTCGAAATATTTGATAAAATCTTCTTTCGCCGCCTCTTCGCCGATGAGAATATACCGGATGTGGCTCAGGTCCGCCGTCTTGTCGGAATGCACCTTCAGTTTTCGCTTTGCGTCGAATACGGTATCGCCCGTTTCGGAAACGACGGTGACGACCTGCTGGCNNGTCTGGCGCTGGCTGAGGCTCATAAACGTAACCTCGACAAGCGAGGGGTCTTTTGCGCACCTGTCCACCCCGATTACCTGAACAACCTCGATTTCCTGGATTTCATAGGGCACCGGAAACATGTTTTTCTGACAGCCGCCCGCGAGGAGAAACTGCGCGAGCAGAACGACGACGAGAAGCCTTTTCTTTCTCATCCCCTTAGCTTCCCTGCCTTGTGTCGTCGCCGGGAGCGACGTTTGCCGGACGCTTTTTGAGGTTGTACCACGCCCCGCGGGTAATCGTGTCGCTGAACAACCCTCTGCCCTCGCACGCGACGAAGGGCGACAGGTAGGGCGTATCGAACACCTCGAGCGTGCACAGGTGGTACAACAGGGCGATCAGCCCCACGATGACGCCGAAAAGACCGCTGGCGACCGAAAAAAGAACCAAGAAAAACCGGCAGATCCGAATGATATTGGCAAGATCCTGAGATGGGATGACGAAGCCCGAGATGCCCTCCGCGGCGATTACGATGACGACGCCCGGAGACAGGAGCTTGGCGGTGATGGCAGCCTGGCCGACGACGACTGCGCCGACGATTGACACCGTCTGACCGATGGCCTGGGGCAGGCGAAGTCCGGCCTCGAGCAGCAGCTCAAAGGCAAAAAGCATGAGCAGAACCTCGACAAACGTGGGGAATGGGACGCCCTGCTTGCTTGCCACGATGGAGGAGACCAGATCGGTCGGCAGCATTTCGTGGTGAAACGTCGTCATGGAAACGTAGATCGACGGAAGCGTCAGCGCGACAAACGCGGAAATATAACGGAGAACGCGGAAAATGGAACTGGAGAGATAATGAAGCGCGTAGTCCTCGGGCGCCTGCAGAAAGGAGTTCAGGTCCACCGGCACGATATAGGCTAAGGGCATTCCGTCGATCATGATGCCGACACGGCCCTCGAGAAGATTGCCGCAGAATTTGTCCGCCCGTTCCGTATACAGAACCTGCGGAAACAGCGACTTCGGCTTATCCAGTAAAAACGCCTCGATCTGTCCGGCCGAAATGATGCCGTCTATTTTGATATTGCAAAGCCGGCGCCTGACCTCGGCAACCGTGTTTCCGTTGGCAACGCCGTCGAGGTACACGATAAGGACCACGGTTTTGGAGCGCGAGCCGAGAACAAGCCTGATAAACTTGAGGTCCTTTGTCTGCAGCCGCCGGCGCACGAGCGCCGTGTTGACACGAAGGACCTCCACGAACGATTCCTTCGAACCCTTCAGCACGTTTTCGTTTGTCGGCTCGGTAATCGACCTTTTTTCAAAGCCCTTGAGTTCGAAGGTCACGGCAAGGCGCGTTTCGTCGAAAATGAGCGCGACGCTGCCGCTTAAAATGTCGTCGACGCAGTCGTCGAGCTTCTCCCGCAGCGTGCGCTGGTTATGGTAGACCGCCCCGTGAACAATGAGATCGATGACGGCCTGCTGCGACCTCGCCTGGGCAAAGACTTCCTCCTGCACGAGCGGCTTGAGAATAAAATCGTNNCATCCGCTCGTCGACGAGGCCCTCCACGTAAACAAGGGTAAGCCGAAGCCGTTTATTCCCCTTGACGCTGATGTCGCTGAAGACGATATCGGGGCAGTCGGTAAACGCCTGCTTGAGCTTTTCGGAGGAGAGCTCCTGATCCCCCCGCGCTTTTTCGTTTTCTTTTGTCCTGCCGAACATACTACCGCCCCCAAATTCCCTAGGATAGTTTTATTATTCACGAAAGCGCGAAAGAAAATTTAAAAAGGCGGCCAAATCCGGATATTGTGATTCCCGCGGAGGAAACCGCATCCGCGCCGGCCTCATTTTTTGCATAGATTTTTTTTATTTTTCTTGCTATAATGAACCGTGGAGATGAACAGTGCCCCTTCGGGGGCACGTGCATACTATAAAGCCGCGGCGCGAAAACGCGGGGCATGGATACCTATCTATCAGCGTCTGCGGATACGCCGCATGACGGACTATGCCGCGCGTGCCGCCCCGAGCCTTACGGCGCCTGCTGCGGCAAAAACTGCAAGGCAGGTGAAAGAGCGGAGCATTTTACGGAAGGGTGTGGATAAAGAAGGAGAAACGGATTTCCCGGAAGATCGTTAAAATTGACACAGACTAAGAATACTTAGAGAGGTACTGTTTTGAACGAGTTAACTGGAAAATTCAAAGAAGTTTTAATGTCGGTATTACCGATTACTTGTATTGTTCTGATTCTTCATTTTACCGTAAGTCCGTTGGAACCGACTATGCTGTATGCCTTTCTCATCGGCTCCGCCCTCGTTATTCTCGGGCTGACGGTATTCCTTTTCGGAATCGATCAGGGGCTTGAGCCCATTGGACACGGCGTCGGAAACGCGATTACGCATTCCAACAGCTATGCGGTAATCATCACGGTCAGTTTGATTTTGGGGTTTTTCATTTCCTACGCCGAGCCGGACCTGCACATTCTCGCAAACCAGGTGGACGGCGTGACTTCCGGCCAGTTTAACAACATCCTGCTTGTAATTGTCGTCTCCGTTGGAATCGGAGTGATGATGACGCTTGGGATGCTGCGCATCCTGAAGGAAATCCGGCTTAAATATGTGTTTACGGGCGCATATGCTTTGATTTTGATTCTGTCGCTATTCTCAACCCCCGATTTTTTAGCCATCGCGTTTGACGCGTCCGGGGCCACGACGGGGGCGGTTACGGTTCCTTTTATGCTTGCGTTGGCCGCCGGTATCTCCTCAATGAAAAAGGACAGCAAGCTCAGCGAAGCCGACAGCTTTGGATTGGTGGGCATTGCTTCGACGGGCGCAATCCTCGGGGTTTTGGTCGCGGGCCTTTTTTTGGAAGGCAGCAAATTGGACGGCGTTTTGCCGGAATCGAACCTGACGGAGACGAATCTTTTGGCTTCGTACGGCTCCAAGCTGGTGCACATCGCCTGGGACTCTTTCTTAACGCTGCTGCCGATTATTATCACGTTTATTCTGTTTCAGATATTTTTCTTTAAATACAAAAAAAATAAGGTAATCGATATTGTACGAGGCATCATTTTGACCTATGTCGGGCTTGTTGTGTTTTTGCTCGGCGTGAACGGCGGTTTTATGGATGTGGGCGCGCGGG
>DCTG01000029.1 GCA_002329245.1 Clostridiales bacterium UBA1446
TCAAAGTGCTTGCGGAAAAGACGGGCGTGGAGATGCCGATTTGCGAAGCTGCCTACGGAGTTTTATATGAGAATCGCAACGTCAGGGAAGTCATCTATTCCCTGATGACACGTCAGAAAAAGAGAGAGACGGAGGACACCTGGTTGTAAGCATAGGCCAGCGCCTCCTATAACTGTAATGTGAATAAGCTTTACATGCATAGAATAAGACCGGCGGAGCATTTTCCCAAAGCTTCCGCTGGTCTTTTCTTATGGACAGGTTTCCTGAATGATGGATTACAGCGCGCGGATAACGCCGCAGGCAATCCGGGAGCCGCTGTCCCCGGCCGGCTGCGTGCGAAAATCGTCCGGTTTGCCGTGCAGGACAACGGAACGCCCGACGACTTGCGCGGGCGTAAATCGGTCGGTAAAGAAGACAGCGTAGGAAAAGCCGCCGCTTGCGAGCAGGACGGGCAGGTCGCCCGCGTGATTCGGATGCTGAGCCCCTGTCGGATTATAATGACCTCCCGCGCCGTGAAAGGGGATATCCCCTCCGGTCGCACAAGAGGCGTTTTCATGAATATGAAAGCCGAGAAAACCGCTATGTGGAATGCCGCTCAAGGTCGCGGAGACGATGCTGCCGTTCCGGAACGGGAAAAAGAGGACTTCCCCCTGCAGGTTCGGACAGGCCTCGCAGCCCCGCACAAGCGCGCGGGCGGCGGGCATCCGTTCCAAAAGCAGCCGCGGAACGGAAAAGAAAATATCGTTCAAGGCAGGATACCTCCCGAAGGTCAGGTTGCTACAGTATATGAAAAATTCGTATACTTGATAGAGCCGAAAGGGAAGAAAAACAGAGCCCTGCCGCTAATAAAAGCGCGCCGCAAATGTTTCATAAACATTTGCGGCGCGCAGCTTTATTCCTTTGTTTTCACGTGCTATTTCACCACTACGTTTTCCTCTCCGAGCAGTTCCCGAAGCTCGCGCAGGAGCGCGTCGTGAATTACGCAGGCGCAGCCCTTCCTGCGCCCGGTGTCCGAAAAGTAGAAAACGGCTTGGCTGCTGCCGGGAAACATGATGAGAAGCAGCTTGATACGTTCATAGGCGGGGCAGGATTCCGACGGAAGCCGTACATACAGTTTCTGCGCGCCGTCGGGAGAAGGAGCGGTGCATTTTTCCTCGCAGGAGAGGGGACGGACGCTTTCCACCAAAAGCTGCGGCTCCTTTTCGTCTCGGGAGGAGAGCCGCCCGGTGACAAGAACGGGCATGTTTTCCTTTAGGTAATTGCCGTGTTCGGACAGAACGCGGGCGAAAACCAAAAGTTCCATGGACCCGCTTTGGTCCTCTAAAGTGACATAGGCCATGAGAGACTGGTTTCTTGTGGTCTTGGTTTTCACGGAGGAGACTATGCCGGCAAGGGTAAGTCTTTGATCGTCCTGAAAAACGGCGGGGCCACCGGCCTGTCCGAAATCCTCTAAAATCGCGCCGATCGAAGCGGCGCCCGCTTTTTTAATCGCCTCGCGATAATTGTCCATCGGATGGCCGGAGAGGTAGAGTCCCGTGGTTTCCTTTTCCATCGCGAGCTTTTCCTGTATGGAAAACTCCGGAATATCGGGCAGGGAAAGGGTGGGGCTTTTTCCGGCCGCCTCGCCGCCGAAAAGGTCGAACTGACCGTCCAGATTGGAGCGCCGGGTGTTGCCGATATCCTCTAAGAGCTTTTCATACACCTGCATCAGCTGCGCGCGCCTGTGCCCGAAGCAGTCGAAAGCGCCGCATTTGATCAGGCTTTCCATGACGCGTTTGTTGAGGTCGTAGTCATACATGCGTTCACAGAAATCCTGAAACGATTGAAACGAACCGCCCCGGCTGCGCTCGGCTTTGAGGGACTGAATGAAACCGCGTCCGATGCCCTTGGCGGCGACCAGCCCGAAGCGGATTGCGTTCCCCGAGACGGTGAAGCCGTCTTCCGATTCGTTGACGTCCGGCGGAAGCAGAGAGATCCCGCGCTCCCGGCACTCCGCGATGTAAGAGGCTACCTTGACCGAACTGTCAAGAACGGAGGTTAAGAGAGCGGCCATGTATTCCTTCGTGTGATGGCATTTAAACCAGGCGGTCTGGTAGGCGATGACCGCGTAAGAAACCGCGTGCGCCTTGTTGAACGCGTAGTTGGCAAAATCAAGGATTTCGTCGTAGATCGCCTCCGCGATCTCCTTGGGAATGCCGTTTGCGACGCATCCGCGGATGTTTCGCTTGGCGTCCCCGAAGACGAAGGCCTGGCGTTCCCGCAGGATTTCCGCCTGCTTTTTTTTCGAGATGGCGCGGCGCATCATATCGGCCTGTCCGGCGCTGAAACCTGCCAGCCGGCGGAAAATTTCGATGACCTGCTCCTGATAGACAATACAGCCGTATGTAACCTTCAGGATATCCTCCAACATCGGGTGCCTGTAGCGGATCTGGGAGGGGTTATGCTTGCAGGCGATAAAACGGGGAATCGAGTCCATAGGGCCTGGGCGGTAAAGCGCGATGATCGCCGTGATGTCCTCGATGCTTTGCGGTTTCAGCCCCACACAGACTCCCGTCATTCCGGCGGACTCAACCTGAAAGACGCCGGAGGTACGGCCCTCGGTCAGCATCTGAAACACCTCCGGGTCGTTGTCCGGAATATCCGAGAGGGAAAAGCCGGGGCATTTCGATTGGACCAACTTGAGCGCGTCGTCCAAGACCGTCAGGTTGCGCAGCCCTAAAAAGTCCATCTTGAGAAGGCCCAATTCCTCAAGGGTTCCCATGGGGAACTGAGTGACGACGCACTCGTCGTTTTTGGAAAGCGGGACGTATTCGTAGACGGGGCGGCGTGTGATGACCACGCCGGCGGCATGGGTGGAAGCGTGCCGCGGCATGCCCTCCAGCGCCTTCGCGGTGTCCACGAGCCGCCGCACCCTTTCGTTTTCCTCGTACATGTCCCGCAGCGGTTTGCTTAGCTTAAGCGCCTCGTCGAGCGTAATATTCAGAACGGAGGGAACCGCTTTCGCGATCACGTCGACCTCCGCGTAAGGCAGGTTCAGGGCGCGGCCCACATCGCGGATGGCACCGCGGGCGGCCATGGTGCCGAAGGTGACGATTTGAGCCACATGGTCGGCGCCGTATTTCTCCACGACGTAATCGATGACTTCCTGCCGCCTGTTGACGCAGAAATCGATGTCGATATCCGGCATGCTGATGCGTTCGGGGTTCAGGAAACGTTCAAAATAGAGATTGTATTTCATCGGATCCACATCCGTGATGCCCAAGCAGTAGCTCACCATGCTCCCGGCGGCGGAGCCGCGCCCCGGTCCGACGGGAATCCCGTGGTTTTTGGCGTAACGGATAAAATCGCTTACAATCAGGAAATAATCCACAAACCCCATGCGCTCTATCATTTCCATCTCAAAGGAGAGACGTTCCCGGTACTTTTCGTCCCCGTCGGGATAGCGCTCCGAAAAACCGGCCCGGCAAAGCTCCTGGAAATACGCCCGGCCGTCGAGTCCCTCGGGATGCTTGTATTCGGGAAGATGGTGCGCGCCGAAGGTAAAATCGAAGCTGCAAAGCTCCGCAATTTTAGCGGTGTTGGAAATCGCTTCGGGAAACTCCGGAAAGAGGGCGGTCATTTCCGCTTCGGTTTTGAGGTAAAACTCATCCGCGCCCATCTTCATCCGGTTCGGGTCGTCTACGGTGTGGTTTGTCTGGATACAGATCAGTACGTCCTGGAGCGCAGCGTCCGGTTTCGTCAGGTAGTGCACGTCGTTTGTTGCGACTAAGGGGATGCCCGTTTCCCGATGGATGCGCGCAATCCCCTGTGCGACCGCGAGCTGTTCTTCGATTCCGTGGTTCATGAGTTCGAGATAATATCCGTCCGGGCCGAAAATTTCGCGCATTTCGAGCGCGTGGCGTTTCGCCTGCTCGATATCCCCGGAAAGAATCAGCCGGGGAAGCTCGCCGGCAAGGCAGGCGGACAGGGCGATAAGGCCCTCGCTGTGCTCCCGCAGCAGCTCCATGTCGATGCGAGGTTTAATATAAAACCCTTCGGTAAACCCGCAGCTTACCAAATAGCTCAGGTTTTTATAGCCGGTCTCATTGCGGCAAAGAAGAATCAGATGGCGGGCTTCCGCGTCAAGCTCGTACACCC
>DCTG01000129.1 GCA_002329245.1 Clostridiales bacterium UBA1446
CCCCATTGCGCAGGTGCAGGCATAGTAGGAAAAAGGTTTCCATTCGATCCCGTAGTCAGAAAGGCACTTTGCCAACACGCCCATGTCAAACGGCGCGTTGTGCGCGATCAGAAGGCCGCTGTCCATGAGGGGAGCGATTTCTTCCCACAGTTGCGGAAAGGTGGGAGAAGCTTCCACCATCCGCGGCGTGATGCCGGTGAGATGAATATTGAAGGGGTCGAAGCGGGCCTCCGGATTTACGAGAGAATAAAACTCATCCACGGCGGCGCCGTTTTCGAGGATCGTGATCCCGATGGAGCTGATCCGGTTATTTGCGCAATTGGGGGTTTCCACATCGAATGCAATGTATCGGCGGTTCAAAGCGCCGCACCTTCTCTCCAAGCATTTTGCCAGGCCGCAAAGCCGCCGCGGGACGTCCTCATACAAAAAGAGCCCTGTATTGGTACAGAGCGTGAGGGTCCGGTTTAAGCCAAGCCGCCGTTATTTCCTAATTATTTACAGGTAAAGTATAGTCGAATCCGTGCGCAAAGTCAACGGAATAGAAACCGGAAGGCCTTCGATTGTTTCGTTTTCTCCGGGAGATTAATCCGGCGGCCCGCGCAATCCCGCGCGCCGGACGAAATACTTCTTGCAAGATACACGGTTCTGTGATATAAATATGCAATGCAAACCAATGAAACAAATACGCTAAGAACGGGAAAATAGCGGGAAACCGCCTGCAAAGAGAGAGGGGGCCGTCGGCTGCAAGCCCCTTTCTGGCGGGTCGCTTGGTTCGCCCGGGAGCGGCCGCGGGGAAAGACGCGGACGGAGGCTCGCCGTTACGGAGCAAACTGAAAGTGCGCGCGGGGATATTCGCGCGAAACGTGGGTGGTACCGCGGAGGATTGTTTCCTTCGTCCCCGTTCGGGGGCGGGGGTTTTTTTATTTCCGCAAAGCGGAAAACGACGGAGAATCGGAATAAGGAGTGGAATGTTGGATGCAAAGCCAGCTGGAGAAAATCAGAAGCCTTGCGTTGGAAGCGATCGAGCGGGCTGCCGACAGTGCGGAGCTGGAGCGCCTGCGCGTCGGCTATTTAGGAAAGAAGGGAGAACTCACCGCGGTTCTAAAGCAGATGGGTTCCCTGTCGGCGGAAGAGCGGCCGGTAATCGGGCAGCTTGCCAACGAGGTGCGCGAAGCGCTTACNNGCCAAACGGGCGGAGGAACTGGAGCGCGCGGCCTTGGAAGAGCGCCTTCGCAGCGAGGTGCTGGACGTGACGATCCCCGGTACGCCCGTAGCCGTGGGGCGGCGCCATCCCCTTACAATCGTCCTCGACGAAGTGAAGGATATATTCATCGGAATGGGTTTTTCCATCGCCGAAGGGCCGGAAGTGGAGCTTTCGGATTATAATTTTACCAAACTCAATACCAAACCGGGCCATCCCGCCCGCGACTGGCAGGATACCTTTTATATCACGGAGGACGAGGCGGTGATGCTTCGCGCGCAGACCTCGCCGGTGCAGGTGCGCACGATGGAAACACGCCCGCTGCCCATCCGGGTCATTGCTCCGGGCCGGGTCTACCGCAAGGACGAGGTGGACGCCACCCATTCCCCCATGTTCCATCAGATTGAGGGGCTTGTGGTGGACAAGGGCGTCACCATGGCGGACCTTAAGGGCACGTTGGAAACATTGGTTCGCCGGCTCTACGGGGAAAACTCCGTCGTTCGCTTTCGCCCGCACCACTTTCCCTTCACGGAGCCGTCCTGCGAAATGGACGTCCAATGCTTCGAATGCCGCGGCGCGGGCTGCCGCGTCTGCAAGGGCGAAGGCTGGATTGAGATTTTGGGCTGCGGCATGGTGCACCCGAAGGTTTTGGAAGGCTGCGGCATCGACACGGAGGTATACAGCGGCTTCGCTTTCGGCATCGGGCTGGAACGCATGACCATGCGCCGCTTTGCCATTAACGATCTCCGGCTTTTCTTCGAAAACGATCTGCGCTTCCTCATGCAGTTTTAAGGAGGTGGAATACGATGCTTCTTTCAAGAAAATGGCTTTCCGAGTTTGTCGAAATTGACGCGGACGACCGCGCCTATGCCGAGTCCATGACCATGTCTGGCTCCAAGGTGGAGGCGACGAAGGACCTCGGCGCGGAATTGCGGCGCGTGGTTGTCGGTCGTGTTCTGGATATCCGCCGCCATGAAAATTCAGACCATTTGCATATTTGCTCCGTGGACGTCGGGGAAGGAGAACCGCTCACCATCGTAACCGGAGCGCAGAACGTGTGCGCGGGGGATCTCGTACCGGTCGCGCTTGACGGCGCTCTTCTCCCCGGCGGAAAAGAAATCCGCGCGGGCGAGCTTCGGGGCGTCCGTTCGGAAGGCATGCTCTGTTCCCTGAAGGAGCTGGGGCTTACCGTCATGGATTTTCCCTATGCCGTTGAGGACGGCATCTTTGTCCTGCAGGAGGACTGCAGGCCGGGCGACGATATCCGCCCGGTCGTGGGGCTAAATGACCATGTGGTGGAGTTTGAAATCACCTCCAACCGCCCGGACTG
>DCTG01000069.1 GCA_002329245.1 Clostridiales bacterium UBA1446
TACTCGTACGATTGCCTTTTTCATTCCGCCGCCTCCCTTGCCCCGAATCTTATTTTTGTATTTTATCATATTTTGTTAGGGATGTGTACTGTTTTTTTATGTACGGCGGAAGAACCGCTTGCAATTCCAAGCGCTGTTTTGTATAATATCAATCTACACTATCCTATTGCGCTCCCTAGCTTCCTTCCGGGCGCAGGGAACCTTGGTTTCGCGCCTTGGGTTGTAAGCTATGCAAAAATGAACCAAAAAGGAAATTACGGGGTGTAGCGCAGTTGGTAGCNNGAGGCCCGGGGTTCGAGCCCCCGCACTCCGACCAAATCTTCTCGAAGAGGCTGCAGCAAAACGAAAAATTGCCGCAGCCCCTTTTTGTATATTCCCAGACTCCCCATCATAAAACAATACCTGTTATGAAGTATGAACCTTTCAGGAGTGATTCGGATATGGGCAAACCGAGAAAAATGCTTTACGATTGGAACGCGCCGTATATGCAATCGCTCACGAAACTGATTGAAACCCAGAGCAAACAAACACTTGCCAATTGGTGCATCTCCTATTGCTTCGCCTACCTTATTCCAATTTACGAGAAGCTTTGCCCCAATGACATGCGTCCTCGATATGCTCTGAACGCCGCCAATGAATGGCTCACCGGAAAAATCAAGCTGCCGCAGGCAAAGGCGATCATTCTCGCCTGTCACGCAGCCGCCCGCGAGCTTGATGCTATCCCTGCCGCGCAGGCTTGTGCCAGAGCAATCGGGCAATGCGCTTCAACCATACACTCGGCATCGCATTGCTTAGGCATCGCTTTATACGGCGCACTGGCAATTGCCTATGACAAGTTGGGCGCTAAAGCGCCTTGGCCCGAGCTTGAAGCCTTAGCCGCCGAAGAGTGCGGACGCATGGAAGAGGCTTTGCGGACCGTTGCAATGAAAAATGAGCCGAGTCCAGCTAAATTTACCTGGCAATGTTAGGGGTGGTCATATGGGCAAACGGACATGTTCCAAATGCGGACGGAAATGTGTAAACACGGACCAAGAACACGACTGCGTGAAGGCAAACGAGATTGACGAATATATCTCCGCGCTGCCTTCCGATGTGCAGCCGCTTCTGCAGAGCATCCGCGAGACCATACAGGCCGCTGCCCCAAACGCCGTTGAGAAGCTGTCGTGGCGGATGCCGACATTCTGGCAAGGCAAGAATATCATCCATTTTGCCGCATCCAAGAAGCACATCGGCCTTTATCCCGGCAGCGAGGCAATCGAAGCCTTTGCCGAGAGGTTGACCGGATACAAGACTTCTAAAGGAACGATTCAGCTTCCGCTGGGCAAACCGATTGACTTTGGTTTGATTGCCGACATTGTACGTTGGAGGGTGGAGCATTTGCATGGATGAATTTACAAAAGAAGATCTGACGGCGGCTCTTCGGGCTATCGATTCGACAATCCGCAAGTGTGAGAAAGTACTTCCGAAATTGAAACCCGGTACTTCTTCGCACACGCTTCTCATACGCAGGATCAAGGCGTTTCGTATCGCTTCCTCGCTTATGAAAAGAGAGCTAGGTTTATTAGGTTTATGAGGAAATAAACGATTATTTTCCGTCCAGTTCGGCATGGCCGCCGGCTTTCTCCTCGGCCCGGACAATCCTAATTAGGCCGTTTTGAATTCTTGTGATGCCCGCGCGTGTAAAGGCGTGTTGGAAACCATTGCTTTTTGGGGCGTCCTCTCCGTATTGAAAGCGGAAAAACAGGCAAACCTGTTTTTCCGCTCCATTCTTTTGCTGCGAAAGGGCTTCCCTCCTGCGCGGCGAACCCCCTCTTTCAAGCTGCGGTCCGTATGTTCAGCTTATCGGAGTCGTAACAAATTTGACCGAATAGAGATCGCACATCACATATGCTCTGCTAACCTCTTCCTCGATCACAAAATAGTTCACGCCGACCTCCCGGAGAATTCCCGAACGGTCCACTAACAGACTGTTCCCGATCAGAAACTCCGCTCGGATTCTCTTGCCAATCAGGCTCGAGAGATAACCCGGCACAAAATACCGGTCCGTCACGGGAGGGGGACCTTGCTGCGTCAGAACATTGGGCCGCGGCAAGCTTCTCGTATCCGCCCCCGTACCGGTTCCCATTCCGGTTCCCGTGCCGGCTTCCATACCGATCCCCATACCTGCTCCCATGCCTGCTCCCATACCGGTACCGGTTCCCGCCCCTATGTTCAGCATTTGACCGGTTCCCTCTCCGCTTTGCGGCCCAGTCATCTCCGGCAGGGTCCGCTTTGCTGTGCCGGGAGTCGAAGCCGTTCGCGGAGGATTTGCGCTTGGGTTTAATACTTTATTATCCATCCAATTGACATTCATGCGAAATGATCACCTCAATCAAGTTTCTGCATAGAGTTCTGTTGGGTTGAAAAAACAATGCTCGTGAATTCTTGTAAACCAATACCCCGTTCTGTTGTAAGGAAAGAAATTGGGACATTGGGGAGAAAAGGGGTTCATAAACCACAGCGCCTGCGCCCCCGTCCCGGTATGGATCCCTCCCCCCAACGCCCAGTCCGCAATTTGAAGGTGTATTTCTTCCGGGGTGAGAACCCATACATTCTGCGTATGCTCCTCCCCTCCGATGACCGTTTTCAGACAGGCAAACTGGCATGCCTGCTCGATAATTCTCCTCGGGTCGCCTTGCCCGGTTCTCATATATTCCCCGTAGGGCGCGCGAGCCCGGTTCATGACCACGGTGGCGACTGCCCGCATCCCGGCTTCCCCTTCGCCCCCCGCTTCACATCGGATCAGTCTTGCGAATAATTCTCTCGTCGTCACAGCATTCACCCCTTTCCAATGTATTCCCTTTCTGCGATTTTGTTTCATGCTTCCACGAAAAACCGGCATTTTATGCGAAAAATTGATCGGAAGAGCCGCGTTATGATATAATATTATATATTGATATCATACATGTGTCCCTCCGGGGCACGCGCTTATAAAATACCGTAGCGCGCCGTTTTAAAACGGCATCCGGAGAATCGTTCCCGATGCCTGTTGACCCCCGTAAGAAGACAAACGCCCGGAGACGGGAAGATCAAAGGAGGAGAAATCGCATGGGTATTTGTTATGTAGTTGGCGCCGGCGATTATTTTGACGCATCCCTCCGTCCCGGCGAAACCGACTTTGTCATCGCGGCTGACGGCGGGTATGAGCATTTGAAGAAGGCCGGCATCCGGATCGACCTTCTGATCGGAGATTTCGACTCCATCGCGCGGGAGCCGGACCCGGNNCGGTTTGCACCGTTAGGCTTCGGAAGGAAAAAAACGATACGGATATGATGGCCGCGCTGCGGGAGGGCCTCGCGCGCGGTTATCGGGAGTTTCGGTTATACGGGGGCACGGGCGGTCGGATTGACCACACGCTTGCCAATATCCAGGCACTCGCGTTTCTCTGCGAAAACGGCGCTCGGGGTATGCTTTACGGGGAAGGCTGTACAATGACCGCGATCCGAAACGGAACATACCAGTTTGAAGCGGACCGCAGCGGCTATGTATCCGTTTTTTCTCTCAGCGACCACTCATCCGGCGTGACCCTCCGGGGACTGAAATATCCCTTGGACCGCGCGAAACTGGTTAGCTCCTTCCCGTTGGGCACCAGCAACGAGTTCACGAATTGTCCGGGTAGTATTTCCGTGGAAAACGGAACGCTTCTCATCGTATGCACGGATCAAAGAACGGAGCAGAAGCCGTAATTTCCCGACGGCTCCGCTCCGTTTGACTTATGGCATACAAGAAATCAATCATCTCCGGTACCGGAATCCACGCCCTGCGCCAGGTCCAAGATCTCGGAAGTTGAAAACAGGATTCCGTTATCAATATCCTCGATATCATGCTCCGGCTGCTCGTCCAACCATTGTGCTTTTGTACCGCTTTGCGCGGCTCTGTCCGGATATTCCCCGTTTCTTCCAACGATTCTGCTACGGGAAAAGGGCGACCGTGAACCCTTTTCCAACCTGTATTTTCGGACGATTTCCGGATCGATCGGAATAATTCCGTTTTCCGTTTCTAAAAACAGCTCCTCCATCTTCTCCTCCAAAAGTATATTCGACGGCCGTTCCGGCCCATGTCTCTTCAGCCTTTTTGTATTTTGCCCAGTCCTTTCCCTTGTTTATGCCTGCTTGTGAAAAATGATACAACAACACCGGGGGCGGCGGGATATAATCCCGCGACCCCCGGTGCTTTATGACCTTTTCACGGTTATATGGGAGAGGGAAATCGCTTAAAGCCCCGTTTTTTGATAAGCGGCGCTCTGGCTCCAACGCCAGTTGCGGATTTCGGGAAGATCTTGTCCATAGGTGCTGATATACTGTTTGTGTTCCACCAGCTTGTCCCTGCAATGCTGGATTAGGTAGGAACCGCGGTTGCCAAGCTGGGGCAGATAGCTCAGCGCAAGCTCTACGAGATGGAAGCGGTCAAGGTCGTTTTGAACCCGCATNNGCATATCAAAGGGCGTTGTGATGGTCCCCTCCTCTTTGTAGCCCCGCACATGGATATTTTTATTGCTGCGGCGGTAAACCAGGCGATGAATCAGGGAGGGATAGCCATGGAAGGCAAAAATAATCGGCTTGTCCTTCGTGAACAGCGCGTCATATTCCACGTGTGTCAGGCCATGAGGATGCTCCGAACTGTCCTGCAGTCTCATGAGGTCCACCACGTTCACCACGCGGATGCGCAGCTCCGGAAAGTGCTCCCGCAGGATGGAAACCGCCGCGAGCGTCTCCAATGTGGGAGTGTCTCCGCAGCATCCCATAACGAGATCCGGCTCGCTTCCCTGATCGTTGCTTGCCCATTGCCAGATGCCAATTCCCTGCGTGCAGTGTTTTACCGCCTGCTCCATGGTAAGCCACTGCGGGCGCGGATGCTTGGAAGCCACCATCACGTTGACGTAATTGCGGCTTCGGATGCAATGATCGAAAACCGACAACAGGCAATTGGCATCCGGGGGCAGGTAAATGCGCACGACATCGGCCTTTTTGTTGGTGACATGATCTAAAAATCCCGGGTCCTGATGCGTAAAACCGTTGTGATCCTGCTGCCAGACGTGGGAGGAGAGCATATAGTTCAGCGAAGCGATATCCTGCCGCCAGGGAAGCTGCTTGCACACCTTGAGCCATTTGGCATGCTGGCTGAACATAGAGTCTATGATCCGGATAAACGCCTCGTAGCAGTTGAAAAAACCGTGCCGCCCGGTCAAAAGGTAACCTTCCAGCCATCCCTGGCACATGTGTTCTGACAGCATGGAGTCGATTACCCGCCCGTCCGCTGCAAGAAACTCGTCTGCTTCGATTGTTTCACCCAGCCACTGCCGGTTCGTTTCTTCAAAGATCCTCCCCAGACGGTTCGATACAGTCTCGTCCGGACCGAAAACACGGAAATTCCGTTGCTCCTTGTTCAGTTTCACGATATCCCTCACGAAACTGCCCAACACAACCATATCCTGATGCTCCACGCCGCCGGGAACGGGAACATCCACACCATATTCCCGAAAATCCGGAATCCGGAGTTCCCGCAAAAGCTTGCCGCCGTTGGCATGCGGATTGGCCCCCATGCGGCGGTCCCCCTCCGGCGCAAGCGCTTGCAGCTCCGGCTTCAGTCTGCCGTGTTCGTCAAAGAGTTCTTCGGGACGATAGCTTTTCATCCAGTCTTCCAGCAGTTTCAGGTTTTCTTTCTGATCCTCGCTGACTATGACGGGCACCTGGTGTGACCGGAAGGAGTTTTCCACTGGGTACCCGTTTACGGTTTTGGGTCCCGTCCAACCCTTGGGAGAGCGAAAAACGATCATCGGCCAGCGCGGACGCCCCGAGCCTCGTCCTCCCCTCGCTTTTTTCTGAATGCGGCGGATATCCCGGACGGCATGGTCGAGCGCTTCGGCCATTTTCTCGTGCATTTCGTCGGGATCATCCCCCTCGACGTAATAGGGCTTCCATCCGCAGCCTCTGAAAAACGCATCCAACTCTTCCCGGCTGATTCGGGCAAATACCGTGGGATTGGCAATCTTATAGCCGTTCAGATGCAGGATCGGCAATACCGCCCCGTCGGATGCGGGATTTAAGAACTTATTGCTGTGCCACGCCGTCGCAAGAGGCCCCGTTTCAGCCTCCCCGTCTCCCACTATGCAGGCGACGACTAAATCCGGGTTGTCCATCGCGGCGCCGAACGCGTGCGCGAGGCTGTAACCCAACTCGCCGCCCTCGTTGATGGAACCCGGCGTCTCCGGCGCCACGTGGCTGGAAATGCCGCCGGGAAAAGAAAACTGTTTAAACAGGCGCTTCATACCGGCTTCGTCCCGGCTTACATCCGGGTAAATCTCGCTGTAGGATCCTTCCAACCATGTATTCGCAACCATGAACTGTCCCCCGTGCCCCGGTCCGGAAACACAGATCATGTTGAGGTCAAATTTTTTGATCACCCGGTTCAGGTGAACATAGATAAAGTTCTGGCCTGGCGCGGTGCCCCAGTGTCCTACCACCGCGGGCTTAAGATGCGATAGTTGCAGCGGTTCTTTAAGCAGCGGGTTATCCAGAAGATAAAGCTGACCTACGGAAAGGTAGTTTGCCGCCCTCCAGTAGGCGTCCATCCGGGCGCGAAGTTCCGGTGTGAGTACGCTTTTTCCAGCCATGGTTCTCCTCCTATTCTGTTTTTCTATTCCCGGACATTTTACAGCAATCGATCATGTTAATCCTGTGCAGAAATTTGAAAAAAATACGGTCCGTCCATATTCTCCCGCATTTTTCCGTTCAAACGGAAGTATTGCCCTTTGCTGCCTCTTCCCAGGTCTTCCAAATCTCCGGCCGGTAGCCCACGGTAGCCAGCCTGCCGTTTCGCACAATCGGGGTTTTCAGCAGTTCCGGGTTTTCCAACAGCTTTTCCAGCTTGTCTTCCTCGTAGGCGAGGTAACGCAGGAGCGGATAATCCTTGGCCTTGGGATCCAAAACGGCCTCCAGACCGCCGAGCGCTCGAATGACGGCCATAAGTTCTCCGCGGCTCATTCCGTATTTTCGCACATCCACCATCTGGAACCGTATGCGCCGCTCCTTGAAGTACCGCTCCGCCTTCTGCGTTTCAAAACACTTGGTTTTCCCGAAAATCTGAATATTCAAGAGCATCCCTCGCTTTCCCCCTTTGCTTCATTGTATCCGAATTCTGCCAGGGCGTCCAGAGAAGCCCCGTTTTTCGTTAAATTTTTTCATTACTACCGAATAAATATGATATT
>DCTG01000218.1:0-1391 GCA_002329245.1 Clostridiales bacterium UBA1446
GCGCTTCTGGAACATCGGCGCGGAAGGACAGGTGCTGATGGGCGGCATCGCGTCCGCCGCCTGCATGATATGGCTGAGCAAATCCATGTCCACCGGTCCCCTGATTCTGCTCATGTTTGTACTGAGCATCTTGGCGGGAGGAATCTGGGGCTTTATCCCGAGCCTTTTCAAGGCGAAATGGAAAACGAACGAAACGCTTTTCACGCTGATGNNTGTGGGAAAATCCCATCGGCTCCAACACCGTTGGCGTCATCAATGCCAAAACCAAAATCGGCTGGTTCCCGGAGGTGTTCGGCCAGATCTACACCCTCAACGTAATCTTAGTGCTTACTCTGACGGTGTGTATGTTCGTATACCTTCGCTACAGCAAGCACGGCTATGAAATCGCCGTAGTGGGAGAAAGCGAGAATACCGCCCGTTACGCCGCCATAAACGTCAGCCGCGTCATGATGCGCACGATGTTTCTCTCCGGCGCGCTGTGCGGGATTGCCGGGTTTTTGGCCGTATCCGGCGCAAGCCATACCATATCGGTCAGCACTGCGGGCGGCCGGGGCTTTACCGCCATCATCGTCTGCTGGCTGGCCAAGTTCAATACCTTTGTTATGATCTTATTCTCCCTCTTGATCGTGTTTTTGGACAAGGGAGCCATTGAAATCGCTTCCCGCTATAATCTCAACAATTATGTTTCCAGCATGCTGACGGGGATTATCCTGTTTTTCATTTTGGGAAGCGAGTTCTTTATTGAATATCAGGTCAAAGTGCGCAGGAGGAAGGCCGTATGACAGAGCTGATTTCTCTTTTTCAGGCCGGCATCATGTTCGGCACGGTTATCCTCTTCGGCGCGCTTGGTGAGATTTTGACGGAAAAATCCGGCAATCTCAATCTTGGCGTGCCCGGCATCATGTATTTAGGCGGCATCATGGGACTGATGGGCGTGTTTTTCTATGAGATGAACAACCCCGCTCCCAACAAGATAGTTTGTATCCTGATTGCCCTTTCCTGTGCTTTTGCGGCCTCGGTGCTTGGCGGCCTTATCTACAGCTTGCTCACCACAACGCTGCGCGCCAATCAGAATGTCACGGGCCTCACGCTTACCATCTTCGCAGGCGGCTTCGCCAACTTTTTCGGCGGCTCGCTCAACAAGCTGGCCGGCGGCGTGGGCCAGATTTCCGTCTCCACAACCAGCGCGGCCTTCCGGACCAATCTTCCCTTCGCATCCGACCTGCCCCCGATTTTGAACATGCTTCTTGGCTTTGGCTTTATGGTATACTTGGCCGTCGCGTTAGCCTTTGTGATGCATTGGTTTCTCAATCGCACCAGCACGGGGCTCAACCTTCGCGCGGTGGGAGAAAACGCCGGAACAGCCGACGCGGCAGGCATCCGCGTGATGA
>DCTG01000218.1:1444-2622 GCA_002329245.1 Clostridiales bacterium UBA1446
GACAGCGACGGCGGCATCGAGCGGTTGGGCTGGCTGGCCGTCGCGCTGGTCATCTTCTCCAGCTGGAAGCCCAGGCGGGTCATCTGGGGAGCGTATTTATTCGGCATGCTCTCCTGGCTGTATTTTTACATTCCGGACCTCACCCGGCGCTCCATGGAGCTGTTTAAGATGCTGCCCTATGCGGTTACCATTCTCGTCCTCGTGGCGGTGTCTCTGCGCCGGAAACGCGAGAATCAACCACCCGCCGGGCTCGGGCTGCCATATTTCCGCGAGGAAAGATAGAAAGAAGTTTGAGAAAATCGAACGTTTGCATAACTGAGGGGTGCTGCAGCAGCTGCAGCACCCCTTCTGTTTGCCCGTATTCGGTTCTGATGTCATTGCAGACTGCTAAGCTTTTTGGTAACGGCTTCGTTGACCGCGGCGGGGTCCGCTTTCCCCTTCAGAAGCCGCATTGTCTGCCCCACCAAAAAAGCGTAGGCCTTGGTTTTTCCGCCGAAGTAGTCCGCTATGGATTGCTGGTTTTCCGCGAACACCTGGTCCACCGCCTGCTGCACAAGGCCGGCGTCGCTGACCTGCTCCATTCCGTGTTCCTTGATATAGGCGTCCACGTCAATCGGCTGATCAAACGCGATTGCGAAGATTTCGCGTGCGGAGCGGCGGTTGATTTTCCCCTCTTCCACAAGCTGAATGAGGCGGGCGAGGGTCTCCGGGCGAAGCTTCATGTCGCGCGCTTCCATCGAGGCGTCCTTCAAAAGCCGCATCAGGTCGCCCATGATCCAGTTGGAAACTTCCTTGGGACGGGAACAGAGCGCGGTCGTACGCTCGAAAAATACGGCTAATGGCTTTTCTCCCGTAATCATCCGCGCGTCATATTCGGGAAGTCCGAACTCCTCCACATACCGCTTTTGTTTTTGTTCGGCCATTTCGGGCAGGGAATTTCTGATTTCGGCAAGCCGGTCGTCGCTCAGTTCCACCGGCGGAAGATCCGGCTCGGGAAAGTAACGGTAATCCTGCGCGTTTTCCTTGCTGCGCATGGCATAGCTTGCGTCTTTGTTATCGTCCCACCGGCGCGTTTCCTGAACGATTTTGCCGCCTTCTTCCAAGACCTCGATCTGCCGCCTGCTTTCAAACTCGATCGCCCGGGAAATGGCCTTGAAGGAGTTCAGATTTTTCATTTC
>DCTG01000065.1 GCA_002329245.1 Clostridiales bacterium UBA1446
CGTTGTGTTCAGATGCTCATGTCCCAACACTTCCTGCAGCGTGCGCACGTCGACGCCGTTCTGGAGCATGAGGGTTGCCGCCGTGTGGCGCAGCTTGTGCGAAGAATAGCGGGAAGAGTCAAGCCCGGCTTCGGACAGGTGCTTTTTTACAAGCCAGTGAACGCCGGCCTTTGTTATCCGCGTGCCTTTATCCGTGAGAAATAAGGCGTTCTTGTCGACCGCGCCTTTGCGACCCCGGATTGCCGTATAGTTTCCGATTGCTTCCACACAGGCGTCGTTTAAGTATACAATCCGTTCCTTGTTGCCTTTTCCCAAGACGCGCAGATGATCGTCCCGAATGTCGGAAAGATTCAGCCCGACCAGTTCGGAGATTCGAAGCCCGCAGTTTAAAAACAGCGTCAGAATGCAGTAGTCTCTTTCGCGATTCCGTCCGTCCACGCTTTCCAGAAGATGGATGCTGCTGTCGAGATCCAAATAGCGCGGCAGGGATTTTTTAATCCTCGGCGAATCCAAATCCTTGACGGGATTTTCTTCCAATAAGCGGGCCTTGTTCGTAAGATACTTGAAAAAAGAACGTATAGTGGCGATTTTACGCGCCCGCGAAGCCGCACTGAGACCTTTGTTGGAAGAAGGGTTATTCGGCTGTGTCGGTCGTTCGCGGCTAAGATAACTCATATAGTCGTATATGTCCGCGAGAGTGACGGAGCGAACCAGTTCGATGCCAACATCTTTGATACTGATTTCATCTAATTCGGTAGACTCCGGAACTAACTTACGCGAGTGTTTCAAATAGCGGAAAAAGTTTCGAAGATCAAGAAAATATTCGTCGACGGTTTTGCGCGAATGACCTTTTATGGTTTCATGATAAATGAGAAAATCGCGCAGTATATTCGGGGCTTCGTTACGGTAATCCAAATGCGACCGAATTGGACATCACGAGGGGACACAAGACGGGAGAGCGATCCATGGGGGCGAAGAACCCGAAACAAGTCCCCTATTCTCAACAAAATTTTTATTTTGTTGAGAATAGTATGCAGCAATTCGTACCTCCCCTCAAGCTTGATATCGGACTTTACCTTCCTCCTGGGAGTATCATATAACAAAACGGAGTATCACACAACAAAATTTACCTCACTGCAAGGAATCGCCCAAAGTTTCCAAACGTTACATTGATAAAATAATTCCGAAAACTTGCGATAAAATTGGCCGGTATGATTTTTTTTCTTCGGGCAAAAATAAGAACGAAAGTCGGCAAATATCGCAATCACTCAAAATCGTAATCACCCTGATACGGGAAAGGATGAAACTTGCGTGAGTATCATCGCCTGCACCAGTGACTGCATATACCAACAGGACGGCTGCTGCCTGCTTGAACGGGCCGATGCCGTGGGGAAACCCTCCGGCGAAAGTCGTTGTGTAAATTACGTTCCACGAACCGAAAAAACTGTTCTGAAATCAAAAAGCAGACTCTCTTAACCCTGACTTAGAGCGGCTTCGAGCGCGTCACGGATTGTTTCCGCCTTAATAATCTGCAACCCTTCGAAATGTTCCATTTTACCGCTTCCGCGGGCTGGGATCAGGCATTTTGTAAAGGAAAGCCGCCTTACTTCGGAAATACGCTGGTTTAGGTTTCCTACCGCACGCAATTCCCCGGTCAGGCCCACTTCGCCGATGGCGGCAAGGCCGCTCGGCACGGGTCTATCCAGATAACTGGATGCCAATGCGATAACCGCCGCAAGGTCGGCCGCGGGCTCGT
Organism: Clostridiales bacterium UBA1446; assembly: GCA_002329245.1. Classification (GTDB taxonomy): domain Bacteria; phylum Bacillota; class Clostridia; order Oscillospirales; family Oscillospiraceae; genus UBA1446. The sequence continues at coordinate 1,757 of DCTG01000065.1, forward strand.
CAAGCTCCAGACCGCCCACCACGTTGAGATAAGCATCCGAGCTTCCGACCGGTATCCTCCCCCGCTTTTCCAGTACCGCGAGCAGCAGCATCGCGCGGTTGTAGTCGAAACCGTTGCTGGTACGCCGCGGCGTACCGAATGAGGTCGGGGTTACCAACGCCTGAATCTCAGCCAAAACAGGACGTACGCCTTCCATAACACAGGTTACGCAGGTTCCGGGCGCATGTTCCGGCCGACCGGCGAGCAGTGCCTCCGATGGATTCGGGATTTCCCTTAAACCGTCGTCCTGCATTTCAAAAACACCAATCTCGTTCGTAGCGCCGAAACGGTTCTTGGCAGCCCGAAGAATGCGGTATGCCATATGCTGTTCCCCTTCAAAATACAGAACGCTGTCCACCATGTGCTCTAAAACCTTCGGTCCGGCTATCGATCCCTCCTTATTTACGTGGCCGATGACGAAAACGGTAATCCCCTCCCCTTTTGCCAGCTGCATGAGAGACATGGTACAGTCCTTGACTTGGGCAACACTTCCGGGGGCTGAGTTTAGTTCATCATTGTAAAGGGTCTGAATAGAGTCGACAATCAGTATTTCTGGCTCCGTCGTTTTCACGCCGGAGAGGATATTGGAAAGACAGCTCTCTGCAAGTACATAGAGATTGTCCCCTTTTACGCCAAGCCGCTCCGCCCGCAGCTTGATCTGCCGCTCCGACTCTTCTCCGGATATGTAGAGAACTCGTGCAAAGCGACATAGATTGTCGCAGATTTGCAGCATCAGTGTGGATTTCCCGATGCCNNCCGCCGATGAGCACTAAAGATCCGGTCACGGCACCCCCGCCAAGCACCCGATCCAGTTCACCGAGGCCGGTAGAAAATCGCAATTCCGCGCCTGTTTCCACCTCGGAAATCCGGTGCGCCTGCATGGATGAATTTGACCCGTATGCAGATGCAAGCGTTTTTTTATTTCCCTTGTCCAACTGCTCTACAAGCGAGTTCCAGCTGCCGCAAGCGGGGCACTTTCCGTTCCACTTTGGTGTTTCGTTCCCGCACTCCGTGCAGAAAAAAACGGTTTTCTCTTTCATGGTGTCCTCCTTTCCAAGGACGGATCGGAAATGGTAAGCCAGTCAAAATAGGTTTTAACGAGCGCGAGTGTGAGCTTTATCTGATAGCCTTCGGTCTGCAAGAGAACGTCTTCTTTCGGGTTTGAGAGAAAACCGCATTCAACCAAGATCCCCGGGCAAGTAATATTGTTCATAAGATACACGGAATTCGGTATACGGGCCGCTTTTCGTGTGTTGTCCGGGTCGCAGAGCAGGCGAAGGTTTTCCTGCGCAATTTGCGCAATCGACAGGCTGGACTCCTCGTCGGCATAAAACACCTGCGCCCCGTGCAGCGATGAACTGGGATAGGTATTCTGATGGATGGAAATGAGCAGGCCGTTGGGAACCTGATTGATGGCACTCACACGGTTGTGCAGGTCCGAAACCTTCTTTTGCCGCAAGGTATTGGAATCCGGCGTGTGAAGAGAAACATCCTCCGTTCGCAGCATAACGGTCGGTACGCCTGCAAAGCCGAAGAGAGCNNATGCAATTGCGAGGTTGATTTCACTCTCTTCCCGTCCTGAAACGGAAACCGCGCCTCCGTCCTCCCCGCCATGTCCCGCGTCAATAATGAGTGTCGGAAATGCCCTTCCGGCGGAAAAAACAAATTTTGATTCCTTCGGTCCCCTTATGATAAGGATGCCTGCCGCTAAAATCAGCAGCACAAGCAGCAAAACAGAACCCTTTTTTCTATCGAATTTACGAGAAAGCAAGCTGCCTCTCCCCTTCCCTGCAGTCAGTTGTACTACCATATGAGAAGCGGGACGGCGCTATGACTTTTATAACCATTATAGAGGCTGAGAAGCGGGATTTCAAACAGTTTATCAAGCTTGTTTGCTGTTCCTGTTCGATGAAAACACCCCCGTGGGATTCCCGCGGGGGTGTTTCGCGTTTCCTGAATCAGGCCTTATTGTCGCAGCCAAGAACGTTGACGATTTTCTTTTTGACCAGCTCCCGTATGTTCTCCCGCCCCGGCGCGAGATACTGGCGCGGATCAAAGTGGTCGGGGTGTTCCGCCAGATGCTGCCGGATTCCCGCCGTCATGGCAAGACGAAGGTCGGAATCGATATTAATTTTACAGACAGCCATTCTTGCTGCTTCGCGGAGCATCTCCTCGGGAATGCCGATCGCATGCTCCATCTTTCCGCCG
>DCTG01000003.1 GCA_002329245.1 Clostridiales bacterium UBA1446
GGCGAACAGGAAGACCTGCAGGGAGAGCCTTTTGTCGGCCGTGCCGGCAAACTGCTCGACAGCATGCTGGAAATCATCCATTTGGACAGAAGCAAGATTTTTATCGCGAACATGGTCAAATGCCGTCCCCCGGGCAACCGCGACCCGCTGCGCGTCGAGCAGGAGGCCTGCATAGGCTGGCTGCGCGCGCAGACCGCTCTCTTGAAGCCGAAAATCATCGTCTGCCTCGGGCGTATTTCCGCTATGAAAATCANNCGAGGATTTCAGGATTACACAGGAACACGGACGCTGGTATGAGCGAAACGGCTGCAAAATGACGGCGCTGTATCACCCGGCCGCCCTTCTGCGGGATCCGGGCAAGCGCCCCGAGACCTTTGAAGATTTAAAATCGTTGGAGGCCATGATCCGGTCGGTCTGCGAACATACTTTATAACCTATAACGAAAAATGCGGGGCGGGAAACTTTGGTTTCCCGCCCCGCTTATTTGAGGACTTAGCCGGTGAAATTACATCTTCATCGCGTTCGAGATGTTTTCCACCACGTCTCCGACCGCCTTGATGGCCCGACCGGCATTTGTTTTGCTTCTTCTGTGTCTGGGAGAGAGCACCATTCCGATTGTCGTTCCGGCCATAATGCCAATTCCAATTCCGCGAATCAGGTCTTTGTTTTTCATTTGTTCCGCTCCTTTGCATATTCCATTCTGTTTCCCTTAGTATTCCCAATTTGTCCGCGCTCCAACAAAAAATAGCCAAAATGAATTGCGAAAATTTTTTCCATCGGATATAATTATTTGAGGACCCCAAGAGGTGACGGGAGCCGGCTCCATGCCGCCTGCAGGCGGTCCTATTCGCCGCTTTTCCTCCTGTTGCCCAATCTTGGCGGCAATAGGCTCCGGCCGCGCCCGCCCTCCAATTCATTCGTTTGGAGAATGTCATGAAGCTACTGATTCAGCAGGGCCGTCTCGTGGATCCCGTGGGCGGGATCGGCGGGATCATGGATATTTTGATCGTCGACGGCAAAGTTACTATGATTGGCAGCAAAATCGTCGAGGATGGAGCGGAAATATTAGACGCTTCCGGTCTCGTGGTTTGCGCCGGGCTTGTGGATATGCACGTGCATCTTCGCGATCCCGGCCAAACGCACAAGGAAGATATGGAAAGCGGCTGCCGCGCCGCGGCGCGGGGAGGCTTCACCTCGATTGCCTGCATGGCCAACACCGTTCCGGCAATCGACACGCCCGCGCAGATTCGCTATGTGGCAAAGCAGGCCGAAAAAGCGGGGCTGATTAACGTATACCCGATCGCCGCGCTGACGGAAGGCCTTCGCGGCGAAGTCCTGACCGATCCCGCCGCGATGAAGCGGGCGGGCGCCGTGGCCCTGTCGGACGACGGCCGGACGCTTCAGAACGCCGACCTGATGCGGGACGCCCTGATCCTCGCCCGGCGGCATGAACTGAGTATCCTGTCCCACTGCGAGGATTTAGACCTTGTGAAAAACCATGCCGTGAACGAGGGGCAGGTATCCCGCCGGCTCCGGATTCCCGGCCGGCCCGCAATAGCCGAAACTCTCATGGTCATGCGCGACGTCATGTTAGCGGAAGAAACGGGAGGCAGCGTGCATATCTGCCATGTCAGCACGCGCGGCGCGGTGGACATCATCCGGCGGGCTAAACAGCGCGGCGTTTCGGTTACCTGCGAGACCTGTCCCCACTATTTTACGCTCACCGAAGACGAGATTCTCACGCGGGGAACAATGGCCAAGGTAAATCCTCCCCTTCGCACCTTGGACGACGTGGAGGCGGTTATAGACGGGCTGCGGGACGGCACCATCGATGTGATTGCAACCGACCATGCTCCCCACAGCGACGGGGAAAAGGCGCTTTCCTTAGATCAGGCTCCCAGCGGGATATCCGGTCTCGAAACCGCCCTCGCCGTTTCCCTCACCGCGCTGTATCACGGGAACAAGCTGAGCCTGCCCGCTCTGCTTCGCAAAATGACTTATAATCCGGCGCGTCTGCTCCGCATTCCGAAGGGCCGGCTTGCGGTCGGAACCGACGGGGACGTCGTTTTATTTGATCCGAAGGAAACCTGGACGGTGGACCCGGCGGAATTTGCCTCCAAAGGGCACAATACGCCCTTTGCCGGCATGAGGCTGACCGGCCGGGTAAAGGGCGCCGTATCCAGAGGCAAAGTAATTTACTGGGAGGGTAAGTCCCGTGTCCTTTGACGTGCTGCAAGAAAAAATCCTAGCGCTTAAAAACCCGACCGTCGTCGGTCTCGACCCGCGTTTGGAATATATCCCGTCCTTTATCCGCGCACGCTGGACGAAGGCTCTCGGCACGACGCTCAACGCAGCGGCGGAAGCGGTATTTGAGTTTAACTGCGGCCTGATGGATGCGCTTGCCGGACTCGTCCCGGCCGTCAAGCCGCAGTCCGCTTTTTACGAACGGTTCGGCGTTCCGGGCATCAGCGCGCTGGAAAAAACGCTGCGCTACGCGCGGGATAAAGGTTTTTATGTCATCGGGGACATGAAGCGCGGTGATATCGGCTCCACCGCGCAGGCATACGCCGACGCGTATTTGGGCACCGTACCGGTGGAGGGGGAAGAATTTGAACCGTTTCCCTGCGACGCGCTGACCGTCAACGCCTATCTCGGCTCCGACGGAATCCGCCCGTTTTTGGAGATTTGCAGCCGGCGCGGAAAGGCGATTTTTGTCTTGGTAAAAACCTCGAATCCCTCTTCCGGCGAATTGCAGGATCTTATGATAGACGGTCGTCCGGTTTATGAAACCGTCTGCCGCCTGACGGAATCCCTCGGGCTCGGCCAGGAGGGAAAGCACGGCTTTTCGCCCGTCGGCGCGGTGGCCGGAGCAACCTATCCCGAGCAGCTGCAAAGACTGCGGGAGCAGTTTCCAAACACTTTTTTCCTTGTCCCCGGATACGGCGCGCAGGGAGGGACAGCAAAGGACGTATCGCATGCCTTTTCCGCCGGCGGGCGCGGCGCCGTCGTCAATTCCTCCCGCGGCATTCTGTGCGCCTGGCAGAAAACCGGACGGGACGGCCGGGATTATCAGGAGGCCGCCCGGATGGCCGCGTTAGCCATGCGGGACGATATTGCCGGCTGCATCTCGATAGATTGATTCCTCAGACTGCATGAAACGGAAGTGCGGTTTCTATGGATAAAATTCCGAGAGAAATTTGCCTGCGCTGCGGCGGCGCAATGGAGCCGGCCAAGCGCGACGGCATCCAAATCGGCAGAACCGGCCGGATTTTCAGCAGTTTAGGAAACCTGTTTTCCGGTTCGCTCGACGTTGAAATCTATATCTGCTCCGCATGCGGGAAAATTGAACTCTACACGGCGGTGACCGAACGCGCCGCGCTGCTGCAGGATGCGCCCAATTCGAAAGAAATCTACTGCCCGAACTGCGGCACGGCCTACTTTTCCCCGCTCTCCCCCTGCCCTGCCTGCGGATACCGGCTCGCCCCGGGGAGGGCGCGCGAGCAGGAGGAAGCCGGAAGCACAAAAGCACGCGGGCGGCCCGGCCGAAAAAAGCGCGAGCCGGACCTGCAATTTTGATCATTTGGGAGGCCCCATATGCCGATGCAGAAAACCTGTACCGTTTTGCAGTCCGAAGCGCTTGTCCCGTATGGATTTTCCCTGTTGTTAGACGCCGGGGAGCCGGCAGATGAGGCCGTCCCCGGCCAGTTTCTGCACATCGACTGCGGGGGACGGACGCTGCTCCGGCGGCCGTTCGGTATCTGTGCCGCCAAAGACGGTTTGCTTCGCATCGTTTACGAAGTCCGCGGGAAGGGAACCGAGCTGCTGACCCGGCTACGTCCCGGAGACACGCTCGATGTGCTCGGCCCCCTCGGGCATGGATTTGACCTGTCCGGAGAACGGATCTTGCTTGCCGGCGGAGGGCTAGGCGTATCCCCCCTGCTTTTTGCCGCGGAGAAAAGCCGAAAACCCGACGCCGTTCTCGGCTTTCGAAGCGCCTCTTATATGCTTTTGACGGAAGACTTCAGGTCCCTTTGCGGCCGCGTGGACATCGCCACCGACGACGGCAGCTTCGGCGAACACGCTTTGGTGGACTCGCTGGTGCGGCGGCGCCTTGCAGCCGCGTCCTACGACCGCGTTCTTGCCTGCGGCCCGCACCCGATGCTGAAGGCGGTGGCGGCTGCGGCGAAGGAAGCCGGCGTTCCCTGTCAGGTTTCCTTGGAGGCGCGCATGGGCTGCGGCGTCGGGGCCTGTCTGGTTTGCGCGTGCAAAATGGCCGGCGGGCAGTACAGGCACGTCTGCAAGCACGGCCCTGTATTTAACGC
>DCTG01000192.1 GCA_002329245.1 Clostridiales bacterium UBA1446
AGCTGGTTCAGGGTCTGCTCCCGCTCGTCGTTCCCCCCGCCGAAACGAACACCGTCCCTGCTTTTTCCGATGGTGTCGATTTCATCGATGAATATGATGCAAGGCGCCATCTTGGACGCCTCCTTGAAGAGATCCCGGACGCGGGAGGCGCCCACGCCGACAAACATTTCTACGAAGTCGGAACCGGATATGGAGAAAAACGGAACATTGGCCTCGCCGGCCACCGCCTTGGCAAGCAAGGTTTTTCCGGTGCCGGGCGAGCCGACAAGCAGGGCGCCCTTGGGCAGTTTCGCTCCGATTGCCGTATATTTCTGCGGATTATGCAGAAAATCTATGATCTCCATGAGGGATTCTTTCGCCTCGTCCTGACCGGCCACATCGGCGAAGGTAACGCCGGTCTTTTTTTCCACGTATACCTTGGCGTTTGCCTTTCCCACGCCGCCTAAACCGCCCATACGGCTTCCCATGTTGCGGAAGAGAAGACTCAGAAGAAGGAACATAATACCCATCGGGAGGACCCATGAGATAAGGAAGCTCAGCATGGGCGACATTTCTTTCGGGATCTCGCTGGAATACGTGACTTCGTGCTCGTCTAAAAACTCGCGCAGGTCCGGGTCGTTAATAATGCCGGTGTAAAATGTTTCGGGTGTCTGTCCTTCCGCCGCTTTCCCGGTGATTTTTATAATGTTGTCCGCCTGGCTGATCGTGACGGAAGCTACCTCCCCGTTTTTCACCTTTTCCCGGAATTCGCTGTACATGATTTCGGACGACTCCTGGGACGATGTGTACATCGAGGAAAAATAGTTGAATATTACTGTGAGGAAAAGGGCCCAAACAATGATGGAAATAATACCACCCATGTTTTTGCCGCCGTTTTTATTCTGATTCAAACAACCTGCCTCCTTCGGCAAAACGGTCTAAACTGATAAAAAAGAAGCGTATTTTAGCTGATGTGCAATCATCATACCATGACACGCATGAAAACACAAGAAAGGCAAGATTCAAAAGGATGAATCTTTTGTAAACCTTTTCAGGCTCCATACGTATTTTCCCCCACTTTTATATTTCTCAGAATAAAATCTTGTGTTATACTATGGAGTGTCTTATAAGCTCAGTCCGGTTGTCATAAAACGGCAGGAAGAGGGTTTGTACTTGAAAGAAAGCAAGACGGGACGCGAAAGACGAGCCGTACGCGCGCAGAACCCGCCGCGGGAAACGGGTTTGGAACGGGACGCGGAGGCGGACGGCATTGTCGAGGGGAGAAACGCCGTATGGGAAGCCATTCGCGCCTGCGTACCCATAGACAAGCTGTATGTTGCAAAGGGAGAAACGGACGCTGCGCTGCGCCATCTGATCTCCGCCGCGCGGGAAAAGGGCATTCCGGTTTCGGAAGCGGACCGGAGAAAGTTGGACGGCATGAGCCGGACGCATGCCCATCAGGGCGTTATCGCGCTGTGTGCCGTTCGGGAATACGCCACGGTTGAGGACATCCTCAACCGCGCGTCGGAGCGCGGGGAGGCGCCTTTGATTGTTGTGTGCGACGAGCTGTCGGACCCCCACAACTTAGGCGCCGTTATCCGTACCGCCGAGGCTGCCGGCGCGCATGGGGTGATCATACCAAAACGCCGCAGCGCGGGCTTAACCGCCGTCGTGGCAAANNGGGTTCCCAACCTGCCCACCCTGCTTAAGCAGCTGAAGGAAAAAGGCGGTTGGGTTTTCGGAGCCGCGGCGGACGGAAATACCGTTTTGTATCAGGCGGATCTGCGCGGTCCGGCCGCTATTGTAATCGGCAGCGAAGGGGAGGGTATGGGCCGGCTTGTCGCGCAATCCTGCGATTTTACCGTTGCGATTCCCATGTTGGGGAAAATCTCATCCCTCAACGCTTCGGCGGCAGCCGCCGTGCTGCTTTATGAGGCGGTGCGTCAGAGAACGCTGCCCCCGGAGACAAAAGGATAAAGGAACAGACCGATGGAAAGAAGATGGGATGAACTGAATATTCCGGACGATCTGCCGGATGAGAAGGAAGCACCATTTTCTTTGGAAGAGATTCTGGCGGAGTTCGGGGGAGGAGAGAAAGCTTCCGCGGGGGTTTCTTCCGCGGCGTCTGCGCCTTCGGCGCAGCCCTCGCCGGCTTTCGACTCTCCGCAAAAAGCTCTTCTGGTTCAGCAAGAGAAACCGGGTGTGAAGGAGCCGGAGCGACAGGCAAAAGAGGTTGGGCGGACGGAATCCCCGGCGCTTGCGCCCGATTGGAACATAGATCAGGAGGAAGAGCTTCAGCCGCCCCTGATTACGGAAGAAGCGACGGGAGAAGATGCCGACTCGATCTATGCGGGCCTGCGCCGCCTCATTCAGGGCGCGGACAACTATGCGCGGCAAATGTACGAGGACGGTTACGAGGAGGAGGAAGCCGCCGAGGAGGCCGAGGCCGAGGAAGAGGTGCTTGCCGAGGAAGGCTGGTGGCCCTTCCGGTTCCGGCGTCGCGAGCGGGAGCAGGAACCGGACGTACCTCCGGAAGAAATGGCGCAGGAGTATGCAAAGGGGCTTAAAAGCCTGCGTATCCGAAGCCACCTTGTGTTAGTTTTGTGCGTCCTTCTTTGCTATATGATCTTTGCCGATCATTTTTCGCTTCCCCTTCCAAAGCTGATTGTGGAATGGGAACAATTACCGCTCCAGGTGATGTTAGGCCTGCATCTGATTGCAATCCTCCTTGGCGCGGATGTGATTGCCGCCGGGATGATTCAGTTTTTCACCCTGAGAGCAGGAATGGAAGCCTTGGTTTCCCTCTCCTGCCTGACAAGTTTTGCGGACGGGGTATCGCTTTTGCTTGGACTTAACCGGGGCGAAATGCTTCCGTTTTGCGCCGTCAGCGCCGTCGCTTTGTTTTTTTCCATGGTTGGTATCCGTAAAAAGCGCCTTGCGCTGCGAATTACCTGCAAATGCGCCTCTTCCTCCGCTGCCTGTTATTTCGTCACGGGTGACCCGAACAAATGGAGCGGGCAAGCGGCGTTTACCAAGCACGAGGGAACGCTCGCGGGATTCACCGCGCAATTGCGCTCTCCGGACTGTATCCAGCGTATCTACGCAAAGCTCAGCCCCCTGTTGATTTTAGCCGCCGCCCTGTTTGGCGTAATGGCATCCGTGGGCAGAGAGCGTCCGGAATATTTTCTTTGGAACTTTTCCGCCATCTTGGCCGCTTCGGCTTCTTTTTCAGGATTTTTGTGTTTTTCCCAACCTTTTTTGGCCTTGACAAAACGGTTGTTCCAGACCGGGGCGGCGCTTTGCGGATGGCCGGGAATCGCAGCAACCGCGCGGGTGCGCGGCATCGTACTGACCGACGGCGAATTCTTCCCGCCAGGCACCACGGCGCTCAACGGCATCAAAATATTCGGGGACTTCCCCGTGGATAAGGTTGTGTCCTGTACGGCAAGCCTGATTCGCGCGTCCGGCAGCGGGCTGGACAAGATCTTTCATGAACTGCTGCGCAATCAGGGAGCCGTTTACCGCCGGGTGGACAACCTTTCCTACAGCGATTACGGGGGGCTGGAGGCTGAGATTCGCGGAGAACGGATCTTGGTGGGCAGCGCCGCCTTTATGGACCGGATGGGCGTTACGCTGACGCAGGGCCTTCACGTGAAAAACGCGGTTTTTACCGCTATCGGGGGAGAACTGGCAGGTATTTTTGCCATCAGCTACTCCGCTTCCCCCAATATCCGCGACTCTTTGTATGCCTTGCTGCGCAGTCATCTTCGCCCTATCCTTGCCACACGCAATTTCAGCCTGACCCCGGCGATGTTGGGGCAGCGCTTCAAAATATCCGCACAGAAGATGGACTATCCCGCGGTAGAACGCCGGCGGGAACTTTCCGACAGTGGGCAGAGCCATGGGGAAATTGCTACGGCTGTCATTTGCCGGGATGGTTTGCCGCCCTATGCCGATGCCGTGCTGGGAGCCATCCGCCTGCGCAGGGCCGCACGAATCAGCGCAGTTCTCACCGCCGCCGGATCGGTAGCCGGCTCGCTTCTTTCGTTTTATCTCGCCTTTTCCGCGGCCTATTTTTCCCTGACTCCCGCCAATCTGTTGCTGTTTTTGCTGCTCTGGATGGTTCCCACGCTGCTGATCTCCGGCTGGGTAACACGATTTTAGCATTTTTGTATGAAACGGAGAAGAATCAGGTTGTATTATCCTCTGTTTTACGTTATAATTTCCTACGACTGATTGCTTGAGACTGTAACTCTATAGATGAAGGAGAAAGAAAACATGAGCTATTTCGCGCAGAACATCCGAAATATCTGTCTTGTGGGGCACGGAGGAAACGGGAAAACGTCTCTGGCTGAGAGCATGCTCTTTCTCACCGGAGGAACCGACCGACTTGGTAAGGTCCCCGACGGTAATACGGTATGCGACTACGATCCGGAAGAGATCAAGCGCAAAATATCTGTTTCTCTCACACTTGCCCCCGTGGAATATAAAAACTGCAAGATTAATGTGCTTGACACGCCGGGGTATTTCGACTTTGCCGGAGAAGTGGTCGAAGCGCTGCGAGTCACGGATGCCGCCGTCATCGTTATTGCCGCAAAGGGAGGGCTTAACGTCGGCGCCGAACGGGCGTGGAAGCAGCTTGCAGAGCAGAAGAAACCGAGAATGATCTACGTGTCCCGGGCGGATGAAGAAAACAGCGATTTTTACGGGCTTGTAGAGGCGCTGCGCGAGAAATTCGGTCCTTCAGTCTGTCCGATGGTGATTCCCATCCTCGACGAGGCAAAACGGGTAACCGCCGTATTGGATATCGTTTCGAACAAAGCCTTCGAGATAAAGGGCAACAAAAGCACTGAAATCCCGGTGCCCGCGAATATGCAGGCCAAAGCTTCGGAACTTCGCGACAAGCTGTTTGAAAATGTCGCCGAAACCAGCGAAGAATTCATGGAGAAGTACTTTTCCGGCGAGGCGTTTACCGGGGAGGAACTGGCGCAGGGCCTGCGTGTCGGCGTGAAAGATCTTTCCATCGTTCCGGTCATCTGCGGCAGCGCCGTAACGGGACTTGGCACAACCCTGCTGCTCGACGCCATCGTGGATCTTTTCCCCAATCCCCTGGAGGGAGCGCCGGAACAGGCGGGCGAGAACAAGGTGCCCGTATCTCCGGACGATCCGCTCTGCGCGTTTGTGTTTAAGACGGTATCGGACCAGTATGGGAAATTCTCCTTTGTCAAGGTGATTTCCGGAACTCTGTCGGCGGAAACGGCGGCTGTGAACGTCCGCACCGGCTCTGCCGAGAAGATCGGGCGGCTTTACTCGATGAAAGGCAAAAAGAGCGAAGAAGTCAAGAATATCGTATGCGGCGATATCGGGGCCATCGCAAAGATGGCCGAACTGAAAACGGGAGATACGCTCTGCGACCCGAAGCGTGTCCTGACGCTTGACCCCATTTCCTTCGCCATGCCCTGCTATACCATGGCCATCGCCCCGAAGACGAAAGGACAGGAGGACAAAGTCGCCTCCGGACTTGCGCGCCTTTCGGAAGAGGACCCGTCCTTTACCTATGCAAATAACCCCGAAACGCGGCAGATGGTGATTTCCGGCGCCGGGGACATTCACTTGGATGTGATTTGCTCGAAGCTGAAAACAAAGGCCGGCGTGGAAGTGGATCTTTTCCCGGCCCGCGTTCCCTACCGTGAAAAAATTCGGAAAAAGGTCAAGGTGCAGGGCCGTCATAAGAAGCAGTCCGGCGGGCACGGCCAGTTCGGTGACGTATGGATCGAGTTTGAGCCCGGCGAAGAGGAGGACCTTGTCTTTGAAGAGAAGATTTTCGGCGGCGCTGTCCCGAAGAACTTCTTCCCCGCAGTTGAAAAAGGCCTGCGCGAGAGCATACAGCGCGGCGTGCTGGCGGGCTACCCCATCGTGAACCTCAAAGCCACGCTTGTCGACGGCTCTTACCACCCGGTAGATTCCTCCGAAATGGCGTTCAAGACCGCCGCCTCCCTCGCATATAAGGCGGGTCTGCCGCAGGCTTCGCCCGTCCTGCTCGAGCCTATCGGCCTTCTTAAGGTTACTGTTCCCGAAACAAATACGGGAGACATTATGGGCGATCTCAACAAGAGGGGCGGCCGCGTGCTCGGCATGAACCCGGCAGAACCCGGCTGGCAGACGATCGAGGCCGAGATACCTATGGGCAGCATGACGTCATACGCAATCGACCTTCGCTCCATGTCTCAGGGAAGGGGCTCCTTTGAGTTTGAATTTGTCCGCTACGAGGAAGCATCACCCATGACACAGCAGAAAGTTATCGAGGAATACAAAGCGAGCCAGACAGAGGACTGATAAGTATACCGCACAGGCCGGAACGGATATCGTTCCGGCCTGTTTCGCACCCTTACGGCTTCGGCCCGTTATTTATCGCCAGTCGTTTTTTCATACCCTCTTCTTTTCTCAGGAAAAAGAGCTCGGTGTGTTTTATGCCCATCGCGCGGATCAGCAGAATATAGAGCGCGATCGCGGGCAGAACGGAAACGAGCACAGCAAAAGGAAGCGAAAGCGTCCCGGAGACGTCGGCATATATGAACGCCGCCAGCAGCTCTGCCGGGAGCACCGCGACACATGGGCATACAAACCATGATACGAATCTGACGCGCAGCCCCGTCGTGCTCACGATGCAGTTAATATTCAGGATCAGCGTCACAAGGCCGGATGCTGCGAGCCCCGCGATGATCGCGTAGACTCCGACTCCGGGTATTGTCGTGCCGAACCACGTAAAGGCTGTCTGAACGGCTCCGCCCGTTATAAAATGGAGTGCGGCCCGGCTCTCTCTGCCTATACTTGTGAGAATGATCGAGCTTATGCTCCGGAGTTCAAGAACAGATACGCAGAAACATAGCGGCGTCATGTAGTTCCCCGCCGCCTCCGAACCGAAAAGCAGCCGCGCGATATCCGGCCCAACCGGGATCATGAGCGCCGCGGACGGGATCGCAAACAGGGATACGCCCAGAAACGCTTTCGAAATTTTCCTGCGCACCGCGCCGATATCCCCTTTAGCCATCCCTTCGGAAAGCGACGGCACGATCGCGCCCGCAAGACCGTCAATAAAGGCCATCGGAAACGTGATCATGGGCAGGCTCATACCGAACATCGTGCCCAGAAGCGCCACCGCATCGCTCTTTGCCATACC
>DCTG01000056.1:0-4610 GCA_002329245.1 Clostridiales bacterium UBA1446
CACGGGAACGGGAGAAGGTATGGCGGCTTATGCGGTTGCCCTGATTGAAAAAGTGAATTAACGGAAGATAAAGAATACCCTGCTGGCGGAATAGAACGCCCTGTGCTGAAAAAGACAGGGCGTTCTTTTTTATTCATTGGAACAGGCGGCTTGAGGGTTCATACGGCTTGGCCCGAACATACAATGTTCCTGAGAGGAGTAGAGCCCGGATGNNAATTATCTCATTACCTGTCGTTCGCTTACCTACGCACAGAAAACCGCTGCCGCTTTGGAACGTGCGGGAATCACATCGCACATCATACGTTCTCCCAAAAGCATCGAGGAAGGGGGCTGCGGATACTCCGTAAAGGTATCGGAACACCGCCTGAAAGATTCCCTGCAGGTTTTAAGGCGCTCAGAGCTAAAGCCGCTCCATATCTTTGTCTCGGACGGAGAGGGCAATTATCATGAGGTAACGGAGTAAAGGAAGCGATGGAAAACGAAACGCGCCGTTTGCTTAGGGAGCCTGCAGGTTCAGAAAATTCGAGAAATCTGCGGTTTCATTTGGTTTATGCGCGAAAGACAAGGGAGGCCTTATGATCTATTTTGACAGTGCAGCGACAACGCTCCAAAAACCGGAAGCTGTATATAAAGCCGTGTCTGCAGCGATGCAGCATGCGGCAAGTCCCGGAAGGGGAAGCCACCGACCGGCGATGGAGGCCGCGGAAGTGGTGTTCAGATGCCGGGAGGCAGCTTCGGAACTGTTTCACGTTCCGCATACGGAAAATGTGGTACTTACGTTCAACGCAACGCACGGACTCAATATTGCAATTAAATCATTGCTGAAATCAGGCAATACGGTTCTCATTTCAGGCTATGAGCACAACGCGGTAACAAGGCCGCTTTTTCATATACCGAATTTAGAGATAAAAGTTGTGGAGGCGCCGCTTTTTTCCCCAGAGCTATTCTTAAACCGTTTCGACTCCCTGATGCACGGCGTCGACGCCGTTATCTGCAATCATGTATCCAATGTCTTCGGTTATATTCTGCCGATTGAACTGATCGCAATGCTCTGCCGGATGCGTGGCATTCCGCTCATCATTGACGCGTCACAGTCTGCCGGAACGATTCCGATTAACGCCGCGGCGTTAGGAGCTTCCTTTATTGCCATGCCGGGACACAAAGGGCTTTACGGACCGCAGGGGACCGGTCTGCTTCTATGCGGTGACACAACGGTGAAAACGCTTTTAGAGGGTGGCACCGGCAGTCTTTCCGCGCAAATGAATATGCCGGATTTTCTGCCGGACCGCCTGGAGGCGGGAACGCACAACGTTTCGGGCGTCGCCGGTCTTCTGGAAGGAATGAAATTTATAAATAAACGCGGCACGCAGGCCATCTTGGAGCATGAACGTACGCTGCTTCTGGCGGCGGTGCGTGGGTTGAGTCGGATTCCAGGCATACGTGTTTTCTCTACGCCCCGAACGGATTGCCAGAGCGGAGTCCTCTCCATTCAGTTTTCCGGCCGCGACTGCGAAGAGGCGGGGCAGGCGCTTGGGGAACGGGGAATTTGCGTTCGAGCCGGATTGCACTGTGCCCCGCTTGCTCATAAAACCGCGGGAACGTTTGATGAGGGGACTGTGCGAATCAGCTTTTCCGCCTTTAATACCCTGCAGGAAGTGAACCTCCTCATATTCGAAGCGAAACGATTATCGGAACGATTGAAATCAAAACAATAGGCTGTGGGGGACTGGCTTAGGAGAGGGACGGCTGTGCGATAGATTCCTGTATCAATAGGCACAGTCGTCTTTGCTGGCCCTGAATATGTAAGGCTTTCAGGCAGCATCAGAAAACGGTGTACGGGGACAAGCAAGCAAGGAAACGTGTGGATCTCGGAAAATAGCGGACAATTCCCTCTGTTTTCGCAAAATACAGTGCAATACAAGGACAAACGATGGATTTTCACAATAAATTCACATTGCTTGTATTGCCATTTATGGGCGGTTACTATATAATTAATAAACTAAAGGTATTGGGATAGAGATTTACCGGTGAAGGAAAAAACCGGATCCCTTCGCTACAAGGCAGGTGTTCGCATGTCCGGTCAAATATTATTAACTTTAACGAATGCAATGCAGGCCGCCTGGCGGTTTATACTGACGATCAAATTAGCGGACATCGTGGACATCGCCATTATTTCCTTTGTTATTTATAAGCTGCTTGGTTTGATCCGGGCAACACGCGCGGGGCAGCTGGCCAAAGGGCTTCTCCTTTTCTTTATTGTACTCTGGGCATCCTCCTTCCTCGAACTCAACGTTGTGAACTTCATTTTGAACCGTGCCGTTGAACTTGGACTCTTATCTCTTGTTATTATTTTTCAGCCGGAGCTTCGCCGGGCATTGGAGCAGGTGGGGAGCAGCCGTCTGAGGAATTTTTTAAAGCACCCGAACGAACCCAAAGAGACGGAGCACGCGATTACACATACGGTGACCGCGCTGACCCAATTATCGAAGGAACGAAAAGGCGCGCTTATTGTATTTGAGAGAAAATCCATATTAGACGACATCATAAAGACAGGCGTTTTTTTAGATGCCGCCGTCTCAGCGGAACTTCTCGAAAACATCTTTTATCCCAAAACGCCTATGCACGACGGAGCGGTCATTATTCGAAACGGCCGTGTCGTTGGCGCGGGCTGTATGCTCCCTATGTCCGGGAACAACAATTTAAGCCGGGAACTCGGTATGCGTCACCGGGCGGGAATTGGCATGAGCGAACATTCTGATGCCGTGGTAGCCATTGTATCCGAAGAAACCGGTTCGATTTCCGTTGCCATGGACGGAATGCTGAAACGTCATCTTGCTCCTGAAACGGTTGAAAAGCTTTTACGGAACGAGCTTCTTCCGGTAAAACAGGAAATCAGGTCAAAAGTCAGCCTCGGGACCATAGGCAGGTTTTTTTTGGAACTGATCCATGCAAAAAAGAGGAGCGGAAACAATGTTTCAAAATAATAAACCGGGCGAAAGAAGAATCATGTACATCGTATTGTCAATCTTTTTGGCAGTTACGCTTTGGTTCTATGTGGTGACAGAGCTGAATCCGGACATTGACCTTGACTATACCGGAATCCCCGTCGTATTTCAGGGAGAAAACAACATTTTAAACGCGAAAGATTTGATGATTTCTTCCGGAAAAAACGCAACCGTAAATCTCAAACTGCGGGGAAAGCGCAATGTGCTGTTAAACCTGAAAAACAGCCAAATCCAAGTGACGGCNNAGATTGCTTCCCCGGGTGATTATACGCTTCCGTTCAAAGTTACATTTCCAACCGCGACCGGAATAACCGTCGCGCATCAGAGCCGCGATACCATTAACATCACCGTATCGAAGATGGCAATAAAAACAGTTCCGGTCGTGGGCATTTTTAACGGCAGCGTAGCGGAAGGCTTTTTGGCGGAGGATTTTCTCTTTTATCCGGATACGATTGAAGTCAGTGGAATCGTGGAACAGATTGATCAGGTTAGTCACGCGCTGGTTACCCTTGCGGGGACCAAGGTTTCCAAGACGATAGAAGAAGACGCGCCATACGAACTCATCGACTACAACGGTAATGTGCTGGAATCGGACGGCATCAAAGCCGACCTTCCGGCGGTTCATGTTAAGCTTCCCATCGTCACGACGGCGGATATCCCGCTGACCGTGGAGTTTCTTGACGGCGGTGGCGCGACCGTAGATAACGTGACTTATACCATAAGCCCAAAATCCATTTTGGTCTCCGGAGAACCTGAAGAACTCAGCAGCTTAAAAACCATTGTTTTAGGAACTATCGATTTATCGGAAGTTTTCAACGCGGAATCCTATACTTTCACGATTCCGCTTTCAAACGGGCTTGTCAATCAGAGCGGAATCCATGAGGCAGTTGTTTCGGTATCCATTCATGGGCTGGCGTCCAAAACGCTTGTTGCTTCGAATATCGAGGTGATTAACGTGCCGGACGGTTACCAGGCGGTTCCCGTAACGCAAAGCCTTCCCGTTACGGTTCGCGGCTCCGAAGAAGCCATAGCCATGGTATATGAATACAACATCCGCATCGTTGCTGATCTTTCTGAAATCAGAGAAGCAACCGGTAATTATACCCTTCCCGCAAAGGTCTATTTGGACGGTTACGGAGGCGCCGGCATCGTCGGAGAGTATAAAGTTGTGGTGTCTATTTCAAAGTAGCATCGGTGGGGCAGTTTTCTGCATACCCGGAAAGGAGCGCTCTATGACGCACAAAGCGAAAGTAACCCGAGTATTGGAAAACGATAAGGCGGAGGTTCTTGTGCGGCGTGAAACCGCATGCGGGCATTCCTGTGCGGACTGCAGAGGCTGCCGGGCAAATCCGGAAGCGATCATCGTCGTTGCAGAGAATCTGATCCATGCGCGGGCGGGGGACGAGGTCCAGCTTGAATGCAGCAGCAAGAAAGTACTTTGGCTTGCCGCTCTCGTTTATATTGTGCCGTTTCTGCTTTTTATCTGCGGCTATCTAGTTGCTTTGCTCGCCGGCTTGGAAAAGCCTTGGGATATCGTCTTCTGCTCGGCGGGTTTTCTGCTCGGCATTGGAATCAACATTCTTCAAAACAGAAAAATGCGCAAGA
>DCTG01000056.1:4619-4774 GCA_002329245.1 Clostridiales bacterium UBA1446
TACTTGCAATGCCGCCCAAGCGGCCCGGAAAGGAATAACTGTGCTATGTTCGGATACGTCAGGCCGTTGCGCGACGAACTCAAAGTTCGCGATTTTGACCGCTTCAAAGCGGCATACTGCGGTCTATGCCGAGCCATCGGGGAAAGATATGGCTT
>DCTG01000112.1 GCA_002329245.1 Clostridiales bacterium UBA1446
TAGTCGCCCGTGATCATGATCACGCGTATCCCGGCCTCATAGGCCTCTTTTATCGCCTGCGGCACGGCGGGACGCACCGGATCGCTGAATCCAAGAAGCCCCATGAATTCGAAAATAAAATCATGCTGTTCCTCCGGAAGCTCCGTCTTGCGAAAAGCGGCTCTCGCCACTCCCAGCACGCGCAGGCTTTTTCCGGCCAGGGTTTCAATATGCCCGGAAAGTTTCCGCCTGGCCTCCCCGCTTAAATGGCAGAGATCGGCGACCGCCTCCGGCGACCCCTTGGCGGCGATTATGTAATTTTTTCTGTCCGGCGATTCCCAGACATGCGAAAGGGCAAAGAGTTCTTTGGAAAGCGGATATTCTTTTACCAGCGTCCAGTTGTTATGTATATGTTCACTGCCGGCGAGGTACAATTCTCCGGCCAGTTTCAACGCCTTTTCGATAGGGTCAAAAGGATCCTTCTGTCCGGCCAGGATCCCGTATTCCAGGACGTCATGGAATTTATCGGGCAGGACGCTTTTTTCTCCCCGCGGCCAGAAATACGCCCCGGAGGCAAATAAACCGCTTAATTCCGCCGAATTGAGCGTGAGCGTCCCGGTTTTGTCCACGCAAAGGACACTGGCGGCGCCAAGAGTTTCTATGGCGGCCGCGCGCCTGGTAAGCACGTTATTACGCGAGATGCGCCAGGCGCCGAGAGTAAGAAAAATAACCAGCACCACCGGGAATTCTTCGGGCAAGACCGCCATGCCCAGCGTCAAACCGGCCAGTATCCCGCCCGGCCAGTCGCCCCTGGTCAATCCGTAAAGAATTATCACCAGCGAACAAAGGACCATTCCGGCCAGAAAAAAAACGCGCACGATGCGGGAGGTCTCTTTCTGCAGGAGAGTCTTTTCACCGCGGATTGACTGCAGAGCCCGGCCGATTCTGCCCATTCTGGTGTTTATCCCGGTGAAATAGACCTCGGCGATGCCGTGCCCGCCCACCACCAGCGTGCCGGAATAAACAAACGGTAAATCGTCCCCTCCCGGGGCCGCGTCTTTATCCCCGTCGGAAGAAACATCCCATTCCCGTTTGCGCGCCGGAACCGATTCACCTGTAAGAAGAGACTCGTCGAGCGACAGGCCGGAGCACGAAACTACCCTGGCGTCGGCCGGCACCCTGTCGCCTTCGCGCAGGACAATGGTATCTCCCACGGCGACCTCTCTGCCGGCGATCCTCCGCTCCTTCCCGTCCCTGATTACCAGGGCGCGCGGGCTGGAAAGATTGCGCAAGGCATCCAGGGTCTTCTCGGTCTTTCTCTCCTGGTAAACGGTGATGCCGATCACTACGAAAACAAAACTGAGCAGCATCAGGGCGTCCCCGGGTTCTCCCAAAAAGGAATAGAGAAGGCCCCCGCCCGCTAAAAGCAGCAGCATCGGCTCCCTGATCACTCCCATGAATATGGACAGGATGTTTCTCTTCTTCTGGGAAGGCAGTTCGTTATAGCCATCTCTAAGCAGCCTGGCGGCCGCTTGCGCTTCGCTAAGGCTCACCGTAAAGCCTCTGCCAGCGCGCGGGCGAATTCCAAGGCGGAAGACGGCCCGTCGGCGGTAATGATATTACCGTCCTTTTCCACCGCTTTCGCGGTATAAAGCGCTCCGCCGGAGACGAGAAATCCTTCCTCTCCGGGAAAAACCGTTGCCTTGCGCCCT
Source organism: Clostridiales bacterium UBA1446 (assembly GCA_002329245.1). Taxonomy (GTDB): domain Bacteria; phylum Bacillota; class Clostridia; order Oscillospirales; family Oscillospiraceae; genus UBA1446. Next base: position 1,692 of record DCTG01000112.1, read on the forward strand.
TTAAGCACTCCGGCATTGGCTAAGATCACCGGGGCAATGCAGATGGCTGCCAATATGCGCCCGGATGAAACCGTGTCCCGCGCGAGCTTGTGCGCCTCCGGGTCATTAAAAAGGGATTCGGCGCCCGGACCGCCGATGAAGACCACGGCATCATATTCGGAGGCGTTGACCCCGGAGAGTCCCTTATCGCACGCCGTTTTTGTCCCATAGACGCTCACGGCTTCTCCGNNGGGGGCGGAAGAAGCTACGGAAAAACTTATTCCGGCGGAAAGCAGAGTGTCCCTAACCGGAAAAAATTCCTTTTCCTGGAAACCGCGCTGAGACAGCACCACCAGCGCGCGCCTGCCTCCGGCCCAGGCGGCCCCGGAAGGAGAACCGGCCGCAAGGACCCCTGCTACCGCGCATCCCGCTATTATCTTTTTCATGATTTTCACTCCCATGTGCTGACCACCAGGAACTTTTTCTCCCCGGGGGAAAGGTTAAAACGCCCCAGTTCTATCCCTNNGACTTGCCCCGCCTTCGGAAGTCTCCACGAAGATATCGTACACACCCGGCTCCAGCAGCAGGCGCGCCGCGCGGATCTCGGCCGGCAAAGTCTGCCAGCAGCGCAGATCGGCCCTGTTGGAAAAAATATTATAAAGACTGCTCAGTATCCTGAAACCGATCGCGGTATTCTCCCCTCTGGTCTCCTCTATCCTGCGCTCCGCCGCTTTCTCAAGCGCGTATTTTCCTCCGGCGGTAACAAGCATCTTGGCGATCACTCTGACTCTTCTGTTGTCCAGGTTTTGTTCGGCGATGGCGCAGATATCCTCTACCGGTTCGCTCTCCGCCGCGTAAAGCTGTCCGGAAGCGGAGCGCGCGCGCAGGGACGAAGCCTTTACCTGATTCGGCCTGCGCTCGTATGAAGGGAAAGCCAGGCTGAGCACGTAGCCGTCCGGCAAAGGCACGGGGACAGCGGTCTCCTTCTTATAAGGAGAGCGTCCGTTATAATTGAACAGGATCACTTCCGCTTTCTTCGCCTTTTCAGGCAGTGGAAGAAAATCCTCTCCCCTGAATTTTACGCCTGCCTCCATAGCCTCCCGGCTCCCCATCCACTGCGCCGCCGCGAGAAAATTCTGTTTCAGCAGGAGCGGCACGCCGAGCCCGTAATGCGTTTTATAATCCTCTTCGTAGATCTGCACCGCTTTCGCGTAAGCTATATAAGCGTCGTTTTCGCCGCGCCCGTTCTTCTCCGTCTCGTAAAGCAGGCCGGAAAGCAGGCGCGCGAAGGCATCTTCTTTGTAAACGTTTTTTTCTCCCTGATTGTAGCGGCTGTTGATCAGGCGCAGGCGTTCGTCAACCTGCCTGGCCTCTACCAGCGCCCCTGAAAAATCCCCGAGCATACAGTAGTTGACAGCCTGAAAGATATTGACCAGTACCCGCTCGAAGTCCTCTCCTCGGTAAGGGGCCAAATAGTCATTGACAAGCCAGGTCGCGGCTTCCTTGCTTAAAGAAACGGAATATAAAGCGTCATATTCCTGCTTTGCCTGCTCGAAAGCGGCGATACTTCCGCGATAATCCCCGCCGGCGTGCAGGACGTAGCCTTTATCGAGAAGATACAAGAGCTTGTTGCCTTTGCCATATGCCGCCGGGCCTTTATCAAGCAGTTTGCCGGCACGGGCGTAGTCGCCGGCGGAAAGCGAGTCGCTTATCATGGCGCCCATACGCACGGAAGCGCAGGAGATGTTGAAGAAAAATGATAAACAGGCTAACGCGGCCGGGAAGAGCCGCTTTATCNNGTGTGCTGCGAGAGACTATCTTCTTTATCTCCTTCTGGCCGATCCAGACTTTCTCGTTGCTAGTCAGATTCACCAGCTCCAGGCTGACCTGGTAAAGGACCACGTATTTACCCTTGATCTCGTCTTTAACGGAATTGACCTCTCCCTGCAGCATGAAATCGGCCCCGGTCTCGGCATACTGCGGCTTCGCGGTCTCTTTGGAGGCGTATTGCGCCTGATCCGCCTTTTCCGCGCGCAGTTCCTGGCGGCTGACGCTGTCGGAAACGAATTTCACCTTTCCGGAATTTAACAGGCTTCTCTGCAGGTCATTGACGAAAACGCCGGAATTGATGTGCTCCGAGGTGCGGTTGATAATGGTTCCCACGATCACCACCGGCCTCTTCCCTTGCGCGATGTTAAAATCGCTCAGCCACGGGCGCTGAAGGCAGTCCCCGATCATCTCTTCGGCCGTCATCCGGGAATCGCTGTCGTTCCAGCCGCCGCTTAGGTCCACGGTTTTGGACGTATCCGTGCGTTTGACCTTTATCGAGGAACAGCCGCAGCAGGCGGCAGTCAGAAATACGGCGGAAATCAGTAAAGAAATCAACGAGCGCATAAGCAACCTCCTTTAATATGGCCGGTAAAAAATATCTGCCGGACGGATAAGCGGCCTGCCCGATCCTCCGGCTGAAAATAACAGTGTCTATCGGGAATATTATAAACCGCAGGGAAAGGGTGTCAAGCGGAATGACCGATGCCGCTGAGCTCAAAAAAGAGGGTTCTGCCGTTGGTTTTCAGCCACTGCTTTCCTTCCGGATAATCAGGCATTATTTCCCCGACCTCTTTCCAGAAAAAGCGGGAATGGTCCCTGCGCCGCAAGTGGGCCAGTTCGTGCGCCACCACGTAGTCCAGGGCAGGCAAAGGCGCCATGACCAGACGCCAGTTGAAACGAAGACGGCCGTTCCTGCCGCAGGCGCCCCAGCGTCTGAACGCGCCGCTTAAGGAAAAACCCGCGTGGGACAAACCTGAACGCGCGGAATAATGTTCCAGCCTCCCTCCGATCACCTCCGCCGCCCGGAGTCTGTACCATGAGCCGAACACTCCGGCGGCGTTCCCGCGCAGAAGGCTTCCCAGCCTGAATTCTCTCCCGTCGAAAGACAAACCTTCCGAGCTACCTTCGGGAAAAGTTATTTTGTAAACTTCACCCAGATAAGGGACTCCCGCGCTAATCGCTCTGCGCCGCTCTTCTTCCCGCAGAGCTGAAAGGCGCTTACGCGTTATCCATCCCATTCTGGAAGACGCCAATCGCTCCGCGGAGTGAATTGAAAAAGCGGAAGGGACACGCATTAAGACTGTCCCGTCCCGACAGACGATCAAG
>DCTG01000026.1:0-3784 GCA_002329245.1 Clostridiales bacterium UBA1446
AGGCGACCTGCATGACATCGGCAAAAACTTAGTTGCCATGATGGTGGGCAGCGCCGGCTTCGAGGTAATCGACTTGGGCGTCGACGTGCCCGCTGAAAAATTTGTCCAGGCGGTGAAGGATAACCCGGGCTGCAGGGTCGTAGGCGTGTCCGCCCTTCTGACCACAACCATGCCCGCCATGAAGGAAACCGTAGCCGCGCTTTTGAACGCGAACTTTGACCGCGAGGTCAAAATCCTAGTGGGCGGAGCCCCGGTCACGGCGGAGTTTGCCGCCGAAATCGGCGCGGACGCCTATAGTCCGGACGCGGCCTCCGCCGCCCAGACGGCAAAGCTTTTGGCCTCCTGACATTCTGCCGGCAAATCCCCCGGGACTGCGGTATAAGCGGTTTCGGGGGAATTTTATAATTTCATTCTTTAAATAGCTCCCCATTGAGAGGAGCCGGCGCGCCGCCGCGCTCCCCCTCCCTTGCGCCGCCTGCGGTCGGGAATTGAGATTTCTCCGCCGGAGTACGCTGGGCGTTGTGCAATACGGAGAAAAAACAGGGAAATGAAAGAGAAATAAGTGCAAAAAATCAAAAAAATTTTCTATCTCTTTCTCCGGCAAACTGCTACTTTAAGGATAGAATGGTTTTGTCTGTTGCGTGCGCGGCAACAGGCGTCTTTGATACTTTTTCCGCGCGGCTTGTATCAGGCGGAGGAANNGAAAAGGTTCTGATAATCGGAGGTGGGCTTGCGGGATGTGTCGTGGCGAGGGAACTGTCCCGCGCCGGAATTTCCTCCTGCATCTTGGAAAAAGAAAGCGCTTTGGGCGGCAAGGCAAGAACTTACGGCTGCAAGGCGACGGATACCTGCAGCGACTGCGGGGTTTGCCTGACCGGTTCCCTGTGGAGCGAGACGGAGTCGGACGAACAAATCGATAAACTATACGGCGCCCGTCTGTTGGATCTGTTCCGTGAAAAAGACGGGTTTACGGCTGTCATCGAGCGGGGAAGCGGCCGTGTGCCGATGCGCTTTTCCCATATTGTGGTGGCGTCCGGATTTGCGTTTCTGCCGGAGGCGGACAGCGGGAACCTCGAAATCGTCCCTTCCGGCCGGATCCTGTCCGGGCCGTTAATCGAGAAGCTCTTAAAATCCCGGGGAGAAGAGACTCTCTTTGAAACCGCGCCGGAGCGCGTGGGCTTCCTTCTCTGCTTCGGCTCTCGGAACACGGCGCTTCACGCGCCCTACTGCTCCAAAGTCTGCTGCGCCTACTCCACGCGGGCGGCAAAGGTCGTCCGGCGGCTCTATCCCGAGGCCGAAGTGGTCCTGTTTTATATGGACCTCCAGGCCGTAAAACCGGGCCGGTATGCAGACGAGCTTCGCGCGCAGGGCATCGACCTGATCCGGTGCCGTCCCGCGGCGGTGCGGATGGAAAACGGCAGACCGGCGGTCTCCTGGGGCGATAACGAAGGATACCATTCAAAAACATTCGATTACATAGTTTTATGCTCCGGGATTCGTCCCGGGGCGGACGCCGGGACGCTGGCGGAGATTTGTTCGCTTCAGTTAGACGGGAACGGATTTTTGCGGTATGTCCGGCCGCCTCGGGAAACGGGAATCTGGCTTGCCGGAACCGCGTCCGGTCCCATGACCATTGCCGAAACGGTTGCGGACGCCAAAAATACGGCGGCGCTATTAATCAAAGCCGCCGCACCGGAGGTGCTGGCCGTATGAAGATCGTTCTCGCCGGCCATTCTGCCTGTGCCTCCCGGGTGGAACACCTGATACGGGCGGCCGGGATTGATGCCGCATGGGCGCGCACGCCGGAAGAGCTGAAGGCTTTTCCGGAATCTCCCGTTATTCTTCTGACGGAAACCGAAACAGATCCGTTTTTAACGGACGAGATTTACGCGCGGCGCGCGGCGGAGCGCTTTCCGCCCCAAATGCCGGTCGTACTGCTCCTGGACCGGGAGAAGGAAGCATCCGAGTGGCTTATCCGCCTTGCGCTGGAGCGGGCTTTGTTTTTGGCCTCCTGCAAGCGCAGGGTAGCGGTATTGGCCCGTTCGGTGCGCACCTCCGGCGCCGGCGTCGAGGAGCTATACCGGAAGGCGCGTTCGTCGGGGGTTCTCTTTCTGAAATATGAAACGGTTTTTATCCGGGAGAGCGAATCCGGTTTTCATATCGCCGCGGAAGGCGAGGGCTTCACGCAGGAGCTGGATACCCGGCTTTTGATCGACTGCGCGGAAAAAGCGGACCCGGCGCTTTCGGAATTTGCGAAAATTCTCCGCCTTCGGACGCCTGCGGACGGACGGATCAGCGCGGGCTGCTGGTATCTCTATCCCGACCTGACCTCCCGCCGAGATGTCTGGTGTCTGGATCCCGGGCGGATGGAGGATCGCCTGGAGGGCGCGCTTGCGGGAATTATCCGGGCGGTTCAAAGTCTGCCGGAAGACGGCGAAGAACATACGGCCCGCGTCGAGGCTAAAAAATGCGCCTTTTGTTATACCTGTTACCGGGCGTGTCCCCACGCGGCGCCGGAGCCGGACGGCGAAGGGCGCGCCATGAGAATAAATCCCGTTCGCTGCGTGGGCTGCGGTATCTGCGCGGCCATCTGCCCGGCAAACGCCATTCTCCTTTCACCGGAAGGCGGCCCGGAGCGGAAGAAGGAAAACGGCGGGAAGCTTTTGGCGCTCTGCTGCGAGAACTCCGCTGCCCTCGCCGCGCGCGAGGCGTTTTCCGGCCTCGACGTACTTGTGGAAACCGTGCCCTGCGGCGGGTATCTGAACGAAGCGCGTTTAGCCGAGGCGCTCTCCTCCTGCGACCGGGTGCTAGCTGCGGTCTGCGTTGCGGAAGCCTGCCGGCACTTTGACGGAAACCGTCGGGCGCATCTGCAGGAAAAGCGCCTGAAAGAGCTGCTCGAACGGATGGGTCTGGATTCGTCCAAGGTGGGTTGCGTGGAGGTATCCCACGCTATGCCGAATGTGCTCAGGGCGGCGGCGGAACGGATGCTTCGCCCCGAGAAGGAGGGGAAATCATGATCGTTGCGCAGCAAAAGCCGATTGAGGAGATTCAAAACAGCATCCGTCCTTACGAAAAGGTTTTAATTCTCGGCTGCGGAACCTGCGTCACCGTTTGTCTTTCCGGCGGGGAGGCCGAAGCGCTGTCCCTTCGGGAGACCCTTTCGCTTGCCGGCGGGCACTCCTTCCGGGTTATGACACCGGAACGGCAGTGCGATATGGAATTTTTGGAGCCGCTCGACGAGATGGTGCGAGAGGCGGACGCCGTGCTGTCCTTGGCCTGCGGGGCGGGCGTGCAGTTTCTGGCGGAGCGGTATCCCGATAAACCAATCCTGCCGGGACTCAACACCAACTTTATCGGCGTGAACCGGGATGTCGGCTATTGGACGGAGATGTGCCAGGGCTGCGGGAACTGCGTTTTGGAAAAGACGGGCGGTATTTGTCCCGTGGCGCGCTGTTCCAAGAGTCATTTTAACGGTCCCTGCGGCGGGAGCTCCGGCGGAAAATGCGAAATCGACCCCTCCGTCGACTGCGCCTGGCAGCTTATTTATAACCGGATGAAAGCCTTGGGGCAGCTGGAGCGGGCANNCCGAGGAAGCTTTTTAGGCCCGACGTATCGGTGGAGGTGAAATGATGGAAGCAAGCAGACTGCAGAAGGTCTTTGAAGCCGGTCATTTTGCCGTTACCGCCGAAATCGGGCCGCCCATGAGCGCGGACGCTTCCCACGTTCAAACCGCCGCGGACAGATTGTTGGGTATTGTGGACGCCGTCAATATTACGGATAACCA
>DCTG01000026.1:3800-8690 GCA_002329245.1 Clostridiales bacterium UBA1446
GACCTGCCGGGACCGCAACCGCATCGCGATCCAGAGCGATCTTTTGGGCGCCTGGGCGTTGGGACTGAGAAATGTCCTCTGCCTTTCCGGCGATCATCAAAGCTTCGGAAATGACCGGCAGGCAAAAAACGTGTACGATATCGACTCCGTCCAGCTGGTGCGCGCGGTGGCGGATCTGCGGGACTACGGCACGTTTATCAGCGGAAAGGTTTCCAAGCTGCCGCCCCGGTTTTTCATCGGAACGACGGCCAATCCCTTTGCGCAGCCGCAGGAACTGCAGCTCATGCGCCTGCAAAAGAAGGTTGCCTCCGGCGCGCGGTTTGTGCAGACGCAGTCCATCTATGACGTGGAGGCCTTCGAGGACTGGATGGAACAGGTCAGGCGTCTGGGGCTTCATGAAAAGGTCTTTATTCAGGCGGGCGTGATGGTTAACAAATCCTTCCGTTCCATCGAGATGACCGGGAAGGTGCCGGGGATACGGATTCCCGAGGCGCTGACGGAACGGATGTACCGCGCGGCGGATCAGCAGGCGGAAGGCGTCGCCATTGCGCTCGAGATTATCGACCGGGTAAGGCGCATCGAGGGCGTGCGCGGTTTGCACATCATGGCGGTGGGATGGGAATCCATTGTCCCGGAAATCATCAAACGGGCGGGACTGTTGCCCCGGCCGCCAGTGGAATGAGAGGGAAGATACCATGAATCCGATTGATTTTGATCTGAAGAAAGAAATCGCGTCCATTCCCGGCGGGGAAAACGTCATGCACTGCTTTCTCTGCGGCACCTGCACCGCCGGCTGTCCGGTCAGCGGGATTGACGATGCATTCAGCCCCTTTCTGATTATGCACGACGTGCTGCTCGGGCGGCGCAGAGAACTGCTGCAAAGCGGGGCCCTGTGGAAGTGCATGCAGTGTCATGTTTGCGTGGCGCATTGTCCGCAGGATGCCCGCCCCGGCGACGTGATCCGCGTGCTGCGTCTCATGGCCGTGGCCGAAGGGACCGTCCCGCCGGAGGGCGCCGAAAAACTGCAGGCGGTCGAGGACGAAATGAAGCGGCTGCGGCTGCAAAGAATCGGCAAGGTACTGTCCGAACTGGGATTATGAATCTTTCGGCCCGCTTCGCGAAAGGAAGGCAAGCCTTATGAAAGAGACGATGAAAAAACCGGTGCTTGTGGTGGGCGGCGGAATCGGCGGCATCCAGGCGGCGCACGACCTTGCCGAGATGGGTATTCCGGTCATTCTTGTGGAAAAATCTCCTTCCATCGGCGGCAGGATGGCGCAGCTCGACAAGACCTTTCCCACGAACGACTGCTCGGCCTGCATCTTGGCGCCCAAGGTGACGGAAACGTTCAACCATCCGCTGGTGAGTACGATGACATGGAGCGAGGTGGAGGAGATTCGGGGGACGGCGCCCGAATTCACGGCGGTGATTCGCCGGCGGGCCCGCTTTGTGGATCTCGGAAAATGCACGGGGTGCGGCGATTGTTCGGCCGCCTGCCCGGTTGAGGTGAAAAGCGAGTTCGATATGGGCGTGGGCAAAAGAAAGGCTGTTTACAAGCCGTTTGCCCAGGCCGCCCCCAATAAGGTGGTTATTGATAAAAAGGGAACCTCGCCCTGTAAATTCAGCTGCCCCGCCCATATGGACGCGCACGGGTATATCGCCCTCGCGGCGCAGGGGCGGTGGGAAGAGGCGCTGGAGGTTGTGCGTCGGGTNNCCTTTGCGGGCGTCTTGGGGCGCGTGTGCTTTCATCCCTGCGAGAACGATTGCTCACGCCGGTTTTCGGAAGAGCCGCTTGCCATCGCGGGGATCAAGCGTTACGTTGCGGACCGGGTAAAGGCGTCCGGCAGCCGCCCTCCCGTGAAGGTTTCCGGGGAACCGAAGGGGAAAAAGGTGGCCGTCATTGGCGCCGGGCCATCCGGCCTCAACTGTGCCTATCAGCTTGCCCGGGAGGGCTATCCGGTCACCGTGTTCGAGCGGCTGCCGGTCGGCGGCGGCATGCTCCGGGTCGGAATCCCGGACTACCGCCTCGATAAGGAAGTTCTGAAGGATGAAATCAGCCTTATTGAAGAGATGGGCGTTCAATTCTGCTATAATACACCTTTGGGAGAATCCCTCACGCTCGACGATCTGCGCGCTCAGGGCTATGAAGCAATATTTTTGGCAGTCGGCGCGCACGGAGACCGCAAACTCAATATACCCGGCGAGGACGCGAAGGGCGTCGTTCCGGGCATTGCGTTTTTACGCGCTTTGAATTTAGGCGAGACCCCCGAAATCGGCCGGCGGATCCTCGTGGTGGGGGGCGGCAACGTCGCCATGGACGCGGCCCGCTCCGCGCTCCGTTTGGGCGCCCAGGTAACCGTGGTTTACCGCCGGTCGCGGGAGGAGATGCCCGCCAATGCGTGGGAGGTCGAAGAGGCCGAACGGGAGGGCGTTTCGTTTCGCTTTTTGGCCTCTCAGGAGGAAATCCTCGTCAAGGACGGGGCCGTCGCGGGTTTGCGCTGCCTGGAAAACCGCTTGGGCGAACCGGACGCCGGAGGAAGACGGCGTCCCGAGGCAATTCCCGGCTCCGATTTTATCTTGGAGGCGGACACCATCCTTGTCGCCGCCGGGCAACAGGTGGAGCAGGACATACGGAAAGCGGGCTTTCACGCCTTCCGGCCGGACGGGACGATAGAGGCGGAAAACTGCTTAACACCGGTTGCCGGCGTCTTCGCGGGGGGGGACGCGGAAAGCGGTCCCGCCGCCATGATCGACGCGGTGGCCGCGGGAAACCGTGCCGCCAAGGCGATTCTCAATTATCTTGAGGGGAAGAAGGAACCCGTGGAACCGTTCCTGCTCCCCAAGACGGATGTCTCCCAGGTGGATATGAACGGGGTCCGGACGGAAAACCGGACGCAAATGCCGCAAATTCCTCTTGCGGAGCGGCGAAACGGCTTTCGGGAAGTGGAGCTCGGTTTTGACGAAGAAGAAGCGAAACGGGAAGCGCTTCGCTGCCTCAACTGCTCCGTTTGCAGCGAATGCCTGGCCTGTGTGAAAGCCTGTCAAAGCGGAGCTATCTGCCATACCCAGCAGGACCAGGTGATCGAGCTGGAAGTCAGCGCCGTGGTGCTTTGCCCCGGCTATGATATGGCGGATCGGATTCCGCCCGCGTTCGGGTACGAAGGAAACCCGGATGTCATCACGTCTATGGAGTATGAACGCATTCTTTCCGCCTCCGGCCCCTTTGCCGGCCATGTGCGGCGTCCCAGCGACGCCCGCGCGCCGGAGCGCATCGCTTTTATCCAGTGTGTCGGCTCGCGGGACCATGGCTGCGGCGCGGACTACTGCAGCGCCGTGTGCTGCATGTATGCCGTCAAGCAGGCGCAGATTACGCGGGAGCATCTGCCGGGCGTTAAGGATATCGATATCTATTACATGGATATGCGCTCCTATGGGAAGGATTTTGAGCGCTATGTGGAAAACGGGAAGAAAAAATATGGGATTCGTTTGATTCGAAGCCGCGTGGGGAGCGTGGCGCGCCGGGAGGACGGACGGCTCTTGCTGAAAAGCTGCGCGCCGGACGGCACGCAGGCGGAAGAGGCGTACGACCTTGTGGTACTTTCCGCCGGATTCAAGGCTCAGGAGGAAAACGTCGGGTTCTTTCGCCGGACCGGAATNNGTCGGGTTCTTTCGCCGGACCGGCATCCGGACGGACCGGTACGGTTTTATCACCTGCGATCCCTTTGCGGCGCCGGCGACCTCCGTGGAGGGGATTTTCGCCTGCGGCGCCGCCGCCGGGCCGAAGGACATTCCCGAAACCGTGACGGAAGCCAGCGCCGCCGCCTCGGCAGCCGCCGTACTTGCGAACAGGGAGAAGGTTGACGCGGCCGATTACGCGGAATACTTCGCCGAGGAAACGGCCGTTCCGCCCCGGGACGTATCCCGGGAGCCGATCCGGATGGGCGTGTTTGTCTGTCGCTGCGGCATCAACATCGGGGGCTATGTGGACGTTCCCGCGGTCTGCGACTATGTGCGGTCCCTGCCTCATGTGGTCCACGTGGAGGATTCCCTCTATACCTGTTCCNNGGTGGTGGCCTCCTGTTCGCCGCGTACCCATGAACCCCTCTTCCAGAACGTGCTGCGCAAGACGGGGCTCAATCCTTACCTGTTCAACATGTCCAATATCCGGGACCAATGTTCCTGGGTCCACATGGACGACAAGGCGGCAGCCACGGAAAAAGCCAAAGAGCTGGTCCGGATGGCGGTGGGCAAAGGAATCGGCAGCGCCGCTCTGACCGGTAAGAAGATCGGCGTGGAGCCGTCCGTTCTGGTGTTGGGCGGCGGCATGGCCGGCATCAGCGCGGCGCTGGCCGCGGCCGATATGGGATTTCAGGTCTATTTGTTGGAGCGGAGCGGAAAGTTAGGCGGGAACGCCCGCAGTCTCAGCGCGCTCTATAACGGACGGCCGATTGCCCTCCATGTGCAAAAGGCTGTCGAAGCGGCGGAAAACCATCCCAACATTACGGTTTATCTGAATACGGAAGCCGGGGAAATTGAGGGTTTTGTCGGAAACTTCCGGACAGATCTCAGGCGGGGGGACGAGACTCTCAGCATAAAACACGGCGCGGTGATTGTCGCAACCGGAGCCGGGGAGAAAAAGCCCGAAGAATACGCTTACGGAACGGACGGACGGATTATCACACAATTGGAGCTTGATAAGCTGCTGCGGAAGGAAGACAAACTGCTTCAGGGAGTCCGGCGCGTCGTCATGATCCAGTGCGTGGGCTCCCGCGAAGAGGGGCGGATGTACTGTAGCCGCGTCTGCTGCAATCAGGCGCTCCGAAACGCCGCGGCGCTGCGGCGTCTGAATCCGGAGCTTTCGGTCACCATTTTGTACCGCGACATCCGGGCCTG
>DCTG01000026.1:8696-9383 GCA_002329245.1 Clostridiales bacterium UBA1446
CTTTTTGCGCTACGATCCCGCGCAAAAGCCGAAGGTCGAGGTGGGAAGCTCCCTTGCGGTAACGGCTTTCGACGAGGTAAGCGGCGAAGAGATTTCGCTTCCGGCGGACCTTCTTGTATTGGCTTCCGCCATCGTTCCGGACATAGAAGGGAACGGGAACATAGCCCGGATGCTGAAAATTCCCCTGACGCAGGACGGATTTTTCCTCGAGGCGCACGCGAAGCTGCGGCCGGTGGATTTTGCCACCGAGGGCGTCTATGTCTGCGGTCTGGCCCACTCTCCCCGGAACCTCAGGGAGTGCGTCCTGCAGGGCAGGGCGGCGGCGGGGCGCGCGGCCACCGTACTGTCCAAGGAGTCGCTGGAAACGGCCGGCACCATCGCGCGGGTGGACGGCGCGCTTTGCACCGCCTGCGGCGTTTGCGAAGCGGTGTGCGCTTACGGCGCCGTTTCGGTTCAGGACGTTCCCGTACGCGGCGGAACGGTCCGGCGGGCCGTTGTGAACGACGCTCTTTGCAAGGGCTGCGGCACCTGCTCGGCCAATTGCCGCTGCGGAGCCATTGATATAGGCGGATTCACCGACCGGCAGATTATAAACGAAATTGAGTTTCTACTTCGGCGGCGGGAGGTGTGCTCATGAGCGGAGAGATAAAAGAAGCGGGAACCTGGACCCCCACGATCGTGGCGTTT
>DCTG01000127.1 GCA_002329245.1 Clostridiales bacterium UBA1446
AAGGGAGAGCTTGCCACCTCCACCATCGGCGGCATCATCGTCGGTGTGGTCATTGTGGGCTTGCTGATCATAGCGATCAATCAGTTTTTCCCCAACTTCTTCTCGGACATGTTTGAAAAAATGTCTGACAAGCTCAACGGCAACTGGTAAAGGAGGGCGCGGCATGGCGGTTTTGAAACGGCTTCGATGCCTGCTGCGGGAGAAAAAGGGCGACGGGGCGGTTTCCTTTCTCATGACAACCGCCATGCTCGTTCTGATCTTCGCCGTGCTGGTGTCGGCCATGATCTACATCATGCAATACTACAACGCAAGTTATATGTGCCGCCGCGTGGTACGCAGCATCGAAATCACGGGCGTATACGACGAGGCAGAAACCCGGAACATTGTGGCGCAGATGGAAAGCGCAGACTTGAAAAACGTCAATGTTCAGGTGGATGCTGTGTACTACAGCGGCAGAAAAATCCAGCTACGGCAGACCTTCAGTGTAACCCTGACAGGCAGCTACCGCATTACCATTCTGACGCTCGGCGGAAACCCCGTTGCTCTGGACTTGCCGATCAGGGTCAAGGTGGCCGGAATGAGCGAGGTGTACTGGAAATGAAAAGGCTGTTGCAGGACAAAGCCGGGAGTATCCCGGTTATTTTTATCGGCTTGGTATTTTTCATCCTGTTGATTGCTTTTCTCATTATGGAGATGGGAGCCGTCTATGAAAATTACTATGACGCGGAAACCATTCTTCAAAGAAGCTGCAACAGCGCGGTTGAAAAAAACATGCTGGACGCTTACCGGGCCGACAACATTCTGCGTCTGGACGTATCGTGTGCAATGGCGGATTTTTTCAGCTTCCTTTCTTCCGATATGCCGGACAAATACACTGTGACGGTCAATTTCATCACAGGCTCGGCAGCGCCCCCGGCCCTGACCGTCACGGGAACGGTCACGTTTTCAACGCTTTTTGGGCAATACGGCTTCGATGACCTTACCTTTGATTTCGCTGTACAGTCCACCAACTACAGGACGGAGTAACGGCTATGGTGAACTATATCCCCATCCTGATAAACGCCGCCGTCCTAATATACGGCGGCGTAATTGATTTCAGGCGGCGGGAGATACCGAATCTTGTCCCTATTGTACTGCTTGTTTCCGGCTTCTTTGCGTTCCCCACTTTTTGGCGTATAATGGGGCTGATCATCCCCGCTGCGCTGCTGCTTGCGGCGGCGAAGCTCACAAAAAGCGAAGTCCCCGGAGGGGATTTCAAGCTGATCTGCGCGCTCGGCTTTGCCTGCGGCTTGCCGGAGCTCGCGGCGATTCTTTTCCTGTCCGGCATGGGCGTTGTGGGCTATGGCTTTATCCGGCGTCTGCCGCTAAAGCGGCATATTCCCCTGTGCGCCTACGTCGCCCCGGCCTATCTCGCCCTTCATGTTATCGCGTTCGCGCTGGAGGGGGGTAGGAGCATGTAAGCAAACAAGTGTTATCCGAACACCACTTTAGAATGGAGGTATCACTTTGAAGAAACGAATCTCTATGCTGCTGGCTGCCGCAATGCTCGTCAGCGTTTTTTGCATGACAGGCGCGGCAGCAGCAGACACGCCCGACACGGCATCAGAAAGTATCGGTTCCAGCGTCCTCACTGTAAAATACAACGGCGAGGCGGTTGTATTCCCGGACGCGCAACCCTTTGTGGACGAAAACAGCCGAACGCTCATCCCTGTGCGCTTTGTCGCTGAAACAATGGGCGCGGTCGTTAGCTGGAATCAGGAGACGCAGACCGCCGTTATTGAACAGAACGGAATCACCGTTTCCGTGCCGATTGGCAGTGACACAATTACGGTAACGGAAAACGGAACTACCCGCACCGTCACGATGGACACGGCGGCAATCATCCGGGAGGAACGCACATATGTCCCCATCCGCTATGTAGCCGAAGCCCTCGGCGCATGGGTGAGCTATTCTGACCTGTTCACCACCATTCAGATTTACCGTGACGTGCTGGCTCCTGCCGACATTACCCGTCTGCACAGCTATTATGACAGGACGCGAGAAGAACACCTTGCGGCAATCGGTGAGAGCAGCGACGAGAAAACAAATGAAAAATGGCTGAAATCCAATCCGCAGATCGCGTACTTCACAGGCGCTTACGGCTTTGAAAACGCCAACGAGTGGAAGCTGCGCAATCCCAACGGCATTGAAGTCCTGACGCAACCGTCGCGGACGCCGACAAGCTATGTTGGGGTAACTTCGAGCCTCAAATACACCTATGGAACACAGCCCGACCTTGACTTCGCCAAGCTGGTGCTTGCGGAAGCCTGCGGCGTGGAGGACGAAATCAACAGCGCCGGGAAAGTAACGATCTCGCTGAAAACCGATCTCTCCTGCGTCTATTTTTCTCGGCACTCCAATTCGGCGGCAACCTATGTGCGCAGTGTGCTGACGGTTACAATCCCTGAAAACGCGAATATTTCTTGGATCAAAAGCAACTATGATTTCATCAGTAATCCAAAGGCGGGAGAAACCCGCGACGTGGACGTTGAGCTTCGCATCGACACCTTCACACGCAACGTCTATTGGAGCAGCATGATGGCATTAGGGTAAAGGAGGACAGTATGAAAAAATACAAATTCCGCATATTCTCGACTATTCTAATCCTTGCGCTGGCTGTATCATTTTGCACTCCGGCGCTGGCGGTCGTCTCTCAGTATGATGATAAATATTTATCCGATTCGCAAAAGGAAGCGATTCAGGATGCGACCGACGCTTGGTGGGCCGCCTACAACTCCGGCGATCAGGCGGGTATGGACGCCGCCCACGCAGCAGCCGAAGCAGAACGTGCCACTGCGAATTACTCCGGCGGCTCGGACGGCTCGGAATATCACCCGTGGGATGACAACGACAGCGGAGGCGGTTACAGTGGGGGCGGCTATTATTATTATGATCCGCCAGCCCCTACGACTTACACCATTGCGGCTACTGCGGGAACGGGTGGCAGCATCAGTCCAAGCGGTTCAACCTCAGTAACGGAAGGCAGCAGCAAAACCTACACCATTACGGCAAACACCGGGTATAAAATTGCAGACGTTAAAGTGGATGGCTCGTCAATCGGCGCGGCATCCACTTATACTTTTAGCGGTGTTTTATCCTCCCACAGCATCAGCGCAACTTTCGCCTCCGCCGCGTCTCTCAGCGCAGGCGGCGTCACGCTTGGCGACGGCGGCTCCGGGACGCTCAAATCGGGCGTAACCAAATCCGGGTATGGCATCACGGTAAGACTGCCTGTTACGGCCTCCTACGTCAGCGGAACAACGGTAACGGCAAACTATAACTTCACATCGGCCAAATCTGTTTCACTGGAAAATGTCGGCGGCACATGGCAGTTCCCCGTCAACGGCTCCAGCGTGACGGGAGCACGGAAAATCTATATCCCCGTGGAAACCAAGGACGGAACCTATACGATCACCTTCACCGTAAAGGCCCTTGACCCGCAGGCGACGGCGCTGACCGGCTCCAACATCTACCTGACTTCAACGAAAAGCGCCACCGTCACCGTCAAAGGTGACATGTATTCCGACGATTTTACCGGAAATTCCTGATACAGCAGTAAGCAACAGTTTCTATGCGAAGATTGGGCGGCAGGCTTTTTAAGTCTGCCGCCTTTCGCTTTTGCTTAGGGCAAGGAGGGCCTTTATGAACAGGAAGATCAGACGTGGCGATATGTTTTATGCCGACCTGACGCCAGGCGTCGGTTCCGAGCAGAGCGGCTACCGCCCCGTACTTATCATACAGAATGACACCGGCAACAGGCACAGCAACACGGTAATCGCCGCAATCATTACCAGCCGGATTTCTACCAAAACAAAACTGCCTACCCACGCCCCCATTAAGGCGCAGCAGGGGCTTGGGCATGATTCGCTCGTCCTGTTAGAGCAGATACGGACGATTGATAAAATACGCCTGACGGAATATATCGGAACGCTGGACAGCGAAACGATAAAACGAATAGACCGGGCGCTGGCGGTCAGCATGGGACTAAACAGGAGAATGGAGGACGCCCTATGAGCACAAAGGAAATCGTCAGACAGGCGGCCGTTTTGGAGAAGCCTGCGGAGAACAAGCAGCTTCATTACATTGTGAACGGCTGTAAGGTTAAGCTGAATTTCCCCGCAAAGCCGGAGAGCTCGGCGGTTAGTGATATTAAGCGCATGATGCTGGGCGGTGTGGTAAAACCGTGAAAAACCATATTCGCACATTCGCCTTTCCCGCAAAAGCATGAGATAATGAGGCTGCGCAGACGATATGCCTCGCGCACTGTTCCTTGACAAGTGAATATCGGCTATGTCAAAAGGAACTGCCATTATCTCAATTCCACGAAAGAGAGGATGACAGTTCTATG
This sequence comes from Clostridiales bacterium UBA1446, assembly GCA_002329245.1. Taxonomy (GTDB): domain Bacteria; phylum Bacillota; class Clostridia; order Oscillospirales; family Oscillospiraceae; genus UBA1446. The sequence goes on from DCTG01000127.1 coordinate 4,388, forward strand.
CAAAAAATATGTTACGATTTATACCGCGTGTCCTCAAAAAAGCAGCTTTATTTGAGCGAGGGCAACAAAGACGACATCCCCATGCAGCGCCAAGCCTGCCGCGAGTTCGCGGAGCAGATGGGCTGGCAGATAGGCAAAGAGTTTGAAGAAAAGGGTGTTTCCGGCTCTAAGGTATCCGCTACAAAGCGCGACGCCATCATAGACTTAAAAGAAGCTGCTCTGAACGGTGAGTTTCAAATCCTGCTGGTGTTCATGTTTGACCGATTAGGGCGCATTGACGACGAAACACCCTTCGTTCTGGAGTGGTTCGTCAAGCATGGCGTCGAGGTCTGGAGCGTCACCGAGGGTCAGCAGAAGATCGAGCAGCACGTTGACAAGCTGATGAATTACATCCGCTTCTGGCAAG
>DCTG01000074.1:0-7453 GCA_002329245.1 Clostridiales bacterium UBA1446
CAGGGGTAATACTTCATTCTTTTGTCATTCACTCACCGCTGTTTTCCTGCATTTTTTAATCGGCGAAAATCTGCAAAATCATATTGGCGTTGACAGCAGGGATTCAGATGATGAAGAACTCGAGGAAATTTTGAGCAAGAATACTTTTGATGCTACAGTAATGTTGGTTGAGCAGGATACTGCAATTGTAGTGATGAAAGAGGAATAAATCAAGAATGACGCAGGATTCTCTCTTACAAGCTTTAATTTAGTCTGACGTTATAAGTAATAAAAAATCAAGCCCTAACAAGCCCTGTTGAAAGGTTAACTGGCTCTATGTCAATAGTTGGGGTAGAACAAACGTAAGTGATTCGGCAAGTGGCGAAAGCTGCTTGCCGAATTTTTCGACCCTCAGCGGGCCGCCGGTTCCTCCTCTCCCTCTTTCATCACAAACAATCGTTGCTTTGCGCAAGTAAGGCGCGCCGACCCCGGCGCGCCTTACTTTCTATATTGAATCGAACGGGAATATTTTTGCCCTGCACGAAAAACGACATAGAAAAATATAACAGCAATACTAAAATAACCCATATCGGTAGTTTGAAATGGGAGAAAAGAGCGCATAGGACGAAAGGATGAGCGATATGAAACGAAAGCTCCCGCGCAAATTGGGACTTGCCCTGGCGGTATGCCTTGCCCTGGGACTTGCCGCGCCCGTATCCGCCGCCTTTGATGCACAGCTTTTCAATCAAACCCTGATGGTGGACGGCGTCAAAAAAACGGTGCGTGCCTGCGTCGTCGGCGGAAGCGAGTATTTCAGGCTCCGGGACATTGCGTGCCTCGTAAACGGCACGGAGGATCAGTTTTCCGTCGGCTTCGATGCCGCTTCCGGTTCGGTGTATCTCACAACCGGCGAAGCGTATACGCCCTTGGGAAACGAACTCGCGGGCGGAGAGAGCCGCCCGGCTTCCTTTGTTGTCGGCGGCTGGGAGCTTTTTGTAAACGGCGTCCCGACAAGCTGCCCCCTCTACAACATTGAAGGCGGCAGCTACTGCAAGCTTCCTGATATCGCCGCCCGCGCGGGCTTTCACGTGGAGTACGACGCGGCAAACCGCTGCCGGTCCATTACGACCGGAAGGGAAGGGCCCCATTATGCCATCCAGTACCTTGAGGTGGGCTACTGCAATGAATTTCCCGTCGACTGGGCGCAAAATGGCCATTATATAGCGGGGGAGCCTGTCTTTTCAACCTTCGGTATGACGCTCATCCGCGGAGGCGGCAGGAACATTCTCTGCGACAGCGGCATCAACTTCAACGATCCGGACAAGGTCATGCAGTGTGAAGAAGCCTTTCTGGAGAACGTGAACACGCCCGCCGCGGTGCTTGCCACCGTCGGCCTGACCGTAAACGATATCGACGCCGTAATCCTGACGCATCTCCACTGGGACCATGCCGGCGGCCTTATGTGCTATCCGAATGCGGAATTTTATATCCAGAGGGAGGAATACGAGCGGTGGAGCGATTGCATGTCCCGCCCGGACTATCTGCTTCTTTACAAAGACTCCATGATGATAGATGACCTGGAGAAGATTGCCTCCTTAGACAGGGCCGGCCGGGTGACCTGGCTGGACGGCGAGTACAGAAACCTCTTCCCGGGCATCGACATTCTCACGGCCGGCGCTTTCGGACACAGCTTCCGCGACCAGCAAATCATCGTTCATACAGATAGAAAGGGCGAAAAGACCGTCTTCGCCATTGTGGGCGATTTAGGCAGCCGCGTGGAAAATTACGACGGCGCGGGGGAGTACGAGGGCCGTTTTATCCCCAACCTGCGTTTTACCGTCGGCANNTTCAAGGCATTTGGTTATTACGCACGACGCCGCCAAATTCGACGATTTTCCCACCGTCCTGTCCGATCTGAGCCTTCGCATCTGCACCTTCTGCGCATGAGGGGCAGGACTTTCGTACTCAAAATACCGTACGGCAAGCAGAGCCCGCCGAGTCGGCGCGCCGGCGATTTCCTCGCCTCCATATTCCGTTGCACACGCTTTCGTATATTCTGCGTGAGTTGGATCCGCTGCCCTCAGCGGGCCGTAAAAACGGCTCCCCTTGAGGGGGCTGTCGACACAGCCGACTGAGGGGTGCCGTCCTTTCGCAATGCATGCAAACACCCCGTGGTTTCATTCCCTTTCGTTTTTCTGGCTTTGTATTTCGCTCTCCCCGGCAATCGAAATTGAGCATAAAACGCGCGCGTCGGGCTTTTGCCCGACGCGCGCACGTTTTATGAAAATCGAAGTTTCTGTTGCCGGAAGAATAGGGGTCTTTCTTTTTTATACACTGGCGGCAACAGGCGTTTTGAGGCTCAAAAACATGTCATCCGCGGTGTCTCCGTCTCTTTGTACTTTGATGGAGCCGTCCACAATTGCGCCTNNCCTGTATTGAAAGGTACTGGGACGTCAGATTGCCCTGAATAACGGCAATGCTGCCCAAAAGGGCGGAAGATTGCGCAAGCACGTTTCCGTTCACATCTCCGTTCAGGTGGGCTTTGTCGCATTTGATGTCGCCGTGAATATTGGAGTTTTCCGAAACGGAGACGGTGGTTTTGCAGAGGATGTTTCCGTGAATACTTCCGCATTGCACCGTAATGGATTCTCCGGTGACGTCGCCTTCCACCGCTCCGGAAATCGTAATGTTTCCGTCACTGTAGATGTCTCCCTTGACGGAGCCTAAGACTCTTACATTTGTCCGGCATGCGATGGAACCGTTGATTTCCGTATCCTTGGAGATTACGGTAATTTCGGCGGAAGCCGGATGCAGGTTTTTCAGCGTTGGCGCGGAACTTTTTTCGATCGCTTTGGTTTCGGCAGCTTTCATTGTATCGGAAGCTTCCAGTTTTTGTGAAGTGACCGGCTGCGGGGGCTTGGCTGTTGTATGCTCTGCGGTTTTTAATCCGGTTCCCAAAAGGTTTGAAAGGCTTGTCCATGCCGCCGAGAAATTCACTTTCTGTAAGGACAGGTTTTTCATTGCATAATCCCCCTACCATTTTGAGTTTGAGCTTTTATTCCATTATACCTGCGCTTTCGATTTATATGGGGGAAAATAAAGGGCGAAAAGGGCAAAAAAGGGGCAATCCTGTTATAAACGGACTGCCCTCGCACGATATTACATATATTTGTCGAATATAAGAAAAGTCAGACTTTTGCGTTCTGCCCCTTGACCAGTCCCGCCTTCCGCGCGTAAGCGATAGCCTGGCGGCGGTCCTGCAGCCGGAGCAACTTGATGATTTCTGCCATTTGATATTTTACGGTCCTTTCGCTGATGAAAAGCTGAGAGGCCACTTCCTTGTAGGTGCAGCCCTCCGCAATCAGCGACAAAATCTCAATTTGTCTCTTGGAGAGGTATTCCTTGGGATCGGGCAAATCCGTTTCTTCCGGCGCGCCCCCGTTACTTGGCGCGGACTCCTCCAAAACCCGAGCAGCCAGTTCGGGCGATATAGCGGCGCTGTCGGAAGAAAGGTCGCAAATCTTCCGGATAAAGTCTTCCGTCCTGGTCCCTTTCAGCAGGTAACCGGAAGCTCCGTTCTGAATCGCCTTGAAAAGGTCCTGTTCCCGGTCGGATATGGTAAGCATGACAATTTTGATTTCCGGCATTTCGGCCTTAATCAGCCGGATCGCCGTCAGGCCGTTGCACCGGGGCATTTGGAGATCCATAATGATCATTTCGGGATGAAGCAGGCGGGCTTTTTCCAAGGTCTCAATCCCGTCCCTTGCTGTGCCGACAACCTTGAATCCTTTTGAAGTAAGCAGATTCTGCAGCCCCTCGAGGAATAAAGCGTGATCATCGGCCAATAGAATTCTGATATTTGTTTTCTCCGCCGCGGCATTATCTTCAGAACCTTCCTGCTGCGCGCCTGCGAATATACCGGCAGAACGGGGGATGCTGACCCTTATCGTGGTGCCCCGCCCCGGTGCGGTTTCGATCCGGAATTCTCCGCCGATTTGTTTAACTCGCTCCTGCATGACTGCCAGACCGTATGAGAAATGTCCGTCGGTGTGGTCTCCGAGGTCAAACCCCGCCCCGTCGTCGGATATGATGACTAAAATATGACTGTCCGTCTTCTCAAATGTAATGGTTGCGTGATCGGTTCGGGCATGCTTGCGCACATTTGTGAGGGCCTCCTGAATAATCCGGAAAAGCTGGACTCCCGCGGACAGCTCTAGATCTTCTTCGGTGAGATTATCCGGGTTATTCAAATGAACCCGGATGTTGAAGTGCTCCTCATAGTGCGACAGGCATTGATCTAAGGCGCTGAAAAATCCCTTTTTGAAAAGTGCCGTGGTTTTTACTTCATAGATAAACTCTCTTACCTCCGTGTTCGCTTCCGAAACCACCTGAGACAAACGAACCAAGGCTCTGTTCGCCGCGGAGAGCTGTCCGGCTTCCAGCAGATTTCGGACGGTTTCTATCTGGATGTTGGTATAACCTAAAACCTGTCCCAGGCTGTCATGGAGTTCCCGGGCAAGCCGCTCCCTCTCGCGCAATACTAACATGGCGTGCTGATGTTGTATCAATTGCCTTTGTATCGCCTTATTGGCGGTGACATCCTGAATGACAACGATGTAGCCGGCCGCTTTCCGGCCGTCGATGAGATCGGAAATATAAGCTTCATAGTGACGTTCGCCTGAGATAAGTTCGCAGTGCTTTGCGTTTTTTTCCCGGATGGCGGCGGCCAGCTCCGGCCAGTCCCGTATGGCGTCGTCAAAGACGCGGCCGGCTGCCTTGTCCGCTTTTATGCCAAAAAACACTTCGGCTGCCGGATTTAGATCCATAATCCGGTTGCATTCGTCAAGAATCAGCACGGCGCTGGTAAGCTTGTCCAATACCGCGTTTCGGGGGACCGGCACGGCTTCCTGCACCCGGAACCGGAAGGCAAGGCCGGTGGAAAGCGCCGCCAGCCCGATTGCGACCGGCGTCAGGTCATAGTACCCGATGATCGATTGTCCGAAAATAAGACTTAAGGCAATAAAGAGCAAAACGCCGCCGGTTGCGGTTGCCACGGCGAAGCTTTGCTTCGGGTGCAGAAGTTCCCGCTTCAAAGCCGCGTTGATCTGTACGGCAATCACGCCTACAAGCAATAGTTCGCAGTATGCGGTAATCACCCAGTACCAGGGGCCGGCGTAAAACTGCAGATTCGGGTAACCGCCCGACCTGTCCAGCCACATCCAGCGATAGACTAAATTGTGCCAGGAATTGGTCAGGTTAAGAATATCGGTAATCACCGGCAAAACAAAAAGCAGCGTCACCCGGAAAGGGGTGATCCATTTTTTCTTGCCCGCCACCTTCAATGACCACAAAAACCAGATGATCGGTGATTTTAATCCCACAAAGTCGTTTGCGATCAAGTACCAGAAGGTTGCTGCATCCAGCTCGGAAGAGGATATCTGCAGCGCGAACCCCAGGCACCAAACAATCACCATCGCCTGGGTGGCAATCCAGAGGCGGTCGGGTATCCGTCTGTTAACCGTATACGCCACAGCCAAAAGCAGCATCACCGCCGTTCCGAGATAGATCCAGATATGCGGATTGTAGTGGAACTGCATGCGCGGACCTCCTTGTCCTTTCTGTGAAAAAACGTACTATTTTGACAGAAAGAACGTATTTGCGCGTATTTTTACAATACATTATACCACAAACAGAGGAAAAATTGACCATCGTTTTGATAGAAATCCTTCACTATTGTAAAAAAATAGATATATCCGCAAAAATTGTCGAAATCTGCCTGCCCGTTCCGCCTCGCGTCCGACCTGGATGCGCAATAAAAAAGGCTCCCCATTGAGGGGAGCTGTCGGCGCAGCCGACTGAGGGGTGCCGTTCTTTCGCGCCCGACTTCAGAATACCGTAAGGCCGGTAGGGCGTGCCGACCCCGGCACGCCGCCGCTTTTTCCGTCTCCGTTATCTTCCGTTTTAACGATTCAGTGCTTACCGCGCAGACAGGGCCCGCTGCCCTCAGCGGGCCGCTGTTTTCCCTTTCTCTATCCCTTCCCCTCGAACAAAACAAGGGGACGGTTTTCCTAACTTCAATTGACACGACTTTCGCAGGTATGATAGGATAACTGCGAAAGTTGTATTTTATGCCAAGAAAAGCAAGGAAAGAGCTTGGCTTCTCATACATGGAATACTGCTTGCCTCCGGCGAAAATCCGCTTTGGGAGTGAATATACATGCTTGGATTTATCGGCCTTGGCACCATGGGACGGGGCATGGCCCAAAATCTTCTCAAATCCGGTTTGCCCCTCACGGTCTGCGACGTGCGGGAGGAGGCGCTTTCTCCCTTCCGCGCGTTGGGAGTCGCCGCCGTTTCCGACCCGCGGGGAACCGCCGCCTGCGACGTGCTGTTTTTTTGCCTGCCGGACGAAACGGTTGTGGAGGAACTGCTCTTCGGAGCGCGGGGGCTCTTCCCGCTTCTCCGCCCCGGCCGGATCATAGTCGACTGCAGCACGCAGAGCGCTCTTGCCGCCGCCGGCTTTGCTTCTCAGCTCGAGGCGGCGGGCGTTTCCTATCTCGACGCGCCGGTGTCCGGCATGGAGCAAAAGGCTTTGGACGGAACGCTCACCATCATGTGCGGCGGGCGGGAGGAAACCTTCCGGGCTGTGAAGCCCCTGCTTGGCTGCATGGGGACGAACGTCGTCTACATGGGCGGCTCCGGCAGCGGTCAGCTTGCCAAGGCGGTAAACAACTGCCTCTACGATATCAACTGCGCAGCCCTGTGCGAGATGCTTGCCGCCGCGGCAAAGCTCGGCCTTGACCCGGAGCGGATCGGTCAGGTAATCTGCGGCGGGACGGGCCGCAGCTATGCGTCGGAATATTTTGTCCCGCGCATCCTGCGCCGCGATTTTGCCTACGGCTTCACCATGGAGCAGGCCTACAAGGACATTCAGAACTTAAACGAAGCCTGCGACGCGGCCGGTTTCCTCACGCCGGTATTGGACGCCGCCGCCGCGGTCTACCGGGAGACGCTCGAAATGGGCTTCGGCCACCTGTACAAGGGCGCGATGATCCTGCCCTACGAGGCGCGCTCCGGTTTGGAATTCAAGCCGGCGGAAAACAAAAACGAAGTCTGACTGCGTCAGCACCAAGGGAGGAGCCTATGCCGTACCGCATCGCCGTAATCGACGCGACCCGCGTTTCCATAGCCCCGGTGGAAGAGGCCGCGGCCGCCTTTCCCGGGCTGAGTACGCTCCACCTCATGGACGAGGGCATGTCGCAGATGGCCAAGGAGGAAGGGCGTATCTCCGGCCGCAACCTAAAGCGCATGGTTTCGCTCATCCGCCGGGCGGAAGAGTCGGGTGTGGACGGGATTCTGCTCTCCTGCACGATCTTCACGCCCTATCTGGAATTGCTTTCCGCTTTCACGGACCTCCCCTTCGCAGCGGCGGACGCCGCCATGTTCGAGCGGGCGGCGGCGGACTATCCCCGCT
>DCTG01000074.1:7464-12443 GCA_002329245.1 Clostridiales bacterium UBA1446
AAGAGCGGTTCTGGAAAAATGCAAAGCGAAGGGGTATTCCGGGCAGGCCGAAATCCGCCTGGCGGAAGGCGCGTTTGACGCCCTGCAAAGCGGGCGCGAGGATGAGCACAACCGCCTTGTCGCCGCCTGCGCGCGCGGTTTAGCCGAGCGAAACGACGCGGTTGTCCTCGCCCAGATGTCCCAGATGCGAGCTTTGCCCCTCCTTCGCGACCTGAAGACGCCTCTTTNNAAATCGACGCCCGCCGGAACGGGGCCTGACCGCCCGCGCGTCCTTTCCGGGTAGAGCAATGCTTCATATAAAACAGCCCCCGTAGCTTGTCGAAAAAGCCCGGCAAAGCGGATTTTTCGGTAAGCTCTTTCGTTATGTATGCCTCTCCGGTTTTCGTGCAAAGAAAGAGAAGCATGGCAGGCAAGGCAAAAAACCGCCCGGGCAGGGCGGATATCTTCGGCGTGCGCCGGCGGTTACCTTGTCTCTTACTTAAAGTCGAACAGTTTTATCCCTTTCTTGCTGAAAAAGAGATACGCAAGAACGATGATGATAATCCACGTCAGCGTTTTATTGTCTCCGGAGAACATGATGATTCCCTCCTAACATTTTCTTCCATTTAGCGTTTCTTCCATATTCTACTCCGGTTTGCCGCAAAAGGTGCGGATAAAACGCAATTTCCCGCCAATGTCCTTTTTTGTCAAAAGAAACCGGGAGATCGATAAAACTATTTTCAGGATCTGTTCCGTGTGGTATCATGAAGGGGCCGTCTAAAAAGCCTATCCATGCGGCTTGAACAAAAGCGGCGGAAAGGACTCCTGTTCATGGTGGAAGTTGTAGCGGCTCTGATATGGGATAACGACAAATTCCTGATCTGCCAGCGCCCGGCGCATAAGGCGCGGCCGCTTCTCTGGGAGTTTGTGGGGGGAAAGGTCGAGCCCGGTGAGACAAAAGAGCAGGCCCTTATCCGCGAATGCCGGGAAGAGCTTGCACTTTCGCTTCGCGTCGGGGATGTTTTTATGGACGTGGTGCACGAGTATCCGGATATGACCGTTCACCTGACGCTGTTTCATGCAGCCGTCGCCGAAGGGATACCGGTAAAGCGCGAGCACAACGATATCCGATGGATTACCGTCGGGGAAATCCCGCGGTATGAATTTTGTCCTGCGGACCGCGAGATTCTCGAAAAGCTGCAAAAGACCGGCTGAACGCTTCTTAAGGAAGCGCTCATTTCGTTTCGTTTTATCCATAAACAGTTTCAGAGGTGCATCATGCCAACGCCACAATACCGCGGGTTTGAAATCGGTCCCATACGCCCGCCGAGCGAGCACGCCAGCCTGCTTTTGCGCGTTACGCGCAACTGTCCGTGGAATCGGTGTAAGTTCTGTACGCTTTACAAGGGCGAGTCGTTCAGCATTCGAAACAAGGAAGACGTCAAGGCGGATCTTGACGCCGTCCGTCTTTGCATAGACGCGTTCGAGCGGATGCGAAGCCTGCCGGAGCGCGAGGGAGAAACGATCTATCTTAACCTGTTGTCCAAACTCGGAGAAAACGGCCATTATGCCTTTCAGTCAGCCTTGGACTGGTACGGCGCCGGCATGGAGTCCGTGTTTTTNNAGGACGCCAACACGATGCTTATAAAGCCCGGGGATCTCATCGAAATATTGGAATACCTGCGCGCGCTGTTCCCGGCCGTCCGGCGCGTCACGTCCTACGGGCGCTCCCACACGATCGCCCGCATCTCCGACGAACATCTCAAACGGATGGCCGAAGCCGGCTTGAACCGGATTCATATCGGCATGGAATCCGGTTCGGACAGGATTTTGCGCCTCGTGGAAAAGGGTGTGGACAAGCAGACGCACATGATTGCGGGACAAAAGGTAAAAGCCGCGGGAATCGAGCTTTCGGAGTACTACATGCCCGGTTTGGGCGGCAGGGAGTATTCGCGGGAGAACGCGATAGAAACGGCGGACGCGCTCAATCAAATCAACCCGGATTTCATCCGGATCCGTACGCTCTCCCTCCCGCGCCGCGCGCCTTTGTACAAAGACTATGAAGAAGGCGTTTTCACAAGGACGAACGACACGGACGTCGTGCGCGAGCTGAGGCTGTTCGTCCAGGAACTAAACGGAATCACGAGCGTCATAAAAAGCGACCATATCCTGAACCTGATCCCGGACCTCGAGGGCAGGCTGCCCGGGGAAAAGGAAAAACTGCTCGCCGTGCTCGATTGGTACCTCGCGCTGCCGGAGAAGGAGCAGGTTTTGTACCGGGTGGGACGCCGGACGGGACTCATGAACGGCAGAAAGGATTACGGCAACGGCTATCTGCGGGAGCGGGCGGCGCAAATCTGTGAGCAGAATGATATCCACGCGGGCAATGTGGACGCGCTCGCGGAAAAACTCATGAACCGGTTTATCTGAAGAAAACAGCAAAACCGGGCGGGCTTTTATATAAGCCCGCCCGGGATTTCGTTTGCGCCGATCACTTCTTCAGGGCTAAGGATTCATAGGTCGTATACTGCTGCTGCCGAAGGTTATTCCAGGTAAACGCCCCGCTTAACATTCGGTCCTCCGTTTTCGCGTAGGGGATCCGCAGCGGACCGTTCAGATGGGCGTACGAAAAAATGGAGTAGGTAATATACCGGTCCTCTTCCTCCACTAGCCTGAACCGGTACAGCACATAGCCGCCCTGGTTTTCCGAGCCGAAGGGGTAACTGAGTGCGCCTGTAATTAGCACGTTTTCCGAGGGGCCGAACTGAAACCAGCCGGTTTGTCTTTTCAGTCCGCAGGAAAGCCGCGGGAAATCCGCAGTATATTCGGTTTCGCCCTCCTGGTAGAACAGGCCGCTGCTTACGATTTCCCAGTTCCGGGCCTGCGCCTCGGGCGTAATTTGAACGGCGTCCTGCCACACCGGTCTTCCCCCCTCCCAGGTGAAATAATGCAGGACATAGACCACATACTCCGGCATCTCGATATAAACCGTAACGGAACGGAGATTATTTCGTCCGGGCGCCTTTGTCATACGGATTGCGATGCCCTCTTGTTCCTTCACTTCTCTCGGGTCGAACATCAGCAGCTCCTCGAACGCCTCAATGTTCACCGCACCGCCGAGCAAAGCCATATCGCCGTCCTGAAGATACCGCAGCGCTTCGGTGGGGAGCCCCATGGAAGCAAGGCGCGCCCGTTCCTCCGTTGCCGCGGGTTCCCTGAATTCCTGGATGCCCGGCAGCCTCAAATGGTTGCTGAAAAGGCAGCAGAGGATAACAGCCGTCAGCGCGGTAAGGAAATAAGCCCAGCCGAACGTACGGTTGCTCATTCGAACCGGCGCGTTTGTCAGAAGGTAGCCGGCGNNCGGCGTCCATTTCTCCGCCGATGCGGTAGAGGGCGCGCACGATCAGTATATAGAAAACCGCCATGGGGAGAAACACCAGCCAGCTTTGCGCCAGCGGGGAGAGCGCAAGCAGGAAGGCGAGCGCCGTCCACAGGGAAACCCATAGCAGGGGATCGCTTTCTATTTTTTTGCCCGCCTTGTGATACACCCGTTTCAGCGCCGCCCGGAAAAGCAAGAACAGGGTAATCTGGAAGGCAAGCAGTGCCGCGCCGGCTGCAAGCTGCGGCTGATCGGCCGAATACAGAGGAGTGGAAACCCGCACGAGGTCTCCGAACTGAATCAGCAGCTTGATAATGGAAAGGACCCACGCGGCCTTAAAATACCCGTTTTCGCTTCTCAGGCTGCGAAACCCGAGAAAAACCAATATAACGCCGATTGTGGGCAAAATATATGCAAGGTACAGGAAATTGAGATGCAGCGTAGTCAGAATAAGGCCCCAGGTGATATACCCGACCGGCCTGCTCCACGGGTTTGTAATACTGATCTCGTCCTCGGAAGGGGGCGCTTCGCTCAGATCCTCGATCATGCGCCGGTCGAAATCAAAATCCTTTTCGCTCAACTAAACACGCCCCCAATCGTTTTTGCAGCTTTTTGCGTATGCGATACAGCTTTCCCTCCACGGAGCGTTCCGTCAAGCCGAGCTCGGCCGCGATTTGGGCAATTTGCTGCAGATAGTAATATTTTCGGTAAAAGATATGCTGTTCTTCCGTTGTGAGAACGGATAAGGCTTGCTTTAACTCCTCCGCGTGTTCTCTGCGGAGGACTTCTTCCTCCGGGGAGGAAGCGCACTGCGTGTTTTCGTTCAGAGTCGCGTGCTTCGTGCCCTTTCGGTGCAGATAGGTAAGGGCCGTATTCCGGGATATGACGGTTAGCCAGGTGGAGAACTTTCCCTTTTCTTCGCGGTAGCGTTCGATCGAATGCCAGACCTTCATGCAGATGTCGCTGATGCACTCCTCCGTGTCGTCGGGATTTTGCAAAATGCCGCCGGCCACATACCGCATGAGGCCCGCGTACTTTTCCTGCAATAGCTCCAGGCCATCGTCCCGCCGCGCGCGAATCAGCTCAATAATCGTTTCATCCACGTACTCACATCCCTCCGGTTCTAACCCATATTACTAAGCATTCCGAAAAATCCCACGCTTTTTTCCATAAAAAACGGAAGGGGTTCCGGAAGCGCGGCGGTCACAATTTAGCGAAAAAGACAGGTGCGCCATCGTCCCGCAGTTATTACTCCCATAGTATCCCGAACGGTTTCGCCTGTAAAGACTAAAGCGAACCGGGTTTCCGACAAAAAAGCTTTCGCGGAGAGTCATATAATGGTATAATATCCGTAATCACAAGGATAGGTATTTTAATAAAACGGGGTATGGTAATGCTCGAGATCAGCCACGTCACAAAAAAATACGGGAAGACCACAGCCAACGACGATATCAGCTTTTCCGTTGAAAACGGCAGCATAGCCATATTATTGGGGCCGAACGGAGCCGGAAAATCGACCATCATCAAATGCATCGCTGGTCTTCTGCGCTTTCAGGGCAGCATCCATGTGGACGGCTTTGAGAACAAATCCTTGGAGGCCAAGCGGCGTATCGGCTATGTC
>DCTG01000099.1 GCA_002329245.1 Clostridiales bacterium UBA1446
CGCGCCTTCACAAGCCAGATCATCATCGACAAGCTGAAACAGCGAGACGGCCTTGTCATAGACAACGTGACCGAGGCCTTGGAGCGGCTGGTGGCCGACGGCGTGAAGGAAGTTCTGGTTCAGCCCACGCATATCATGAGCGGCTATGAGTACAACGACATCGTGGCCGAGGTCACGCCCTATCGGGATAAGTTCGACAGCCTCGTCATCGGCGCTCCGCTGCTCGACGAAGCCGCAGACTATGAAAAACTAGTCCTCGTCCTCGCGGAAGAAACAAAATCCTATCGCGTTCCCGGCACCGCCGTCGTCTTCATGGGGCACGGAACCGGCCACGAGGCGAACGACGCCTACACGAAGCTCCAGCGGTTCGTAACCGACGCGGGCTATGAAAACTGCTTCATCGGCACGGTCGAGGCGGCGCCAACAATAGAGGACGTTCTCGCGCTCGTGAAGGCTTCCGGCGCGAAAAAGGTCGTGCTTCTGCCGCTCATGCTCGTCGCGGGCGACCACGCGACAAACGACATGGCGGGCGACGAGGAGGACTCCTGGAAGAGCGTGTTCGAGGCGGAAGGCTTTGCGGTGGAATGCGTTCTCAAGGGTATCGGCCAGTATCCCGGCGTTCAGGAAATGTATGTCGCGCACGCGGGCCGGGCAATGGCCCAGGCGAAAAATACAAACGGGGAGCCGCAGACAGGCGGAGAAACCGCCCCCGCCGAAAGCGAAACGCTCGCGCCGATTTACGGCAATCAGATCAAGGACGGCACCTACAACATCGAGGTTTCGTCCAACTCATCCATGTTCCGTATTATCGACGCGCGGCTGACCGTGTCGAACGGGGAGATGACCGCCCTTCTTACGCTCAGCGGAGACGGGTACCTGAAGCTCTACATGGGCACCGGCGAACAGGCGCTCTCCGATACGGACGACAAATGCATCTATTATGTGGAAAACGAAGAGGGGAAGTACACGTATACGGTGCCGGTAGCCGCGCTTGATGAGGAAATAGACTGCGCCGCGTGGAGCATCAAAAAGGAATNNCGACAGGGTTTTGGTGTTCCGGTCTTCCTCGCTTCCCGCGGAAGCATTTACCGGGAAATAATGCGAAATTCCAAAGTCACTTTCAAAGTTTCGTGAACGGACGGGCGGGATATGCGGATGAAAAAAAGCTTGTTTTTCCTCGCGCTCATACTCATAATGGTACTGTCGGCTCCGGCGGCGGCCGCAACGCTGCCGGCGGACGGACAGTATTCCATCGAAGTGATGCTCTCGGGCGGCACGGGGCGGGCGCGGGTGGAGACGCCTGCAAAGCTGACCGTATCGCAAGGCAAGGCGACCGCCGTTCTTGTCTGGAGCAGCCCTAATTACGACTCCATGACGGTGGACGGCGTCCCCTACGCCCCCATAAACACGGAGGGGAACTCCGTCTTCGAAATTCCCGTCCTGCTCGACGAGGATATGGCCGTCAGCGCGCGGACTGTCGCAATGAGCCAGCCGCACGACATTGCATATACGCTGCGTTTTGATTCCGCGACGCTCCGGCCGCTTTCGGGCGAGGAAAGCCCGTTCCCGGTACGGACCGCGGCTTTGGCGGCGGTTCCCGTTTTGTTGGTCGCCTTAGTTTTTGGGATTGTGCTTGCTCGGCGCAGGTCGGGCGCGGGCAAAAGGAAGCCATGAAGTCAAAGATATGCAAAATGAATAAAAAGAGATGCCTGTGTCTGGCTCTCTGCATTCTGTTGCTCGCTTCGCTGCTTTCGGGTTGCGCGGGGGGGCGGGCCGCCGAGCAAAAAGACGGGCTTGGAAACGGCTGGCAGGCGGAAGGCGGCATGCCCCTCAAATACGCGAAAAACTTCCGGGTGGACTATTACGGCGGCTATTCCCTGATTACGATCTCCGACGGCAGCCGCTACCTCGTTGTTCCGGAGGATTCCTCCGTTCCGGAAGGGATTGACCCGGATATCACGGTTCTGCGCCGCCCAATCCGGAACATCTACCTCGTCGCTACTTCGGCCATGTGCCTGTTCGACGCGCTCGATTCCCTGGACAGCATCCGGCTCTCCGGAACGAAGGCCGAAAACTGGTATATCGAAAACGCTAGAGCGGCGATGGAAGCCGGGGATATTCTCTACGCGGGGAAGTACAACGCTCCGGATTACGAGCTTATCCTGTCCAATTCCTGCAATTTGGCAATCGAGTCCACCATGATCACGCATAGTCCCGAAGTGAAGGAGAAATTGGAAACCGTCGGGGTGCCGGTGCTGACGGATCAGTCCAGCTACGAATCCCACCCCCTTGGGCGTACGGAGTGGATCAAGCTCTACGGGACGCTTTTGGGAAAGGAAGAAGAAGCGGAGCGTATTTTTAACGAGCAGGCGGATTATTTGGACGAGACGGCCGCTCAGGAAAACACCGGCAAAACGGTGGCGTTCTTCTATATCAGTTCCTCCGGACGTGTCGTCGCCAGAAGATCGGGCGATTACGTGACAAAAATGATCGAATTGGCCGGGGGCAAATATGTGTTTGAAAACCTAGGGGATCCGGAAACCGCCATGAGCACGGTCACGCTTGAAATGGAATCGTTTTATGCATCCGCCAAGGAAGCGGATTTCATCATCTACAACAGCACCATTGACGGCGAGCTTTCTTCCTTGGATGATCTGATCCGCAAAAACAGCCTCCTGCGGGACTTCAAGGCCGTGCGAAACGGAAACGTCTGGTGCACAAGCAAGAATCTGTATCAGGAAACGACGCAGTTCGGGCTGATGGTTTCCGATATCCGCCGGATGCTCACGGATACGAGCGGCCTAAGCCGGCTGAATTTTATGTACAGGCTCGAGTAACGGCGCCGGAAACGGACGACGGGGGAGAGGGACATGAGAGCGGAAGACGGACGGATCAAAAGGCACCTGCGCTTTTCCATTACGCTGGCGACGCTCGTCGTCCTTTTTGTCGTGCTGGTTTTTCTGAACATAAACTTGGGAAGCGTCGACATCGAGATGGGAGACATTGTCCGCATTCTGCTCCGGCAGGGCGGAAGCGAAACGGAGTACGGTATTATCTGGAAGGTCCGCCTGCCTCGCATGGCGGCGGGCATGCTGCTCGGCGGCGCGCTTGCGCTGTCGGGCTTTTTGCTGCAGACATTTTTTAACAATCCCATCGCGGGACCCTATGTGTTGGGAATTTCCTCCGGTTCCAAGCTGGCGGTCGCTGTCTTTATTGTCTTGCTGCTCGGCCGGTTCCAGGCGGTCGGCTCCGCGGCGCTCATTGCGGCTGCGTTTGTCGGCGCCATCATCACCATGGTTTTTGTTCTGCTGGTCGCAAGGGTTGTGCGCCGGGCGTCCATGCTGATTCTCAGCGGCGTGATGATCGGCTACATTTGTTCGGCGATCACAGATTTTATCATTACCTTTGCCGACGACGCGAGCATTGTGAACCTTCATAACTGGTCTTTGGGGAGCTTTTCGGGCACGTCCTGGGAGGACGTGCGCGTGATGTCTGTGGTTGTGCTCGTTACCTCTCTTCTCGTATTCTTTTTGGCAAAGCCGATCGGCGCGTATCAGCTCGGCGAGGGCTACGCGCAGAGCATGGGCGTGAATATCAAGCTGTTTCGCGTGCTGCTTGTGCTGCTCTCCAGCATCCTGTGCGCCTGCGTAACCGCCTTCGCCGGCCCCATTTCCTTCGTGGGGGTTGCGGTGCCGCATCTGGTGAAATCGTTTTTGGGGACCTCAAAGC
>DCTG01000193.1 GCA_002329245.1 Clostridiales bacterium UBA1446
GCTGGACTTTTTCGACAAGCTGAAACGGTTTCGGGAATTTATTCCCGAAACCGTTTCTTTGTATTTCGCTGAAGCAATTTTCATCAGGAGTATTTTGACCTCTATGCCCTGGATAAAGGACTGAATGCTCACGCCTGCCAATAACAGTTCGGGGTTTTCTGTAAGCATTATGCGTTCGATGCCGGCAAGGGCAGCGTTGTTGCCTGCCAAAATACCGAGATGCCGGTACCTATGCGCGTAACCGCTGTAAATCATCATGGGCGATAGTATCGGAAGGGAATCAAAAGCAGAGCAAAACGGCCGGTCACATGCATGTTGCGTGCTGTGATCGGCCGCGGCTGTTTGGGAGAAATATCGCGCAGAAAAACGATTAGGAGCCGCCCTTCATTTTTCCGGCGGAAGCGGCGGTAATCACGTCGCGGTAGGAGGAGAGGACGCAGCCCTTCCGTTCAATCAATTCCCGGGTTCCCTGTTCGGACTTGCTCGAATTGCCGCTGCCGGAGCAAAGGAATATCTCCACCTGCTTTTCCGGCGGCAGCAGCTCCGCTACGGCGTTGAAGGCGGGGGCGGGATAACCGGCCCAAACCGGACAGCCTATGATAATCCGGTCATATTCATTTAAATCAGCTTCCAACGGTTGGATTGGTACGCTTCTGCGCCGCATCGCCAGAATGCAGCCGGGAATAAAGGCGCCCAATAAGCCGCGTTTATGCCGTTCCATCACCCGGAATACCGGCGCGCCAAGCTCCTCGGAAAGGCGTTCTGCCTCTTTTTTCGTGGAGCCGCCGAAAGTGTAGTAAACAATCGCGCTTTTCAATGTTTCACCTTCCTGCGGAATTTTATTAATTGTACGGTTGATAGAATCAAAAAGACAATGCTGACCAGATAAATCAGGATTGCGATCCAATCCGGGATCGAAACGATGTATCGGTTGATAAGGATACAGGCTGCACATAAAAATAAGCTGATAAGTAAGAAAGGCGAAACGGGCTTTTTCACATAATCATTCCTTTGCCATATTATTGCGATCTATCATGTATCGCCATGCGGCCGTTATAACGCTGCGGCTTGCTCCCAACCTGGGGCGGTTTCATTCTCCCTGAACCGGCTGTATCATTCTTTTCCGCAAAGATTTGCGCGGACAGGCTTCAGCTCCGTTTTTTCTTCAAAAAACCGGAGAAAATCTTCCTGCGACGCCTCAGCCAAATCACGTTTTTGCAGGAGGATTGCCCGTTTCCCGTTCCAGGTGAGAAGATAGACGCTCGCGGTTTCCACAATGGCGTCGAAAGAGTCATAAGTAACCGCCTCTCCGCCGGGCAGCATCATGCCGTCCTGCGAAAATCGTATCATAACGGGCGCGTTTCCCCTCCGCGCGGCGGTCTGTGCTCCGGATATCAGCTGCGCCGCCCCTTCGCGGATTTTCCGGGACGGCTGTTTTCGCCGCGGAAGCAGATATAGAACGCCCAGCAGGGTGCAGACGGTCCCCATAATCAGTGGGACGAACAGCTCCTTCGGTTCCATCAGGCCCGGTATCAAAAGGAAAATTCCAAAGGCAAGCAGGGCGAATCCGTAGATTTTATAGCGGGCAGCCCGCCGTCTCAAAATTGGTTCCGGCGCTTTCCGGGTGCTCAGACGGTCAACTGCTTTCCAGACCCGCGGAAGAACCCTGCGTGAGCTCAGTTCCACCCGTTTTTCCACCGCCGCGCAGGCTTGCGCCTCCAATTCGTCCCGGTTGTATTCGCTCAGCTCAAAGATGTACTCCATATTTAGTATCACCGTTACAAATACTACCATGGAAATAATTGCAATACAAGCAATCTTCGCAAAAAAAAGCCGTTCCCCGCGGGGCTTTGGCCCGCGGGGACGTTTTCAAGCTGCTTTTCGAATTCTTTTTTTAACTTTTCTCAATTTTCCTCATGTTGCCGGGAAGCTGTAAACATAACCGTTCCCGGTGAACTTGCCGAAAAGGTATTTATTGCTGGCCGATTCGCACATCACATAGACTCTGCCGTTTAAATAAGCCAGTTCCTCCGACATGGGGAAGAGGGNNAACAGGGGTACCCGTGTTCTTGCAATGTCAAACATGCCGTCGGCGTCAAACCATGCCGGGTCTTCGTACAGATAGACATGGGAATCCGCCGTCCCGTAAGAGGTCGAAATGCAGATTCTGCCACTCCGGGTCACGCACATGCCCTGGGCAAGTCCGATGATGGAATAGACATATTCCGGAGCCTCCGCCGCAAAGCCGTATTGCTTTGCAGGGGAAAGGGGATAAACCGCAATCAAAGCGTAGTGTGCGTCGCCCGCGTCGGTTTCCATGTGGTGTGTCTCGTCTGTGGGGTAGCTCTCCTCGCGGTAAAATTCGCCCACATACAGTTTGTCCGCCTCCGCGTAGACAAATGAGGCGCCGAAACCGACGGGGAAGTGGTAGACCGGGCGAAGCGCGCCGCCGGAGGGAGCGGCGAGAACTTCGTCCAACGGGTATACGCTGATATTCTCCTCATTCGTCAGGTAAAGCCAGTCACCGTATACGGCAAGCCCGCCCGGGTGATTAAGGTCCGGCGTGCCGTCCTCTTTCAGAAGCTCAATGTAGCCTCCCTCCCCGCAGATCCGGTAGACACGGGAAGCGCCGCCGTCCTTCATGTACCCGCAGGTTAAAAATATGCCGTCTTCGCACAGGGTCAGCCCTTGAGGCGTAAAGCCGTCGCGAAGGCCGGGAATCCGAAATTCCCGCTGTGCCGCCGCGTAAAACGCGCCGTACTTCACTCGAAAAAAGAGATTCATAACAAGGACGGACAAGAGGAACAGCCCAATCATTGCTCCGGCTGTGATGAGAAGGATTTTTAACGTTTTTTTCATCCGGGTTCACCCTTCGTTTCGGTGTTTGCAAAAACAGGAGTCGATGTGGTCATTGATGAGGCCCGTCGCCTGCAGATAGGAGTAGACAATCACGCTGCCCATAAACCGAAAGCCGCGCGCCTTCAAATCCCTGCTGACACGGTCCGACAAGCCGCTCGAAGCGGGGATTTCCGATACGGACCGATAGCTGTATACAACAGGCTTATAATCGGTAAACCGCCAGATATAGCGGTCAAAGCTGCCGTACTCGCGCTGGATCTCCAAAAACCGTTTCGCGTTTTCAATCGAGGCTTCGATCTTTTTACGGTTTCGGATGATGCCGGAATCGGAAAGGAGTGCCTCGATTTTCTCCTCCC
>DCTG01000096.1:0-208 GCA_002329245.1 Clostridiales bacterium UBA1446
TAAATATGTATCTGCTGGAATACCGCCTGCGCCCCGATCATCCGGAGAACGTCGTTTTAGCCGGCGGCATGCTCCTGGAGGAAATCGACGGCGGGGACTGGATCACCGAATGGGGAAGTACGGGGCAGCCTTACCTGCTTCTCGCGTGGGATGACAGCGGGGAGGAAACGGTCTGGCAGCGCGTCTGCGTCACCAATACCGACGTGAT
>DCTG01000096.1:214-5718 GCA_002329245.1 Clostridiales bacterium UBA1446
CGGGAACGAGTTCACCGCGGCGGCAATGGAACTGTATCGCCGCTTCCTTGAAGCGCAGAGAACCGCATCGCAAACCGAAGCTGCGGAAGGGGAAACCGCGCATTTGACCGTGACCTCAAACGGCAAAACGATTATTCCTTATGAAAACAGGCTTTGGGCGCAAATCTACGGGGAGGGCGGATGGCTTTCCGCGGACGGCAGGAGTGTTGCCGACCTCCTCCCGGATATCGCCGCAAGCCTTCCCTCCGTGACGCTTCGGGACGATTTTAAAATCTCCTGTGCCGACGGCATTACCCCGGGCGGCATAGACGTGTACGACGCGGATTATAAGCAACTCTCCCGCAGCGCCGACCTGCGGTATCTGACCGCGCTGCCGGCGGGGAACTATTATCTTAGCGTAATCGTCACAAGGCAGGGCGATTATATCGAGGCTGCGGGCGACTACGAACGCTTCGGCTTCGAATGCGTGTTCCGGTGCGTTGTGGAGGAAAACGCCTGAGCCGGTCGCGGCGAAACGCGGAATTGACGCGTCCCGGTTCGAGATAAATCGGCGGTAATAACGCCGAAAACTCCCGAAAATCTCAAAAAAACTATTGATATTGTGCCTATTAACTTGTGCCGGGCAACGTGGTAAAATAAAAAACCGGGATTAAAGATTTTTTTTGAACCTAATACACAAAGGACCATAGCAGCACCTTGGATATTTGCCGCTTGCCTTGATTGGATTTTACGGCTGCATTCCCGCAAAATCATATTGCGGGAATGCTGCTTGATTTCTATAAATGGCTGCTTATCCAATTGCGACTCTGGAGAAAGGATTCGATCCATGAGCGAAAGCCCCATACAATATGAGCTGCACAATTTTGCGCAATACCTCCCGGACGCATATATGTACCAAATGCTGATCACGAACAATCAGGGGCAGGCGGAAGACTGTGTGTTTCTCTACGTGAATACCGCGTTTGAAAAGATTGCCGGCATAAAAAGCGAATCAATTATCGGAAAAAGGGCGACGGAAGTCTTCAGCGGACTGAAAACAAATGATTTCGACTGGATTTCGTTCTTGGGCAATGCCACCTTAAGCGGGAAAACGGTTGACATCACCACGTATGTTGATCTTTTCAAGCGTTGGTGCAGGATAATTGTCTACTCGCCTGAGAATATGCGCTCCGCAGTCATTTTTCAGGATAAAACACCGGAGATGCAATCCGCCAGAGAACTGGAAAACTTAAGAATTCACCGGGCAATGTTTGAGGAGCATACCGCAGTTATGCTGCTCCTTGAACCTCTGACAGGCCAAATTATTGGCGCAAACCACGCCGCCGGCGCCTTTTACGGGTACAGCCGGGAAAAACTGAAAAGCATGCGGATCGATGAGATCAGTCCCTCTTTTCACGAGGAAATAAAAAGGCGGCACCTTGCGAACCTGGATCGGGAGCAGTATTATGTGTATCCGCACCGCCTGAGCAGCGGAGAGCTTCGAATGGTCGACGTCTATTCCTCGCCGATCCATGTCGGCGATCAGGCGTATTGCTATATGATCATTGTTGACGTTACGGCCCGGGAGAAGTACAAAGAAGAGCTGAGCAACAAAAAGGAACTTTTGAGCCTTACGCTCGAGTCCATCGGGGACGGAGTGGTCACCACGGATACGGACGGCCGGATCACCTCAATGAACAGAGCCGCGCAGAAAATCACCGGCTGGGAGGAGCGGGAGTCTTGGAATCTGCATTTTAACGACGTATTTAAGCTTCAAAACGAGGAAACGGGAAAACCGGTTGAAAATCCAATCGCCAAAGCGCTGCAGACCGGAAGCGTTACCGAAATGTCCGGTCATACGGTTCTGATCAATAAGCAGGGAGCGGCGGTCCCGGTGGCCGACAGCGCCGCGCCGATAAAAGACGAGCGGGGCAACACGTTCGGCGCGGTTATGGTTTTCCGGGATGTCACGCGGGAGCGGGAGCAGCAAAGACAAATCCGCTACATGAGCTATCATGACGAGCTTACAGGACTCTATAACCGCAGATTCGCAATAGAAGAAGCAAAACGCCTGAACAAGGACCGGCAGCTGCCTCTTGCCGTCATCATCGGAGACGTCAACGGCCTGAAAATCACAAACGACGCTTTTGGCCACGCAGTGGGAGACAAGCTCCTGAAAAAAGTGGCCGCTGCGTTGAAAGCAAGCTGCCGGGAGGAGGATGTCATTGCCCGGTGGGGCGGAGACGAGTTTCTCGTCCTGCTGCCGAACGCCTGTGCGCAAACGGCAAGAAATGTAGTCCAGAGAATGAAAAAAAGCTTTTCTCAAAGAAGCCGGGGGCTGATGCAGGTCAGCGTTTCGTTAGGCTACGCGGTAAAAGAAGCGCCGGATGAAAAGATGGTGGAGGTCCTAAAAGAGGCCGAAAGATGGATGTACCGCAATAAGCTTTTGGATGCGAAAAGCTATCGAAGCACGATCCTGAACACATTGCTTGCAACGCTTTATGAAAACAGCGTTGAAACCGAAGAACATTCCAAGCGGCTGCAAAACTGCTGTTTCGCCATAGGCAAAAAACTGAAGCTGTCCAATGAAGAATTAAGCGAGCTGTCTCTCCTGGCGGCGCTCCACGATATCGGGAAAATCGGGATTCATCATCAGATCCTGCAGAAACCGGGCAGGCTTACGCCGAAGGAATGGGAAGAAATCCGACGCCATCCCGAAATCGGATACCACATCACGAAAAATATACCGGAACTATCTATCGTCGCCGAGTATATCCTTCTGCATCACGAACGATGNNAAAGGGAGAGGAAATCCCGCTTCTCTGCCGTATTTTGGCCGTGGTCGACGCGTTTGACGTTATGACCCACGGCAGAGTCTATAGGGCCGCCTGCGATACCGAAAGCGCCATAGCGGAATTGAAGAAAAACGCGGGTACGCAGTTTGATCCTAAAATCGTGGATTTATTTATTAAAACATGCAAATGAAATGATGGGCGAAGAATATGAAAAAGCAAGGCGCGCCGCGGTCGGCGCGCCTTGCTTTTCTCACATTCGCACTGTCTTTTTCCCCGTCTCGCCGGAGGCCAGGGAATTAACGAAAAAAAGGCTCCCCTTTGAGGGGANNTCGGCAAAAGCCGACTGAGGGGTGTTTCTCACGAATCCGTATCATCCGATACAACCGTAATGCTGCTGCGTATCATGCCCATCCAGCAGGAATAGGGAATTATGCCCTCCGCGTCCGGGGTAAACTGAATTTCGTTCTCTCCTGGCTTCAGCGTTTTCGAAATGTTGTACTTCGGAATGATAATGGTTCCATTGCAGCCATTGATCGCGCCGGCGTCGGCCTCAATAATCCACCGCACCGGAACACCTTTTTGAACGGTGAGGGGGGAGTAGCTCCGGGGCTGCAGCTTTGTCGTAATCGTTTGGACATTTCCCTCTAAGGTCGCCGTGCCGTCCGTGTTGCTCGCGTTTGGAAGGATCCCGCCCGTGAGGCTGACCCCGGAAAGGGAAAAGCCTCTGCTCAGCATCACGATGCCGAGCGCCACAACGAGAACCGCGCCCGCCGTCCGCATCCGGCGCGTAGACCTGCTGCTCAAAAAGGAGCTGAACGCGCCGAGTCCGAACATGAGGGGAACCGTACCGAGGCTGAAGACAAGCATGGAAGCTGCGCCGGCCAAAGCGGTTCCCGAACCCAGGGCGTAAAGCTGCATCGCCTGAAGCGGGGCGCAGGGCATCAAGCCGTTCAACAGGCCGACATATAAGGGGCCGCGCCCACTGGTTTCGGCATGGATTTTGTCGCTGAATTTTTTCGGAAGGCGCGGAGTCCACTTGCGCAGTTGGGGGAAAACATCCAACATATTCAAACCGATCAGCATCATCAATATTCCGGCGATAACCGCTATGGTTCCTTTCGCGGCGCCGGAAAAACCGACGACGGAGCCGAGCGCGCCGGCAATGCCGCCGATTATCGTATAGGATACGACCCTGCCGGCGTTATACAGCAGACTCGGTCTGAAACCGGAATATTTGCTCCCTTCCTGTTTGGGAAAACGGCGGGACACGCATTGCGAAAGATTAATCCCGCCGCACATTGCAACGCAGTGAAGCGAAGTTAGCAGCCCCACGACGAAAAGCACGCCGTAGCCCATCTGTTGCGATATTTCGGGAATAAAGTTGAAACCGACGGTGTTTTTTATGATAAAATAGCCGGCAAGCAGAAGGATGCAGATTGCAATCCATTGCTTGGCGGAAAATCTGCCGGCTTCTTCCTTTTGCTTGCCGGCACTGTTCGGTTGATTTCGCACCGTATACCCCAGTTTTTCGATTGCTTTTACAATCCTGTTAAGGGAAATGCATTCCGGATCATACGCCACTTCCTCCGCGGAGCGCGCATAATCCGCCTTTACCTCTTTCACGCCTCTGATTTTTTTCAGACTGCTTTCAATTCTCATTTCGCAGCCCGGGCAGCTCATGCCGCCTATTTTCAGAATCTTCCGGACGAATTCCTGTTTCATACCCATTACTCCCTAAACACGATTGCGAATTTTTTCGTTTCCCGGGCCATTGCGTTCAACATTCCCGCCGTTTTTCCATTTCAGTTCCCGTAATAAAATAATGTGTATTTCTCCGGTTCAGATATAGAACATGTACCCGTCCTCCGATTTATGCTTTTCGGCTTCCGCCGCCAGATCGGATAGCGTGATCTGCCCCAATGCGCGCTTCACCGCGCCGTCAAGCACGTCAAACGCGGCAAGCTTCATGGCGGCTTCAATGTCCGGCGCTTTGTCGGATACCGTTTCCTCCGCGGGCTCAAATAGAGAAAGCTCCACGGCCGCCAGAACGTCCAAAACGGATATCTGTCCCGGCGCCCGCGCAAGCTGATAGCCGCCCTGCGCTCCTTTGACGGAATGAACAATGCCGCCTCGTTTCAGGAGGGAAAAAACCTGTTCCAAATATATTTTGGATATCCCGAGTTTCTCGGAAATACGGATAACCGTCGTATATTCGCCGTTTCCATGGCTCTCCGCCATGCTGACGGTAGCGGCGAGCGCATAGCGGCCTTTTGCGGATATCCTCATCGCGCAATCCCTCATTTCATACTTATTATATATGTATTACATGATATGCGAAAACACGGCGCCTGTCAATGGCTTATTAATCATATATAAAATATAGGAAAATGGAATTCAAAATACTTGACAAATTTCCGGATTGCGCATATGATGTTAATATCATATTAAACATATATGAATAGTCTTTAACTTGGATCATATGGAGGGAATGATATGGCAAAGGTTTACAAGAGCTTAACCGAACTCATCGGCGGCACCCCGCTTCTGGAGCTTTCCAACTACGAGAAAAAGCATGAACTCAAAGCAACGGTTATCGCCAAGCTGGAATATTTCAATCCCGCGGGAAGCGTCAAGGACAGAATCGCAAAAGCCATGATTGACGACGCGGAGGCGAGGGGACTATTAAAGCCGGATTCGGTCATTATTGAACCCACCAGCGGCAACACGGGC
>DCTG01000096.1:5774-7401 GCA_002329245.1 Clostridiales bacterium UBA1446
GCGGAGCTGGTGCTGACCGAGGGCACGAAGGGCATGAAGGGCGCAATCGCGAAGGCGGATGAGCTTGCGAAGGAAATCCCGAACGCCTTTATTCCGGGCCAATTTATAAACCCGGCAAATCCCGCCGTTCATAAGGCGACGACCGGGCCCGAAATCTGGGAAGACACGGGCGGAGAGGTCGACTTCTTTGTTTCCGGCGTCGGCACGGGGGGCACCATCACGGGAGANNCAAAAATCCAGATATCAAAGTAATCGCCGTCGAGCCGGCGGATTCTCCGGTACTATCGAAGGGAACGCCCGGCACGCATAAGATTCAGGGAATCGGCGCGGGTTTCGTGCCCGACGTTCTCAACACAAAGATTTATGATGAAATCATAGCCGTGGAAAACGAGGACGCGTTTGCGGCGGGGAAGGAGCTTTCCAAAACGGAGGGCCTGCTCGTCGGCATCTCCTCCGGCGCCGCCCTGTGGGCCGCAACGCAGCTTGCAAAACGCCCCGAAAACGCTGGGAAAACCATCGTCGTTCTTCTGCCGGATACCGGCGAACGTTACCTTTCCACGCCGCTGTTTTCCGAGTAATAGCCAAAAAATAAAACGGGGAAGCTGTCTTTCGGGATCGCTTCCCCGTTTTTTATACAAAGATGATCAACTTTTGAGCTGATTTTAGTAGAAAATGGTTCGCGGATATTGATGCCTAATTTTTGAGCAGAAATATGCCGATATATGCTTTAGCGACAGAAAAAATTCCAAAACCGGGATTTCGCCGTTTTCCTTTTGGCAGAATTCTATTTCCCGATGCAATCCGCCGCCTCCTCTGCTCGTATATGCCTGTTATGACGGTTATGTTGGCGTATACGATAACATAGGTCGAGGAGCATTCGTTTACGCCATAGGNNAATAAGGAGGCGATCGCATGAAAATTTCGACAAAAGGACGCTACGCCTTGCGCTTAATGATAGATTTGGCGCAAAACTATGACAACGGGTATATCACCATCAAGAGCATTTCGGAACGTCAGGAAATATCCGTTAAGTATTTGGAGCAGATTATCAACGTCCTGAGCAGAGCCGGGTTCGTAAAAAGCACCCGCGGGCCGCAGGGCGGATACAGGCTGGCAAAACCCGCCGGGGAATATACGGCAGGCATGATTTTGCGGCAGATTGAAGGGAGCCTCGTCCCGGTGGCCTGCATGGAAGACGAGCCGAACCAATGTCCCCGCTGCGACAAATGCGCGACGTTGGAGCTGTGGAAGCAGCTCGATGAGGCGATCAGCGGCGTAATCGACCGCGTAACGCTCGCGGACCTGCTTGAGAAGCAGGAGGAAAAATCTAAAGATTTGAATGTTTAAAAAAATGAGATGAAATAATTAGAAAACCCCTCTTGACTTTTTTGGCAAGAGGGGTTATATTGGTACAAATTCATATTATATATATATGAATAATATGAGATGTGAAGAAAGCGAGTGAGCCGAATGCCTGAAAGAAAGTTAAAATTTGAAACCCTCCAGCTTCATGCCGGGCAGGAAAACCCGGATCCCGCAACCGACGCCCGGGCCGTACCGATTTATCAGACCTCGTCCTTTGTATTTGCAAACTGCGCGCAGGGAGCCGCTCGTTTCGGACTTGCGG
>DCTG01000213.1 GCA_002329245.1 Clostridiales bacterium UBA1446
CGGGGATTATGCCCACGTCTGCAAGGACGGGCCAGTTTTTGACGCATCGGAGGTGGACTGGGATGCCTGATCTTCGCGTCACATTTGCCGGAGTTTCCCTGAAAACTCCCGTAGTGGCCGCCTCAGGAACCTTCGGGTTCGGCCGGGAATACGGCCGGTNNGGCTGACCCTTTTCCCCCGCGCAGGCAACCCCCCGCCCCGGATTGCGGAAACACCGTCGGGCATTCTCAACTCCGTAGGCCTCCAGAATCCCGGTGTGGACGCCTTTATCGAGCATGAACTACCGGAACTGCGCAAGCACGACCTTTGCGTCATCGCAAATATTTCGGGCAATTCGCCGGAAGAATACGCGACAATGGGAAAACTTCTTTCCGACGCCGGCGTGGACCTCATTGAGGTGAACATCTCCTGCCCCAATGTGAAGGCGGGCGGGCTGGCCTTCGGCACCTGTCCTTCCTCGGCCGCGGAAGTCACCGCCGCGGTGAAGTGCGCCTCCCGCGTGCCGGTCATGGTAAAGCTCTCGCCCAACGTCACGGACATTACGCAGATTGCCCGCGCAGTGGAGGACGCCGGAGCGGACGCTCTGTCCCTTATCAACACGCTGCTCGGCATGCGGATTGACATAAGCACCAGGCGGCCGGTTTTGAGAAACAATGTGGGAGGGCTTTCCGGTCCCGCGATTTTGCCGCTTGCGGTTCGGATGATATGGCAGGTAAGACAGGCTGTTTCT
The DNA here is from genome assembly GCA_002329245.1 of Clostridiales bacterium UBA1446. Lineage (GTDB taxonomy): Bacteria > Bacillota > Clostridia > Oscillospirales > Oscillospiraceae > UBA1446. The sequence goes on from DCTG01000213.1 coordinate 731, forward strand.
CTCCCGATTCTCGGGATGGGCGGCATCCAATCCGGAGAGGACGCCGTCGAGCTGATGCTTGCGGGGGCAAACGCGGTCGCCGTCGGCACCGCCATGTTCCGGGATCCCTATGCCCCGCTTGCCGTTCAGGACGGAATCGCCCGATATTTGGAGGCGCACGGGTACGCGTCCGCCTCCCAGCTGACCGGGGCCGTGCTTCCCTGGTAACAAGGACACAAGAATCAATGGAAAAGAGACGGACCAATGACGAGGATTTATCTGATCCGCCACGCGGAGGCGGAAGGCAATATATACCGGCGGGCGCAGGGACAGTACGACAGCCTTGTCACTACGAACGGCTACCTGCAGCTTGAGGCTCTTCGCGCCCGTTTTCACGGTGAAAAAATAGACGCCGTTTATTCCAGCGACCTTTTCCGCGCGCGTGAAACCGCGCGGGTGCTCGCCGCCCCCCGCGGCCTTTCCGTGCGATTAAAACCGGAGCTGCGCGAAATAAAAATGGGAGCATGGGAAGACCGCCCCTGGGGCGAGCTGAACCGCTACTCCCCCGAGCAGATGGATTTGTTCAACAATCACCCGGATCTCTGGAAGGTGGAGGGGTGCGAATCGTTTTCGCATCTGCGCGCGCGTGTGTTAAACGCGCTTTGGGAAATCATCCGCGCGCATCCCGGCGAAACCGTGGCCGTAACGAGTCACGGCATGGCAATTCGCGCTCTCATGAGCAGCATTTTAAACCTCAGCTGCGCGGAAATGGGGCAGATCCCGCACTCCGACAACACCGGGGTCACCGTATTGGAGGCTGAGGGGGAATCGATCCGCATTGCCGAACTGTGCGATAACTCCCATTTAGACGAAAAAATAAGCACCTTTGCGCAGCAGCGCTGGTGGCGCGACGGAAACCAGAAACGGGACCACAACCTGTGGTTTCTGCCCATGGATCCTGCCAAGGACCACGAGTTTTTTTCCGCCTGCCACCGGGAAGCGTGGCAGCTGATCCACGGAGATCTCTCCTCCTATGACGAGGGAGGCTTCCTGCGGCAAGCCGCCGAGACGGCGCGGCAGTCCCCGGACTCTCTTTTTTTTGCCATGCTGCACGACACACCCGTCGGCATGCTGCAGCTGAGTCCGGAAGAAGACGCGCAGATTCGCGCGGGGCGGATTCCGTTTCTTTATATTCTGCCCGAATACCGCTATCAGAATCTCGGCGTACAGCTTTTGGGAGAGGCGGTCAGCGTGTACAGAAAATTAAACCGCGAGCGCCTCCTGCTGCGCTGCGCTCCGGACAATTATCCGGCCATTCGCTTTTATCTCAAACACGGGTTTAAAAAAATCGGTTCGGATCCCGGCGTGCGCAAACCCCTGTATGTCCTCTCCAAAAGCATCGTTGTCCCGTGACGGGGCAGGGGCAGCCCGCTCTCTTTCCCCGCGCCGAAAACCAACCGCTCGCGCCAGCTCCCCCAAGGGGAGCCTTTTTACAGAAGCCATCCGTTTCCTTCCCCGCTGACCGGTCGTTGCCGCGCGCCGGAGCGGGCCAAGCCGCCGGTATGCGGGGCTTATATCCGCGGTTCCGTCTTAAGCTCTTCGGCAATTCCTTCGCATATGGTTTTATCGCTACTTCCGATTGCCAATACAATCTTGCTTATTTTTTAAAGAAGCGTTATGATGTAAAAATATAAAGATGTCTTGCGCCAATTGGAGAAGCATCCGCCGAAGCAGGCAGAGCTTATGGAGGGAGTTGAAATCAGTGACTCGTAACGGTAACTTTGCTGACAGAATGAAGGAAATCATGGAAGAGCGCAATTACAGTTATGCTAAGCTCGGCGAATTGCTGAATATGAACCCCCAGACATTAAACCGGTATGTCCTCGGTTCCCGCATCCCGAAAGCGGACGTTGCCGTTGAAATCGCAAAGACATTGGGCGTCGAACCGTTATGGCTATTGGGGTTTGACGTCCCCAAAAGCAGCCCGCAAACTCCCGTCGTTCCGCAGGATACGAGCGAAGCCGTTCTGTTGGGCAACTTCCGGGCTCTGAATCCCGACGGAAAAACCAAAGCAATCGCGTATTCCTATGCGCTGCTCGGACTTTATCCCGCCGACGCGGCGGAAGAAATTGCCCCGGAGACTCCCCAGCCCGACGCGGATACCCCGGAGCCGGAAGCGGAATTCGAACCGATTTCGCTTGGCGGAGGGCCCGTCGCGCCGGAAGAGACTGGGAAAGCCTTATCTCCCGAAGAAATCAATGCGCTTTGCCGGGAATCCGCAAAAACGTATGAAATGGAGCTCGTGGAGCTGAAGTTCAGCGCTCCCAACCTCATCCTTTTCGTCAAACCGATATCCTTTTGGGATGAAGACAGCTTTATATCCATTTCATGCAGGTATGCCGCCTGTATCTGCAGCAGACTTTACCGGGCGTCCGGCGTGGATTCGGTATTTATTTTCTTTCAGACCGAAATGGTGGACAACCTCGGAAACGAAAGTCTCAAGAACGGCCTGACCGTCATGCTGCCCCGTTCCGGTTTTCAGGACCAGGAAGACCTTGAACAAATTGTGGCTTCCAATTACAATCTGATCTTCAAAATGGCGGAGGAATATTACATCCACCCCGCCATCAAGTCCAAGCTGAAACAGTTCATGATTTCGCAATAGCGCTGCATGCAACTCGCGCCTTCGCGGCTACAGCCGCTTATTGCCTTAACGCTCGCAAAACGCGCGGTCAATCAAAGCCAAACATAAAATTCATGATCATTCCATTGCCTATTGCATTTCTCCGATCTTTGTTATAAACAACGAACAAAGCTATAGCGGATTAGTTGAGCTAATATACAGATATAATATTACTTCTTATGATGCAATTTGACGGAATAGGGTGCAACAGAATGTCGTCATGTCTAGCGCGGCAACCGATCTTTAACAGGCATTTGAAAACAATTGGATACGAATTGCTCCACCGTTCCAGCGAATCCAGCCGGGTGTACGACGCTGCGAACGCCGATCTCGCCACCACGGAAACCATAACCATCAGTTTGGAAATGGATATCAGGCGTTTGACCGGCAACTGCCTCGCTTTTATCAATTTTACGGAAAACCTTCTGCTCAATCAGGTGGCCAGCATCCTGCCTCAAAGCCACCTGGCGATCGAAATCCTTGAAAGCGTTCATCCAAACGCGGAAATTATCAAAGTCTGCAAAGATTTGAAAAAGCAGGGTTACATCATCGCGCTGGATGATTTTAAATATAACGAGTCATACCGGCAGCTTCTCAATTACGTGGATATCGTGAAAATTGACTTTTTGAATCAATCCTTAGATCAGATTCATAACGACGTTCAAATTATAAAGCGCAATCACAAGGTGCTCCTGCTGGCTGAAAAAATTGAAACGCGGGAGATGTTTGAGACGGCCCGCGACATGGGATTTCATTACTTTCAGGGATTCTTCTTCAGCCGCCCCCAGATCCTGAACGAAAAAAAGATGACGCCGATCCGGGCCACCCAGGTACAATTGATTCGCCACGCCATGGATCCGAATATCGACTATAAAAAGCTCTCGTCCATTATAAAGAACGACGTTGTTCTGACCTACCGGATCCTCAGACTTGTCAACTCCAATTATTACGGCATACAGTATGAGATACAGAATGTCCGGCAGGCGCTTGCCATTTTGGGCATCAACAACATCAGAAAATATGTGACTTTGCTCACCCTGGAGCGGCTCGCCGGTGAAAAGCCGGAGGAGCTCATGCTGATGTCTCTGGCCAGAGGACATTTTTTGGAGATGCTCGCGCCATTTGTCCGGATGCGGAAGCAAAGGGAAGACCTGTTCCTGCTCGGTCTTTTCTCGCTGATGGATGTGCTCTCGGATACCCCCATCACCGAGATCATCGAAAAAACGAAGCTTTCCAAAAGCGTCGCCGATTCCCTGACAAACACGGACAGCAAGGGCGCCGAACTGCTTCGGATTATCACAAATTATGAACAGGGCAATTTTGATGCAGTCGAGGAGATTGCGAAAAAATACAATATTCCGCTGAGCACCGTCTCGCGGCTTTATATCGAATCCATAGACTGGGCCACCGAAATTTTGAAATAAGCCGCAAATAAAAGCTTGTGCTTTTCCAAGGCAACAGTAAAACGATGCATAAACTTAGCAGCCGGAACGCGACGCGTTTCCGGCTGCTTTTTTTAATACCCGCGATATGCTTTGCGGTCAAATCAAATCGTCGATGACCTTTACCAATTTTCCGATTTCCGGCTTGGTCAGCTGCGCGTCCGCGCCGACCTGCTTACATTTGATGCTCATCTGTTCGTCAATGATGGAGGAGAAAATCACGACAGGGATTTTTCTTAACGCTTTGTCTTCCTTGATCCGCTTTGTCAGATGCAATCCGTCCATCTGCGGCATCTCAATATCGGTAATCAGAAGCGCAACGGCATCCTCAGGCTTTCCTTCCTTTTCCAGAAGACCAGCCAAAATGCTCCAGGCTTCCGCGCCGTTTGTTACGGACAGGATGTTTGAGTAGCCCGCTCTGTTCAGCGATTCCACGAGCATCTTCCGCAAAAGCATGGAATCCTCGGCAATCAGAATCGGCCTGTCGCATTCCGACCGCTCGCCCATCTGGTCGATTTCTTCCATCTTGATTCCCGTCCTGGGGCTGATGTCGTAAGCGATCTTTTCAAAATCCAAGATCGTGCTGATTTTCCCGCCCATCTTGACGATGCCCGTCACGATCCCGTCCTGTCCTCCGTAGATGATTTCATCCGGCTTTTCGATCTGCTCCCAGGAAAAGCGATGGATGCTTTCCACTCCGTGAACATGGAACGCCACCTTCATGCTGTTGAAATGCGCGATGATGTAAATATCCTTTGTGGCGTCTTCTGACGGCGGCATGCCGAGATACGCCGCTAAGTCGATCACCGTATACACTTCGTCTCTGGGCTGAAAGACGCCTTCCACGCAGGGATGCGCATTCGGTAAATGCCGGACCTCATGGCGCTGCATCAGCTCTTTTACTTTTGCAACGTTGATTCCGAAGCTTTTCCCGCCCACGGTAAATTCCAGAACCTCAAGCTCATTCGTACCGGTTTCAAGTAAAATATCCGTTTTCATATGCCTCTCCTATCCCGCGGCGCCGTATACCCGCGCTCCCATACCGATTATCGGGAACACACGCATCTTCGGCCACGGCTCCCGCATTCCCGGCAAGCAGAACGCCGAATTGATGTATCCCGTCGCGCAATAATTTAATCTGGGCACCGATGCCTCATGCGATATAATTGTTTTCCTGACCCATGAAGATATCTGTGATCCGCACCCCGTAGTTTTCGTCGATCACCACGACCTCCCCGCGGGCGATATATTTTCCGTTCACCACAACCTCGACCANNCCGCCAGCTTGTCCAATACGATAACCGATCCGATTCCCATATTCAAAATCTCGCTGATATTTTTCTGCGTTTTCCCGAGCTCCACCGCAACCTGAAGCGGAATATCGCTGATCAGGTCGATGTTCTTCGGCGGTTCTTTTACGGCCAGAGGGATATCCTCATCCTGGAACGACGGGTATTGAATCGGTTTTACATTTACGGTTCGGTTCGGCTCAGGAGCCTTCTCCTGCCGCTGCGGCGGTCTCTCCGCGGCCGGCGCGGGTTTTTCAGGAGCCGCGGCTTCCACAACAGGCGGGGCCGGAGCCTTGGGTTTTGCCGCGCCGGCGCTTTGCTCGCCGGTGCCCATCATGGCGTTCACGATTTCTTTGGAAGACTCAATGGTCATCAGCTGCATGATCTTGCTCTTGAGCATTCCCTCGATTTCCATGTCGAAGCTGACCTTTACGACAAGCTGCGATCCGTCGAGATATTTGCTCACATCCGTATTTTTCTGGACGCGAACCGCTATGGGCGGCGTTATGTCAATCGGGCGCTTGAGCATATTGGAAAGAGATGTCGCGGCCGAACCGATCATCTGATTCATGATTTCGCTGATTGCGCTCAGATGCATTTCGTCCAAAGGCGTTTCTTCCAGGCTGACATTCCCGTCCCCACCCATCAGGAGATCGGTAATGAGAAGCGAATCGTACTCTCTCAGGATCAGAAGGTTTTTCCCATGGATTCCCTTTGTGTACTCCACGGTAACCAAAACAAAGGGAGACTCATACACCGAAAGAACTTCCTGAGAAGAATAGACATGAACCTGCGGTGTTGTGATCGTCACCCTTCGGCCCAAAAGAGAATACATCGTGGTGGCGGAAGCCCCCATGCCAATATTCCCGACCTCGCCGAGGACATCCTTGTCCGCAGGCGTCAGGTGCTGCCCGCTTTTGTCCAGCTTCAGAAGCTTCTCTTCCAGCTCGGTGAAATTATACATTTCCCTTGTTTCCCGGTTCTCAGAGGCATCCGTATCGGGATCGGTATTCTGAACACCGGTTCCGGATTGCTCCGCTTCTTTCAGATAGGATGAAATATCCTGTTCGCCGGTCTTGCCGGCACCGCCAACCGCGGAGGAAGCTCCACCGTTTAACAGAGCATCGATTTCTTCCTGTGACAGGTTGCTCATTATTGATCTTCCCCCTTTAGCACGCTTTCAATTTTTACCGCGTATTTCTTTCCTTTTCTGCCAATCGAAGCATGAAACTTCGGTATGTGCTGGAGCTTGACGATCAGGGGCTGACCGACCTTATGCTCCAGTTGAATGACGTCTCCCACCTGAAGCTTTGCGATATCCGAGACGGTTGCGGTCGTATTGTTGAATACGGCATAGATCGGGACGGACGTGTTAAACACCTTTTTCTGCAGGTAATCCACCTTCGGCATTACCTTCCGGTTCTGCGTGCCGGAAAACCAGGAGCGCGTATTGAGCTGCTTGGCCACCGGCTCGATCGCCATATGGGGAATGCAGACGCTGATTACGCCCGTATCCTCTCCGATTCTCACATTGATCGTGACAACCGCCGTCGCTTCGTTCAAATCGATAATCTGCGCAAACTGACTGCTTGTTTCCAGACGCTCCAAATTCGATTTGAGCTTGATTACCTTTGTCCAGGCTTCGTCGAAATTATGGAACATCTGCCGGATGACCCGTTCCAAAATGGAAAGCTCGATGGCGGTGAACGTCTTTTTGGAGTCCATTTTGGTGCTGGTTCCTCCTAAGAGACGTCCGATCACGGCGTCCACAACCTCGACGGACATCTGCATCAACAGGGAACCGTCCAAGGGAGGCGCGTTGAATACGGCCAAAACCACGGGAGTCCCGAGCGCGTTGTTAAACTCGTTAAAGGTCAGTTCTTCGATGGAGAGCACTTCCATCTCGCAGCTGACCCGGAATATTCCGGTAAAATAATTCGCCAGTAGCTGTGTAAAATTCTGAAATACGATATTGATCGTACGGATCTGTTCCTTTGGAAAACGGTTTGCCGTCTTAAAATCGTAAGGTTTTATGTGAAGAAGGTTGTCACCTTGTTTTTCATTCGCCTCATTGACGGCGCCCACGGCCAGCTCATTGATCAATTCGTCTATTTCAGCCTGCGATAATATTTCAGCCATGGGAATCACCCCTTTGCGCTTTCAGAATATTCTGCCCGCTCCCCGTTCAATCCGCCCGTTATATGAGGGGACTTCAGAACCGCGTGAGAATCGGGCCTTTTCGGCAGCCTGCCCTGAAGGCGCAGCTTTGGCATCGGTTACTGCATGACAAAATCGTTGAAGTATACCTTGACGATATTGTCTATCCCCAAATCGGCATTCAGCTTATTTTTTATCTCGTCCCGCAGCTTGTTCTGAATGTCCTGGCTTTTTATATCCGCTTCGGTCAGCTGCCTCAGTTTCTGAATAATCGAATCTCTGATGATGTACTCTTTATCCTCCAACTTTTCCTGGAGCTTCTCCTCGTTGAGCATCAAAACAACGGTTACCTTGAACAGTTTTCCGCTGTCCTTCACATTGGTTACAAAATAGTCCCCCGGCACATAGGCGTAGAGCTTTTCCTCCGCTTCTCCACCCTGGTAAACAAGGAAATAGTAGGCTGCTCCTCCACCCGCCAGCACGATGACAAGAATGATGATTAACAGTTTTTTCTTCATGTCGGACTTCTCTCCCAATGTCTGAGAGATAAAACTATCCCTCTTCGTTCATTTTTTCAACGACAAAATCCACCCGCCTGTTCATGGCTCTTCCCTCAACAGTGTCGTTTGTCGCAACCGGCTGGTACTCTCCGTATGCCACGGCCGACATCTTGTCCAGATCGATTTTCTTCGAACGGATAAAGTATTCCAGCGCCGTGGCCGCTCTTGCCATGGACAGCTCCCAATTGTCCTTGAACTGTTCCGTATGAATGGGAACATTGTCCGTGTGTCCTTCAATGCGGATCATTTTGATAATATCTAAGTTTCTGCTCAGGATGACGATGATGTGATCCAAAATCGGCTTCCCTTCCTCGAGGAGCACCGCTTTGGCCGAATCAAACAGCAGCGTTTGCGTGAATCGGAGCAGGATTACGTCTCCTTCTTTTTTCACCATGAGGTGCGCCTCCAGCTGGTTGGAGGCAATGTAGGTGCGTATTTCGTTATAAAGCCTGTCGAAGGCTTCCTCATTGATCTGCACATTGGCCTGGCTCTCTTCGTTCTCCGCCGATTCTCCCGTTTTCTGTACCCCTTCAACTTTTATTTCGTTGTCCATTACGGTATTGGGATCCAATACCGTAATGGAGGTCGACTTCTGGCCAGAAAATGCGCCAACGAGCTGTTCCCACTTTTCCGCGTCAATGCTGGAAAAGGAATAAAGAAGCACAAAAAAGCACAGGAGCAACGTAACCATATCGCCGTATGTATCCATCCAGCTGTAACCGGTACCCTCTTCCGGCGGTTTCCTTCTAGCTCTGCTGCCTGACAACCTTCTCCTCCTCCGTTTCCTTTTCGCCCAAGGAGACCTTCGTCTCCTGCAGCTGCGCGCGGGACAGGAAGGCATTCAGCTTTTCCCGGATAATCCTCGGGTTTTCGCCGTCCTGAATGGACAGAAGGCCCTCAAGCATAAGCTCTTTGCGCAGGTATTCCTGGCCGCCGACAGCCTTCAGCTTTTTGGACAGCGGGCTGAACACGAGGTTTGCGAGCATCGTACCGTAAAACGTCGTCACCAGCGCAACCGCCATGTTCGGCCCGAGCGCTTCCATGTCGGTCAGGTGCTTGAGCATATTGATCAGACCGATCAGCGTGCCGATCATGCCGAACGCCGGAGAATAGGCGGCTGCGGCATCTAAGATGGCCCGGCTTTCCGCGTGCCTTTCCTTGATAAAGGCAAGCTCGGTTTCCATAATCCCTTTAATGAGTTCCGGGTCCGAGCCATCCACGATCAGCATAATCCCTTTTTTAAGGAACGGATCCGTCGTCTCCTCTGCCGTTTCTTCCAAAGACAAAATGCCTTCGCGCCTTGCGATATTGGCCATGCTAATCAGGTCTTCGACGTCCTTTTGAAAATCAATCTCTACTTTTTTAAACGCATTTCGAACCGCTTTGAGCATGTTTTTCAGCCGATAAATCGGGAAAGATGCGACTGTGGCGAACAGAACTCCGCCCCCCACAATGAAAATGGAGGAGGGATCGAGAAAGCTCATAATATCGCCGGTCATAAAGATACTAATCGTGACGCAGGCAATTCCTGCGAGCACTCCGATTATCGTTGTCAGATCCATGATCATCGCTCCACAAAAATCATTCTTCTGCCGATTTACCTGCAGAACTGTTTTCTTTTTCGTTCGTCGATACGCGCAATGATTTCCTCGACGGACTCGGCGACCGCAACCTTTTTCCCGCTTTGCAGCGATAAAATGGTGTCCCCCGCATCTTCCATAAATTCGATCAGGTCTTCGTTGACCCAAAACTGGTCCACTTTATTGATCCGGGTCACCTGTATCATATCCGGCCTCCAATTCCATCACAGGTTAGGGGTTAAGACGGGGAGGGCAGCGGCGCCGCCGGGCGCGCTGCAAGCCGGCGGCTACCGGCCGGGCGCTCCCCGTCCTGACAAAACGTCAGCAATCATCCTCAGCGCTTGAGGTTTACAAGCTCCTCCAACATGCTGTCCGAGGTCGTGATGACTCTCGCGCTTGCCTGATATCCTCTTTGCATTACGATCAAATTGGTCATTTCCGTCGCCAGTTCCACGTTCGACATCTCCAGACTCCCGGAGGAAAGAGCGCCGGCATAGCCTTCGTTTGCGTAATCCAACATGGCGACACCGGAGTTCGCCGACTCCTTATAGAGGCTCTGCCCCGTCTTTTCCAAGCCGGCCGAGTTGGCAAAGGTGGCTAAGACAACCCTGCCGATCACAATGGTTTGCTCCGTATCCAGATCATAGGCGGTGGCAAAGCCGTTGGCGTCGATTGCATAATCGGTATAATTTTCGCCCGCGCTTTTATCTCCGCCGATCCGGATGGCACTCAAGCTGCTCAGGTCGCCGCTGAAGTCCGTAGCCGTGGGATCGGTCGTCAGTTCTCCCAAGACGCGCTCGCCGTTGTCCGTTACCAAATAGCCGCTGGAATCGACCTGGAAACTGCCGTATCTGGAATAATTATAGCTGCCGTCCGCAGCCTGGATAATGAAGTCCCCCTCGCCGTCGATCGAAAAATCGAGGGTACTGTCCGTACTCTGCGTGCTGCCTTCTTTGGTAGAAGTCTTGATGCCCGCAATTGTAACACCCAAACCGATCTGTTTGGCGTTGGTTCCGCCCATGGTATCGCTCGCAGCCGTGGCCGTACTGATCGTCTGACTGAAGATATCGGAAAAGACAACGGAACTTGCTTTAAACCCTATCGTATTGACGTTTGCTATGTTGTTACCCACAACGTCCAAAGCCGTCTGATGGTTTTTCAGGCCGGACACCGCGGAAAAAAGTGAACGCATCATAAGTTTTATCCTCCTTTATTCTGTGCCGTTTGGATCTTCTTCGGCTTCCCCGGTCCGTTCGTCGCCGGCAGCCGTCTGGCTGACGTTGACGATGGCGTCCAGGGGAAGGAGAACGTCGCCGATTTTGACCGACAGGCGGCCGTTTTCGGATGATATGCCCTCCACCCTGCCGGTTATCGTGCGCGTTTGTCCCTCTTCGTCCTCGTAGGTCCCCGTCACGATTTTCCCGATCAGATTAGCCGCATCGGCGATTGATGTATCGTTATCCAACATGTCCGGATCCATGATCTGCCGGATATCGCCGATGTCGACCGCTTTTTCTCCGATCAGCGCGTAATACGCGCCGTTTTTATATAGAATACTGTGAATGATACCGAAATGCTCCGTACGGCTGCCCGCAGCGGTATCGATCGTTTGGGCGTGCGCATATTTCCCGACCAAACCGTAAGCCTGAGAAGCCGCCATACTGCCGGACATATCTCGCATTTCCTCTAATGTGGTCATCTGCGCGAGCTGGGACACGAACTGGGTGTCCGTTTGCGGCTCGAGCGGATTCTGATACTGAAACTGAGCCACAAGAAGCTTGAGAAACATATCGGAATCAACGCCTAAATTTGAAACCTTGCTTTTTGAGTTTGACTGCGAGGATTCATTGGCCGCCGCCAAGGAAACCGCGTTTAAGACGTCCGATGCCATATTTCCCTCCTGATTGTCAGGCCCGGTAAACGACCGAGCTCTCAGCTCCGTCCGGTTCGACGCCGGCGAAATAGAATTCCGGAACCACGCCGCCGATTTCCGCCGCAACCGGTATCCATTTGCCCGGTTTGCCTTCCCTCTGCCTGTTGTCGGAACCGCGGCCGTTCGAGTCCCGGCTGAGATCTTCGCAGAAGACATCCACGTTCTCCACCTGTATTCCGTTTTCCGCGAGGCGCTCCACGAGCTGACCGATCTGACCGGCAAGGGCGTTCTGCACGCCGGCGTCTTCCGTCCGGATTTGCGCCGAGATGCCCTCTTTCCCTAAGGTCAGGGTGATGGAAAGCTTTCCGAGGCGTTCCGGTTCAAGTAATATTTCGAAACTTTTCGGCTCTTTCTTGAATGAAATAATCGTATCGGCTATTTTTTCAAGGGCCTGCGCAGCCGCGGTTTCCGCCGCGTTCCCGCTTTCGGCGGCCTGCGCCCGCTGGGAAACGGAAGCCGAACTCTGCAAAGGCTTGAAACCTTCCGCATCCAGGCTTTCGATTCCTTCCCGGGACTGCTCGGACGAAAACTCCTCCGTCTGCTCCTTTTCATGTCCGCCGGCGCGGAATACCTCTTCGGAGTTAACGGCTTCGTCCGCTTCGGGAACGGCCCCCTTCTCAGACTTAGTTTCCGTCTTTTCCGCAGCGGCACGGTTTTCCCGGTCGACCGGGAGAGAAAATTCACCGGACACCGTTTCAAGGCTCTCCTCCGGCTGAACCGGTATCCCGGCATCGTTTCTTGCCGGCGCCGCGGCGGGGGTGCCCGCCGCTTTTTCCCGCAGCATAGAATGCTCCGCCGGAGCTAACGCCGGTTCGTCCGCGGGCGTTTCCGCCAGCGCGGCCTTTGCTGAAGCGGCGTCGTCCGCTGCCTCCAACTGATACCCCGCAGCCGGAGGCGCGGTTTCGTGGTTCCGCCCCGCCGGGGCTGAGGCAGGTTCGGCTTCGGCATTTGGCGCTCCGCCTTCCACCCGTCTCGCAATTTCCCTCGCGAGCGCAGAAGTCTGATCCCATTTCTGTTCGCTGGTATTTTCCAAGGGGCACGGATAGCTGCCTGGGTTTTCTTCTTTTTGTACCGCGCTATCGCTTTGAAGTTCCATGGTTGGCATCCGTGCCGTTTTCTCAGCTTCCTCCCCGCCAACCGGAATCCCCATCTCAGGTTCTCCGGCCGGCAGTCCGATATCCGTATCGGTTGTGTCAAATCTCCCCTCGAAAATAGCGGCGACCGCTTCCCGCGCGGGTTCCGTCATATTCCGCTCCCCGCTTGGGACGGGCTGCTCCTGCGCCTTCGCGTCCCAGGTCCGGCTCCACCCGAGCAGGAAGGCAAGCGCTTCCGGACTCTCTCCCTGTTTCATCCGGTTTTTCTCTTCCCGGCTCTCCTCCCCTGCTTCCCCAACCGTTGTCCGATCGGTCCCGGGGGAGGGGGCATCCTCTGTCAATAGAAATAACTGCTTTTCAAACAGCCCGGCCTGTTTTTCATTTTTCTCTGTTCCACCGCGCTCCGCCGTGAGGCATATCATGTCCAATTGAGCAGCTGTAATCAATCTCTCACCTCCTTCCATCTGTTGTTATTATGAAAAACATGCTACTCGAGCATGTATTTCGTAACCTTGCCCGCAAGCTTCGCGTCCATGCAGTTCATGACCTCGACGATACTTTTCTCGTCCATATAGTACAGAACGAGCGCAATATCCCCGACATCCGGCAGGGTTTCAATCGCCCGGGCAGCCTGTTCCGGCTCCATTGCGGAATAAATATCGCCCAACCACTGCATCTGCTCCCGGTGCGACTCGGAAACCGCGGCCAAACGGTTTGCCATACTGTTTGCCCGGCTGAGCTTTTTCTCAAGCTCCGCCTCGCGTTTGGCGGCAGCGGCTTCCTTCTCCTCCAGCTCCGATTCCCGCTTTTCCAACTCCTCCTCGCGCAGCGCCGCCCGATTTTCCCGGTCTGCGACGGTCTGATAGGCAGGATCCTGCGATACCAGCCAGGTTACAAGCAGGTCTCTTCCCCCGAAAAGGTTCCTGAAAAGGATTAAAAAAAACAGGGCTGCCACGGCCAGCACCGTTACGCTCAGGGCAATCCATACCATCGGTTTCCCTTTGGATTTTCCCCGTTTGGGCTGTTCCGTTTGGTTTTTCCCCTGTTCCTTCTGCATTTTGATTCTCCATTGCGGGTTGATTGGTCTATGCCATTTCGGGGATCAAATTGCCTTTCTCACCGGTGCTTTGAAAGCTCATAAGATCGCCCAATTCCTTTTCCTGTTCCTTCGCGGAATCTTCCAGATAGGTCAGGTACTGTTCCTCTTTGAGTCTTTCCAGCGTTTTGATCTCCCGCATGATCGCCACAAGTTCCGACTTTTTCAGTTCCGCGATCCGCTCCGCGTCCCGAATCAGAACGGCAAGCTTGGCAAGCCGATGATTCAGAAATACCGTGTAATTGTCGTACCAGGCGATCTGGACAGGACTCATCCCCGTATTTAATTCGTTTTCATATTGCCTTGCGTTTTCCGACAGCTTGTGAATCAGTTCTTTTTCCCGCTCGCGAAGCTCGTTTAGCTTGTTTTGCGCCTTGGCCAGCTCGTTTTGCTTCTGATCCCGCTGCGTTTGCTTGTATTTATAAACCGACTGCAAAGAAAAGACAAACTTCTTCAACTTGTCGTCCCCCCAATTTCCGCCAGGGACCGGATCGTTTCTTCATAGGTAAAGCTTTCGTCTCTTTCCTGCTGCAGGAAAGCGTTTATTTGTCCCATCAGAGAAATTGCGGAGTCAATGGATGGATTGGAACCGTTTTGATACGCGCCGATATTGATCAGGTCTTTCGCATCCCGGTACACCGCAAGCTTGTTTTTCAGCACCCCGGCGTTCTCATTCTGTTCCGTGGAAACAAGGTCGTACATAACTCTGCTGATGCTTGACAACACGTCGATTGCCGGATAATGATTGGCGGCGGCCAGCGACCTGGAGAGCACGATATGTCCGTCCAAGATCCCTCTTACCGTGTCGGAAATCGGTTCGTTCATGTCGTCTCCCTCCACCAGAACCGTATACAGTCCCGTTATGGAGCCCTTATCCGACATGCCGCTGCGCTCCAACAGTTTCGGCAGGAGCGAATAGACCGAAGGCGGATATCCTCTGGAAATCGGGGGTTCCCCGACCGCCATGCCGATTTCTCTCTGCGCCATGGCAAAGCGCGTGAGCGAATCCATCAGCAAAAGCACGTTGTAGCCCTGATCTCTGAAATATTCCGCAATCGCCGTTCCGACCATCGCCGATTTAAGCCGCAGGAGGGCCGGCTGGTCCGAGGTTGCGACGACAAGAACCGATTTTTTAAGGCCTTCCTCGCCCAAATCCCTTTCGATAAACTCCTTGACTTCGCGGCCGCGCTCGCCGACAAGCGTGATGACATTCACGTCGGCGACGGCATACCGGGCGATCATTCCGAGAAGGGTGCTTTTCCCGACGCCGCTGCCCGCGAAGATGCCAAGCCTTTGTCCCCGGCCGACCGTAAGCAGGCCGTCAATCGCCTTGATTCCCATGGGCAGGATTTCGCTGATTCTTCTTCTGGAAAGCGGGCTTGGCGGCTCGTTTTCCGTCGGATAATAGCAGGCGTGCTTGATCGCTCCCTTATGATCGATCGGGTTTCCGAGCGCATCGAGCACCCTGCCGATCAGTTTTTCTCCCACCGCAATCTCGAACGGACGGTTCGTGGAAATGACGCGGCTTCCCAGCCCGATTCCTTCCAATTTCCCCAGCGGCATCAAAAGCACTCTCTGATCCTTGAAACCGACCACCTCGGCCTCGATGTACTTGTCGCCCGCGTAGGAGTACACGCGACAGATATCGCCGATTTTTGTCGCCGGCCCGTTGGACTCGATGGTAAGCCCGATGATTTTCATCACTTTTCCGCCGTACTCCAGGGGGTCGAGATTTCCGAGGATTTCGCCGTATTTTTTCAGGTTGATCGTTTTCATGCGATGTTACCCTGGCCCCGGAAGGCAAGCTCAATATACCTCAGCTGGGAATCGACGCCGGCGTTGATGGTCTCCCCTTCGGACTCGACGATCAAATCGCCTTTTCCAAACAGGGGTTCTTCCACAATCGCCGCCTGGNNGGATGACAAACTGCGCGTTGGGAGAACTGAAGTTCCGGTACTCTTCGGGGCTCATCCGGATGACGATTTTTCCCTCTTTCCGGAGCCTTGCAAGCGCGGTTTGCATCATGTCTTCAAATATCTTATCGTCTTTTTCCATCTCAATATTAATGACTTTTTTCACAATTTGAAGAATCAGAGAAACGATGTCCTGTTCCAGCTCGTCAATGACCGAGTTTCTGGCCTGCTCGATTTTGGAAAGCAGACCTTCCAATCGCTCCGTTTCCTGTTTTCTGAAAAGCTTCGCCTCTTCCGCGGCTTTTTCCAGCCCCTGGGCGTAGCCCTCCTCCCGCGCCTGACGAAGGATCTGCGCCGCGTCCCGTTCGGCCGCCTCGGCAATCTGTGCCGCCTGCTCCTTCGCTTCCCACACAATCACCTCCGCCTCCGCTTTCGCCTGGTCCAAAAACCGCTGCCTTTCCTTCTGCCGCTCCTCCTCCGTCTGAACGGGTCTTAATTTTTTCACCTGTAGGTCTTTTTGCGACTCCAGATCGACGTTCGTATAAACGTGCTCGGTCCGCTCATATGCGACGAAAGCCTTGTCGATTCTAAACAATCAAGTCATCTCCTTCTCCCCTGGCGACGATGATCTCGCCGGCGTCCTCAAGCTGCCGGATCACATTCACGATCTTTTGCTGAGCCGCCTCCACATCCCTCACGCGAACGGGACCCATAACCTCCAGGTCGTCGACGATCATTTCCTGGAGCCGCTTGCTGATATTGTTGAAGACGCTCTTCTTCACCTCTTCGGTGGCCCCCTTCAGGGCAAGCGCGAGGTCGTTGTTGTCGATCTCCTTGAGCACTCTCTGGATCGCCTGGTTGGAAAGCTTCGAAATGTCTTCAAATACGAACAGCCGCTTGCGGATTTCGTCCGCGAGCTCGCTGTCCTGCGCGTCCAAGGTTTCCAAAATGAACTTTTCCGTTCCTCTGTCGATTGCGTTGATGATCTGTACGACGGAGTTGATGCCGCCGACGACCATCTTGTCGGAGGCCCCTAAGGAAGCCAGCCGCCGCTCAAAGATCCGTTCCGCCTCCTGGACGAATTCCGGCTGCACGCTGCCCATATTCGCAATTCGGCTGATGACCTCAATCTGTGTTTGCGGCGGCAGGTTGACGATTACTTCGGAGGCCTGTTTCGGTTCCGCATAGGAAAGAATGAGCGCGATTGTCTGCGGGTTTTCATTATAGACCAAATTGAAGATGTGCATGGAATCCGCCTTCCGGATAAAGTCGAAAGGCCTTGCCTGCAGGGAGCTGGAGAGGCGGCTGATCAGCTCGTCCGCCTTGTTGCCTCCAAGCGCAATCTCCAATATCGCGCGCGCGTAGGCAATCCCGCCTTCGGATATATACTCCTGCGCGAGGCAGATTTCATAAAACTCCTTCAATACCGCTTCCTTTTGTTTCGCGTCCACTCTCTCCATACTGGACAGCGTCAGGGTCAGCTGCTCGATTTCATCCTCGGTCAAATGCCGGTACAACGACGCGGCATACGTCTCCCCTAAACAAATCAGAAGCGTCGCGGCTTTCTCTTTTGACGTTAAAGCGCTTCCCATGTTTTATCCACCTCAATCTTCAACCAGCCAGTTGCGCAGCAGCTGCGCGACCGCCTCCGGGTTTTTGTCGATGAATTTTTCGATTTTTTCCGCGCAGGAAGGTTTCTTCAGAATTTCAGCCAAATCTTCCTGTTCTTCCGAATCCGCTGCCCCTTCATAGGTCAGAAGATCCACNNGATCCACCTCGTTTCCTTCCGGCGTGAGCGCAATCGCGGAAAGATGGGATTTGTGCACGAGCCTGTTTAAAAAGCGGAAGAGGAGGATAAGCGCGAGCATGGCTACCACGGCGATGATCCCGGTTTGCACCAGTTCCTTGTTCCGCATCAGATTGGCCGCCGAATTCCGCTCCGCCATGAGATCGGAAAGCGTGCTGTCCTCCTTCGGCTGGAACGGCATGTTCTCCACAGAGATATAATCGTCGTCCACGCCGATCGCCATAGCCACCAAGTTCCGAACGCTCTCTTCGTACTCGTCCCTATAGTTTTCACTGTTGATCAGGACGGCGACGGACAGCTCGCCGATACTTCCCTGCTGTTTTTCGATCTGCGTCCTCGTTTCATTGAGCTCATAGTTGACGGTTCTGGAAATCGTGCTGTAATCCCGAAGAGCTTCTTCGGTATACAGGTATTCCGGCGCAGCCACCCCGTTGCTGTCCGTTCCGCCGGTTCCCTCCGCCGCGCCGTCTCCAAGCGTCTTTTTATAGAGCTCTTCCATGCTGACCGCAAGGCCGTTTTCCGCTCCCTCGACGGGAGTTTCAAATTTGACGGAATTGACCGTCTGCTTGTCGAAATCGAGCACGACGTTGACGGCAACCGAAACGTTATCCGCGCCGAACACCGGTTCCAAAACCGCCAGAGCCTGCTGCGACAGCGCACTTTTTACCTGCCGGGTCAGTTCGTACTGCGTGGTCGTATAGACTCCTTGCTGTTCCTCGCTGGTCAGATCATACAGATTCATCTCCGTATCCACGATCCTGACGTTTTCCAGTTCCAGATCCGGCACGCTTTTGGAAACCAGTTCCCCAATTGCCCTGACCTCCGCGTTCGTCAGCTTCTCCCCGTTCTTCACCTCAAGCATCACCGAGGCGGAGGCGGGCCGCTNNGTTCGAGGAGAGCACAAAAACAGACTTGGACGGCAGGTTCACAATCACGATGCAGTCTTTGATTTTCTGCAGCTTCAGGATCGTGGTTCGCAGGTTTTCCTGAAGCTGATACTGCGTGTAAGCCTCCATCTCCCGGTCGGTAATGCCGAAGGACGAAGCGCCGGAAAAAATATCGTAGTTTAAACCGCTCTCCGGATATCCCTCCGCGGCCAGCTCCATCCGGATCGCATCCGCATCCTTCGAGGGCACCAAAATCGTACTGGGACCGCCCGTTTTCGCCTCGACAGCCTTTTCCTTCAGAAGCGCCATGATTTCACCGGCTTCCTCTTGCTCCAGTCCCGTATAGAGCACCTCGTATTCGACCTTTCCGAGCAAAAGAGAAAAAATCACAACCGCCGAAAGCAGCATGCCTGCGGTTACCCCCAAAACGATCTTTTTCTTTTTATCGGTTTTCTCCAAAAACTCCGAAATCTGCCTTCTCACCGTGTTGAAAAACTCTCCCATACAAGGCCCCCCAATGCTATTTACGGTCTTTTCTTATCTCCCGGATGCAATTTGCTTCCGAAGCACACAGTTCAACATTTTTCCCTTTTTAAGGTATAAAAAAGGAACCATTTAGTTACCTAAACGGTTTCCTGAGTCGACGAAATAGAGCACTTACGAAAAAACGCAATCGGAGACGTTTTTCCTTAAATGCTTCGTTCTCTCAAAACAACAATTTGGTAACCGGCTGTCATAGCGCCGCTCCCGACGGAAGCGAAACCTTAGACCCTTGGCTTTGCGTCTCTATTTTTCAATAGATTTGCCATTATCACTTGTGTTTCTTATGAAATTTTGAGATCGATTATTTTTTAGTTTTTTTTTGCTTTTTTTTGGGCTTTTTTAGCATAGTATAATTTTTTTCGAAAGTCAAGCGTTTCCAATGATTTATTGCTCTTTTTGCGTGATTTTTTTGTTATTTTATTGTCGATATTTGCCGAAGGACGAAAAATTTCCGCTAAAGTCTGCTTCCGAATATGACGATATATTTTTGGTATTTTATGCGCACGGGCGTTTTTTCGCGGATTTCCAGGCTCCTTAGCGCCCAAATTGAAGCAAAATTCCGGCGAAATAAAATCGAGACTAAAGTCGGCTCCCGAAANNTATAGGGTTTGAAGGAGAATTTGCGTCCCCGGAAAGGCGCCGTCCGGCGGTTCCATCTTCCCCGAACAGATCGGTACGGATACCGTTCTGAAACAAAATTCAAGGAGGAAAACAACATGCGTATCAATACCAACAACACAGCGCTTGACACCTTCAATTCCTACACCTCGGCGAACAACAAAATCGCGGACTCCGTCGCGAAGCTCTCTTCCGGCTACG
>DCTG01000163.1 GCA_002329245.1 Clostridiales bacterium UBA1446
CTTCGTAGGGATACATGCCGCCGGCCGTAATGTCCCGATTCGTTCCGTAGGCCTCGGCGCGGTAACTCCCGTCCGGGGAATCCACGCGCACGGTCTCGTTTTCCGGTATTACGGGTCCCGTGATATCGGACGGGGAGTATTCCGTCTTTTTCAGCTTGTACAAGGTCCAGAGCTTTCCGCCGTTCAACTCGGCAAGCCATACCTCGCCGTCAAACCGATACAGCCTGTAATCCTCCGCAATCTCGTACATCAGGCGCGACGCATAGCCTCCGACGTCGACGCCATAATTTTGAAACATGCCGTACCACGCTTCCAGATCCAATGCTTCCGCCCGCCAATCGATATTTGAAAAAACGGCGTGTTCCCGAAAGCTTTCCGAATCGGAAACGCGAAAGCCGTTCTTTTCCACCGCAAAAAGCTGCGGCGCGTAGACGCGTCCCGTTTCGTCCACATGATAGGAGAAACGCAGCGGGTTTATATATAAGACTTTGTCAACGGCNNGTGGGCCTTCCCGCTGATTTCAAACTCGAGCCATACCTTAAGCTCCTTGTCCTCCGTTATCGGAATATCTTTATCTAAAATGAAAGAGGATTCCATGCGATACCGTCCCGTCCGGGAGAGGTCGAAGCTGTGATTATAATAGTTTTTTACCTTCTCTTCCCCGGGAGGCAGAGAATAGCCGATGCCGTCGAAAGCGATATCCGTTTCCGTCGCGCAGCTGACCCATTTCCCGTTTTCATACCGGTAAATCCAATAGGAATCCCCGAACGTAACCGCGGCGTCGGAATTGTTTTTCCATGTCACGGTAAGAATCGTCGGAACAGCGTCTAATTTCAGCTCCCGCATGGTCATTTCAATTCCGTCGTAATCCGACCCGCCTCCGGCGACCGCGGAATACCCGGTTTCGAATTTCTCCCCGGCAGGGCGGGAAGCCGGATTTGCCAGCAGGCAAACCGCCGCCGCGGCCGCCAATCCAACAGCCGCCGCGACAATCCAGAACGCGGGCTTTTGATAGCGCAGCACGTTTCTGATACGTTTTTTCGCTCCGCTTTCTACGAAGGCCAGCGGGCTTCCCGCTAAAATGGGGCGCTTTCCGTTCAGGCGCAACAGAGCCGCGCCGTAATCCGCCTTTTGATCGCGGCCTAAATCCCGGATAATACGCTCGTCGCAGCTCATCTCCATGTCCCGGCTCATGAGCCGGCAGGCAAGCCAGATGACGGGGTTGAACCAGTGCACCGACAGGGCGAGAAACGAAAGAAGCTTGATGAGATAGTCCCGCCGCCGGATATGCGTCCGCTCGTGCAGCAGCACGTATCCGAGTTCCGGCTCCGAAAGCCCGACGGGCAGGTATATCCGCGGCCTGAGCAGTCCGAACACAAAGGGAGAGGCTATGGCGTCCGTTTCATACACGTTTCCCTCCAAACGGGTGGCGTCGGAAACCCTCCGACGGAGCAATAGGTAAGACCCCACGCCGTATCCGAGCATGCCGATCAGACCGAGAAACCAGATAAAAACGGCAATCGCCGCCGGGAATTCCAGCGGATCGGCGACAAGCTGCTCCTCTCCTTTCGGCAGGGAGTCGTTAATCGCCTCGTTCACGCGCGGGATAATCAGATCGACCCGGGGATACTCCGTATGCACAATGTTTTCAGGGATATAGGAAACAATCCCGCTTTCCGCGGCGGGCGCGCCGATGCCGCCCAACAGGGAAAACGCCGCGGAGAAGGAAACCGGGCAGATCAGACGGAAGAGCACCACGCTCCAAAGCGCGTAGGAAATCCACTTGGGCGCTTTTCTGAGAAGCAGGCGCAGAAGGATGACCGCCAAAGTCATAAACGTCGCGGTGATGCTCATATTGAGTATTTTGAAAATGAGCTCGTACAGCAGGGCCTCTTTCATCACGGCCTCCTTCTGTACGCTTCCAGCATCCGCTCGATCTCCGCCGCTTCTTCGTCGCTGACCTTTCCTCCCTCTAAAAAGGCCGCAATGAATTTAGGCAGGGACCCTTCGAAACTGCGCTCCAACACCTGCCGCCCGTCGGCGCGCCGGACCTGTTCCCGGTCAATCAGCGCGGTGACGATGGTCGCTTCACTTTTCAGGTACCCTTTCTCGCACAGGCGCCTGATTACGGTANNGGTTCGCTTCCAGCCGAGCTTCGCCTGCGCAAGCCGGCAAAGCTCCGGCGACGCAACAGGCTGTGCCTGCCATACAATATCCAGCAGACGGTAATCCGCGTTGCTCAGTACGATTTCCCTTTTCACGGTTTTTCCTCCAGTCTATTGGTTTAGACTGATTCCAGTCTAAACCAATAGACTGGCCTTGTCAAGCGAATCCTTATTCGGAAGCTTAAGGATTTTCGAAGGGAGCTCCCACCCTTTCGGCGCAGGATACCTCACAATCGTTCCATGCGGATAGCCTCATATGAAATGCCGTTTCGGAACCCCCGCTAAAGTCTTATTCCTGTGAACGCACGGGAGCCGGTCGTATACGACCGGCTCCCGTGCTTCCCGCTATGCCTTCTTTGCTTTCAATTGTTGCATTTCCACCTTCGGTTCTGTATAATCATTTCCAAATACGGCAAATAGTAATCCGATTGAACTGAGGAGAAGGCGTTTTGGAAAAAGCCGGTCCATGACCGGCAAAAACGCCCGACATCAGGTCAGGACAGAAACAGGAGGTTATTCATTTGGACAAGCTGAAAAACATTGCGTTTTCAAAGGTTCTGCAGCTCGGCTCGCTCGTGGACTATCACGAAGGGCAGGTTGTCAGCCGCACGTTAGCCCAGAACAGCGCCGTCAGCGTAACGCTCTTTTCCTTTGACGCCGGAGAGGAGATCAGCTCCCACAAATCGGACGGCGACGCCATGGTTACGATCATCGAGGGCTCCGCGCGCATTACGATCGGCGACGACACGTATTCGCTTTCCGCCGGGGAAACCATTGTGATGCCTGCCGGAATTCCGCATGCCGTCGCCGCCGACAATCGCTTCAAAATGCTGCTGCTCGTTGTATTTTAAACAAAAGCGGTTCGTTTCGTTTGTCTTTCCCTTTCAAAGGAAACCGAGCCGCGAAGCTATTCCTTCTTTTTTTCCTGTCTGTTTTCTTCGCCTCTTTCTTTCGCGATCCATTTTTCCAACGCATCTTGTTCCTGTCGGTTGGCTTCCCTGAGCTTTATACCGTCGCAGATCGGGCAACGTTCCACGGCCCCTATCCGCCGAAACACAAAACCGCATTCGTCACAGGCATAATTCACAGACGTTCACCTCCGTCCGTTTTGCTAGATCCATTGCGATTTCTCCTCCGCCCGGAACTCATCAACTTGGCGGGAATCCGGTTACGGGTTATCGCAGATGCCATATAGCATAGCAAAAAAAACGCCCCAAAACCGTTTTTTGCCTGAACGGTAGCGGATTTCGCCCCGAACGGCAAGGGAGCGGTTGACGATTCTCCCGGAATTTAGCAATCGCCATTAGAACTCCCCGCCGGAAGATACGGCGGGGAGTTCCTCGCACGAGCGCATCATTCCCCTCCGGCGGATAAATTTGAGGCCGTCGGCGAAAAAAATACACAGACACTGCATAACATACTGCCGCAGACAAGCATAAGCGGAAAACAGCCTATCGAAGACCAAAATCCTCGATAGGCTGTTTGATTTTGAACCAAAGTTTCCGCTTCTCTTGGGACCGCTCCCGGCTTACGCCTCAAAGTATGACTCAGTCCGGAATAATCGGCACTTCAAGGAAGGAGTTCCCAAAGAAAATCGTGTGTGTTACCGTCCGCATAAAGGGCCACCAATAGACGCCGTTTCTGGCCATCTTGCCCCTCATGTCGCTCTGGTTTTTAATAATGAGCTCCATGCGGTGCCCTTTCTGGAAAACGACGGACGTGGGCATGATGGCAATCTCATACCGGTTTATCTCGCCCGGGACGATTGGGATTGGCTCCTGACGCTTATGGCAGGGGGNNTCGTCAATCGTATTGAATTTTGCCTTCAGATAGCCGCTCCCGACCAAAAAGCGCTCGTTCTTCGGGCTGACGTCGACCACGTCAATGAGCCAGTTGGTGTCGTCGGCGTCGATCGCGGCGTCGAAGCGGAACACCATATGCCCGGTGACCTCTGTGTCCTTATCGAAGGGCGCCGTGTCATACCGCAGGCAGTAAACCGTCGGATCCATATACGGCGCCTGCTGCGTGAAGGACTCCGGCTCGGGATTCCCCTGCACGGGGTCGGTGCTCAGCCCGCCGCCCGGATGCAGGTAGAATTTGTGATACTGCGTCCGCTTGAGCGGCCACTCGTTTTCAAATTTCCACTTGTTGATACCCATGGTGAAAATCTTGATCCTCGGTTCGTCCATAATGCCGTTGTCTATACCCTTGGCCCAATACTCAGCCCAGCGCACATCCTCATCGCAGAACCAGTTGAAGGGACGGGCCGCATTCATCGGAGGAAATACGATGAGCTTCTTATGCTCCTCCGGAATCTGCGTGGATTTCCGGAAGCATTCAAACGTCGCCCAGCAGTAGATATCGTTGTTCCAGCAGGCGCCGATATACATGGGGACCTTAATGCTCTGCAGTCCGCTGTCCACCTCCGTCGGATGGTTGAGATAGATCAGTTCGTCAACCAGCTGGTGGGAGACGGTCGGGTATTTGACCTGCGGATAAAACTTTTGGTTCCACTTGACGTCCGGGTCGTCTAAGATCTCCTGTATCAGCTTCTCATACTCTTCTTTCTTGTACTTGGTGAGAAACTTCGGAAGCTGCCTGTACTCGGGGTGCAGATTCGAGTTTACCTGAAGCTGGTCATAGGAATGCAAGCCCTGATGGACATTATAGAACATCGAATCCTTGATGCCGGTAAAGTTGTCGTACATGTGGGACGGACCCTCGGAGGGACGGATTGCGACTAAGTTCGGGTGCGGATCCGCGCCAGCAACCAAAGACGCCCTGCCATAGGAGGAAGGCCCCATCACGATGGCCTTTCCGTTGGACCACGGCTGCTTGGTAGCCCAATCGACGATATCCTGCATATCCTTGGCATTGTGCTGCGTCTCGTCGCCGAGGTTTACGCCCTCGGAGTTACCGAGGCCTCTCGGTTCGGCAATGATATGGATAAATCCCCGCGGGACCGTATAGGTAAAGTCGCCGCCCTCTAAGCTCCCGTTCCAGAACGGACTGATAAAGTAGTCCTGCGGGTATTCACGGAACCATTCGATGCAATCCTGACCGTCCTTGCCCCATTCCCCCATGCAGAGGATGACGGGGAACTTCTCCCCCTCCTTCGCGTCCTCCGGACGATATACGTCGATCGCCAGGCGAATCCCGTCGCGCATGGGAACCATGACGTCCTTATCTACCGTCCATTTGTATGTAGGCTGCGTCTCCGGCCCCTTTATAACCTGCGGGTATCCGTCAAAATAGACGCCTGTCAGCTGCTTGCTGCCATACGGGACCTTCGTTGGCTTCGGATCATAGCCGGGCAGCAGGTACCACTGCTCGTCGGNNGGTGACGCGCGGGTTGTTTTCGTTGAGGTTTACCTTCCTCATAACAACTCTCCTTTTCTCTTATTATTGAGCGGTTTTTATATAACTTAATAATGTTTTACAATTAAAATGATATAATAGAACTTGGCGCAGTGGCAAGCAAAAAAAGGATACCGCTTTGTCAATCAAAAGATAACAAATCCCCTTCATTTCATCTTGACAGGTTAAAGAATAAGAATATAATTTGATTAGCATAATTTTGAACTCAGGATGTTATCGGCCATACTTTTTCAAACGGGATACACACATTCAATAGGCTTTATTGTTCTTCGGCCAAGAAAGCGACTATTCCTCCCCGGTTTTGTTTATTCAGCGAATACTTTGTATTGGGGATGCTGTATATGCTGAATGAAGTTTCCATCATGTGTTTTATGTCCGTGGCGAAACACCTGAGCTTTACAAAGGCCTCGGAAGAGGTCTTTATGTCGCGTCAGGCTGTGAGCAAAAAAATACTGTCGCTTGAAAAACGATTGGGCGTAAAGCTGTTTGAGAGAACGACAAGCGTAATTGAGCTGACCGCAGAGGGTAAGCTGTGTCTGGATTATTTCAGAAACATGATTCAAGACTTCGAGAAATTCTTCGCGACGATAAGAAAAACCAACACACCGGTTCTACGCCTGCTGATCGGCTATGAGCTCGGTGTGATTATTGATAAGAGGATCATTGAAAGCATCGGAGAGTACAAACGTAAAAACACGAACATGGATCTTCAAATCAGGCGTTACGACCCGCAGATCATAGAAAGCAAACTGCTCAGCGGTCATCTTGACATGGCCTTCACCACCATTCCCGCGCGCAGCAAAATCAAGGATTTTTCCTACATAGTTTTAGAGTATGCAGATTACGTGCTTGTCACATCCAAAAACCACCCGAAAGTAAACGAGAACACCTCGCTCTCGGACTTTAACGGGGAACAGGCCATCTACTATAACGAGGATAACAGCGACGATATTATCTGCCGTAAGAATTTTAACGCCACCTGGTCCGGTTACGGCATCAACGTCATTCCGTCCATACAATGCACCTCTTTATCCGCCGCTTATACGGAATTGATGTTAGGCAACGCCGTCATGCTGTGCAACGCGAAAAATGAAATCTGCCCGTTGCCCGGGATTATTACGTATCCCTTATCCAAGAGAGATATTTTCGGCTGCGTCTGGAACCGCAACGCCCCGCCGGAAGTAAAGGAGTTTGCCGAAACCTTCAGAAAATATGAGATACCGGTAAACCAATAAAAGAAAAGCCGGACCGCTTTTTGGGAAAGCGGTCCGTTTTTTGTGCCGCTTTGCGGCGGGCTTTGCTTTCATCTCTGTTTCCGGATTACAGGCAGGCGCGAGGCGTATTGCAGGTCGTCGACCACCATTCCGAAGTCAAGCGGCCTTCCCTCCTTTTTCTCGCGGCTTTTGAGCTTCTCCCGGTGGTATTCCTTCACCTCTTTCGGAAGGGGCATGTCGCCCGTGTCGAAGTAGCGCATGGCGTTTTCCGCGTCCCGCATGAGGAGGACTTTTCCCTTATTGTACTTCCACGGGGAGAGCATCGTTGCGACCCATCCGGCGTCGACCCCAATACAAAGGCCGAGAGCAATGTCGCCGTCGCCGGCTTCCAAGCATTTTTCCATCATGGCCCTTACTTCCATCTCGAGCATTTTTTCTTCTTCCTGCACCTCGGCGCTGTAGGGCAGGCGCAAATCGCCAAGCATTCTTTCAATTTGGCGCGCGATGCGCACGGTGGCGCACATGCCCTCTTTTGTCGGCGTGGCGAAGGCCTCGTCCTGACACTTGAGCACAAGGGCTGTGGAGCCGCTCAATATGCCGATGGTGACGGCGAGGCTCAACATGGCGCTGACCTCCTCCAGACGCGGGGGAAAGGCGCCCTGGAACATGTTGTTGTTCTGGATGAATTTGATATCACTGTAACCGAAGCGGGCGCAGTATTCCTCGCACAGCCGCTTCGTCACGCGCATCATCGCGCTGTCCTGAACAAGGTTCATGTTGATGCCGAATTCGAGATAGACCTGCTTGAGACCCTGTTCCGCTCCCAGAAGGGACTGCGCCACCATGACGAAGGACTTGAAGCCGCAGCTGTCGTATCCGGTCAGATTGCAGGCAATGTGCGGGCTTTGCGGCACGCCGCGCTCATGGTAGATAGCCGCGAGCCGGGTTTCGTACTGGTTGATGCGAATCTCCTCTTCCAGCGTAATATGCTTGCAGTGCGCCATGACCTCCTGGATCGAACGGCAGTTGCAGGCGTTCCATCCGGCGGCCAACGCAATTTCGGAGGCCAGCCGTCCGTCCTCGTCGGTGGAGTTGAGAGACAGGGGCGATTGTATGGCCTTTTTGATTTTCCGGGCTTCCTCCACTCCGTGATTCACGATCGGCCAGCCGTTGAGCATGGTCGCGCCTTCCTTCCAGCTGCGCGCAATGCCCTC
>DCTG01000084.1:0-175 GCA_002329245.1 Clostridiales bacterium UBA1446
CTCCCAGTTCCAGAACACCCAGTTTGAAATCGCGGAAATGTACACCAAGGTGGAAGCGGCCAAGCTTCTGGTGTATCGCGCAGCCGTTGCCAAGTCCAACCATGAAAAATACAGCCACCTGTCCGCCATGGCCAAGCTGACCGCTTCCGAGACCGCCAGCGACGTGACCCGCCGC
>DCTG01000084.1:196-6505 GCA_002329245.1 Clostridiales bacterium UBA1446
GCCAAGATCACCGAGATCTACGAAGGCACCTCCGAAGTGCAGAAGATGGTCATCGCCAGCTACCTCGGAATGAGATAACCTTGCCTCTCTTTTTTAAAGCCCGACGCCGGTAGAAACCGGTGTCGGGCTTTGTTTATTCAAAGATAGCCGTCCATTCCGCGAACGGAAACCTCGCCGGACCGGAGCGTCTCCCGGCTGCCGTCCGGGAAGCGCACCACTAACCCCAAATCGTCGTCCACAGTCTCGGCAAATCCACATTCGTTCCCGTCCCCGCGGAGGATGCGCACCTCGTGTCCGATTGTCACGCAGCCCTCACGGTAACGCTTTGCATACTCCCCGCGTTCGGCATTCAGGTCCTCATACATCCGGTCCAGCGCCTGCAGAATGGAAGCCGCGGCGGTAAGGGCGTCCGCCGGGCGCCCGATTACTTCGGAGAGCGAAACGGCATTTTTCCTTACCTCGGGAGAGAACTCCTCCGATGCTTCTTTCAGGTTTAAACCTAACCCCGTCACAACATAGTCCACCTCCCCGGTCTGCGCCTCTAAGCTCAGCTCCGTAAGAATGCCGCAGAGCTTTTTCCCCGCCGCGACCAGGTCGTTGACCCATTTGATTCCGGGCCGGAAAGAAAACGCCTGCTCCACCGCGTCGCAGACGGCCACGGCCACCATGCCGGTCAGCCGCAGCAGTCTCTCCGGCGGAAGCGAAGGGCGCATCAGGAAGGACAGGTACAGCCCTTTGTCCGCGGGAGACTGAAACGTGCGTCCCAAGCGCCCGCGTCCTCCCACCTGCTCCCTCGCAATCACCACGGTGCCGTCCGCGGCGCCCGATTCGGCCAGGCGCTTGAGATACGTATTGGTGGAATCCACGCTTTCCAGACAAATGATTTCACTGCCCACAATTCGCGTATGCAGGAGGGATTTCAGCTCAGCAGCGGTCAGATTCCCCGGCCCCTTCTCAAGCCGGTAGCCTTTATTTGTCCCGGAAGATATCACATATCCCTCCCGGCGCAGCGCGTCCACCGCTTTCCAAACTGCCGCGCGGGTCACCTGCAGACGCGTGCTGAGCTCCTCGCCGGATATAAATCTATTCGGGTGTTCCCGCAGCAACCGAAGCAAATCTTCTTTCCGCACCGTAATATGCCCCCTTAATTCTACAATCGGTATAACAATACTTGTAAAATTTCCGCCAAAAAACGGGGATTTTTTTGCATTCTGTCAAAATTGCCGCCAAATGTTCCGCCTGCCCTTTACAAGCCGGCTCATATTTGCTATTCTAATGTAAACCAAATAAATATTCAAGTTTACAATCGGAGGCTCCTTATGAAAACAAAAACCCTGCTGCTCACCGCCCTTTTCGCCGCGCTGACCGCTGTCGGCGCTTTTCTGAAAATCCCGCTTCCCGTGGCGCCGATTACCCTGCAGTTTCTCTTTACCGTCTTAGCCGGGATTCTGCTCGGGCCGAAATACGGGGCGCTTTCCCAACTGGTGTACGTGGCGCTGGGGCTATTCGGGCTTCCGATCTTTACGCAGGGCGGAGGGATATCCTATGTGCTGATCCCCACCTTCGGTTTTCTGCTGGCGCTGATTCCCTGCGCGTGGATTGTGGGAATACTGTCGGGCGGGTGCGTGAAGGGTGCGCGTATCTGGCTGGCCTGCCTTGCCGGAACGGCGGTTCTTTATCTCATCGGCCTGCCCTACCTGTATTTAATCCTGAATGTGTATCTCGGCAAGGGCATGGGGATATGGGCCGTTATAAAGTCGGGAATGTTGATCTTCCTGCCGGGCGAAGCTTTGAAAATCACCGCGGCCGTACTGCTGTCCAAAAAACTCCTTCCCGCGCTGAAAAACCTGTCTATAATTCCATGCAAATCCTAGGTGCAGGGAGTGAGCCCCTGAGATTCACCGAAAAACGGCGCCGGATGAAACGGCGCCGTTTACATTTTTCGGTTCATCCGGCGGTTCCGGACTAGAGCTCAATTTCCTCGCCGGGTGCAAGAATCAGCCGTCCCGGAGCCTGGAACGATTCCGCCCGCTCCCGGTCAAACAGCTTTCCTGGCTTCATGTGGATCGGCACCGTATGCTTTGCCGCTATCGTCACCGCGCACTCCTGCGCCTCCGGAATATCCATGTTATACACCCCGTCGATGGGAAGAAAGGCATAATCGAGCTTCCGGTCGGCGAGAGCGCGCATTTCCGGCGTGGTGGAGGTATCCCCAGAAAAGTAGAGCGATTTCCCGTCGGCAAATACGAGATAGCCGACGGATTTGCTTCTCGGGTGATTCTTGTTCTCTGCCGGCACGGCCTCCAGAGCGACTCCCGCCACCGAAAAGCTCCGGTACTTGCCGCCCTCCAACGCGTCTTTTTCCGTTATGATCCTGCAGCCGGGTTTTTTTGCAGGCTTTTCGACGGCATTATGGTCATAGTGTTGGTGAGTTACCAAAATGAGGTCCGCCGGCAGTTCATAGCCTTCTCCCGCGTACGGATCGACGTAGACGACCGTTCCCGCGTCCGTGCGCAGCCGCAGACTTCCGTGGCCCTGATAGAGAAGCTTTGCCATCTCGTTTCCCGTCCTTTCCGCATGTAAATTGCATAGTCCTTGGAAAAAGCGCCGCCGCAGCCTTAGCAGTTCATTTCGTCAGCTTCTTTCCCTCCAACCGGAGCAGCAGACTTTTGATGTCAAGCCCGCCGCCAAACCCGACAAGGCTTCCGTCCGCGCCGATTACCCTGTGGCAGGGTATGATTACGGGTATGGGATTTCGATGATTTGCCTGCCCGACAGCCCGCACCGCTTTTGGATTTCCGATTCGCCGTGCCAGTTCGCCGTAAGTGATGGTTTCGCCGTACGGGATTTCCCGGAGCGCCTGCCAGCACTGCTGCTGAAAGGGCGTACCGGAAGGATTCAGCGGAAGCTGAAAGCCGCGGCGTGTCCCGGCAAAGTATTCGCTCAATTGCCGCTTCGCCGCTTTTAAAAGCGGCGTTTCCCCGAGCGGTATTGCAGGCGCAATCTCGCGGGGAAACCAGATGCGGACAAGCGCGCCGTCCTTCTCCGCTAAGGTCAGGCGTCCGAAGGGAGCCTCGAAAAGCGCGCCGATCATGGCCGTGATTCGATGTCGTCTATCAGGCCGACGCGGCGTGCGTGGCGGCCGCCTTCAAACTCCGTGTGAAGCCAAATTTGCACGATCTGCTCGGCAAGGCCGGGCCCCACGACGCGGCCGCCCAAGGCCAATATATTCGCGTTATTGTGACGGCGGGACATCTCGGCCGAATAGGGCTCCGAACAAACGGCGGCGCGGATTCCGCGCACCTTGTTCGCGGCGATGGAAATCCCGATTCCTGTGCCGCAAAACAGAAGCCCCCGCTCGCACTCACCCGAGGCCACGGCGCGGGCCGCCGCCTCTCCGAACGAGGGATAATCGACGCTTTCGCTGCCGAATGTCCCGAAATCTTTGTACGGCAGACCTTCCCTGTCCAAATACTTCTTGATATGCTCTTTCAGCTCATATCCGCCGTGGTCGCTGGCCAGCGCTATCATATCCGTTCCTCCCTTTCCTGTTTTGGTCCCCGGCCGGACCGTTCCGCAGGCGGACGGTTCCGGCTGGATGATTACAGTTTTATCTGTTCCGGTTTGCGCTTTTCATAGCGGGTGACATAGCGGAATCCCGCTTCCCGCAATAGCTCGTACCCTTCCCGGATGCTTTTTCCCACATGCTCCGGTTTGTGTGCGTCGGAACCGACGGTGACAAACTCGCCGCCGCAGGCTTTATAGTGCCGGAAGATGGCAAGCTGCTCCGAAATATCGCCGCCCCGGTTCACGTTCAGTTCCAGCGCCTTTCCCCGCCCGGCCAAAGTACGGAAAAGCTCGTCTATTTGGGCGGCATACCGGTCGAAGGTAACCTTCTGGCCGTCCCGGTCCCTCATATACCGCAAGGGGTAGGTAAGGTGGCCCAACGCGTCAAAATTCCCCCAGGCGGCGCAGGAGAGAAGCTTGGGAAAATATAAATCCAGGTGTTCAAAACACAGCTCCAAGTTTTTTTTGTAATCGGAAAAATAAAAATCCTTTCCGCCGTGATAAGCGCTTCCCATGTTATGAATGGAGCAGATGACAAAATCCAGCTCAGGCGCTGCCTGAAGCCCCCGGTCCGCGGACTCGAAACTTTCGGGCGCTTCTCCGAGCTCAATCCCGAAACGGATCCGAATTTTTTCCCCGCAGCGGGCGACGGCTTCGGCAAACTGCGCCCGGACCGGATTCCAATCATAGGTAAAACAGAAATTTCCCCTATAATCCAGGAGGTCCCAGTGATCGGTGAAGCAGATTTCCTGCAGGCCGGCTTCCATCGCCGCCAGCGCCATTCGTTCCATCGGGAACGAACCGTCCGGAGAGCAAAGGGAGTGCGTGTGAAAATCGGCAGAATACATGATACCCCTCCAAGCAGCGGCAGGCGCGAATTATTTTTTGAATTTCTCAAAAAAGTTTTTCAGCCTGCCGTGATTGTTTTCGTTCAGCGTTTCGCTGAATTTGCGAAGGGCATCTTTTTGCGCGGCGTTTAAATTGCGCGGCACCTCCACAAAAAAGGTTACATACTGGTCCCCGCGTCCCCGTCCGCCGAGATTGGGAATCCCCTTGCCGCGAAGCCGGATGGTCGTCCCCGTCTGCGTGCCCTCGGGCAGCGTATACTTCACCTTGCCGTCGATCGTCGGGATCTCCAGCTCGGCGCCTAAAACCGCCTGTGTGAAGGTAATGGGCACTTCGCAGAGCACCGACGTCCCGTCCCGCTGGAACAGGAAATGGCTCTCCACCTTCACGGTGACCAGCAGGTCGCCCGGCGGGCCGCCGCGCTTGCCTGCGCTGCCCAATCCCCGCAGGGATACCGTCTGTCCGTCGTCAATCCCGGCCGGCACGTGAACCGTCACCTTCCGCTGTTTCCGGACGGAACCGCTCCCGCGGCAGGTCTTGCAGGGGTTTTTAACGATCTTTCCCGTGCCTGCGCAGGTATCGCAGGTGGAAACGGAGGAAAACGTGCCCATCGGGGTCTGGCGGGAAGTTCGCACGCTGCCGCTGCCATGGCATACCGGGCAGGTTTCCGGCGATGTGCCGGGCTCCGCGCCGGTGCCGCCGCAGGTCTCGCAGGCTTCCACGCGGGCAACCGAAAGCTCCTTGTCGCAGCCGAACGCGGCTTCTTCAAACGTGATGGACACAGAGGCACGCAAATTTTCTCCCTTCTGCGGGCCGGTGCGCGAGCGGGAGGACGTCCCGCCGAAACCGCCGAAAACGGAGCCGAGAATATCCCCCAAATCGAAATCCGCAAACCCGCCGAAGCCTCCGAACCCTCCGAAGCCCCCGGCGCCAAAATTCGGATCGACACCCGCATGGCCGAACTGATCGTATTTTGCCCGTTTGCCGCTGTCGGACAACACCTCATACGCCTCATTGATTTCCTTAAAGCGCATTTCGGCGTTCTTATCTCCCGGGTGCAGGTCCGGATGATATTCCTTGGCCAATTTACGGTAAGCTTTTTTGATCTGTTCTTCGGACGCGTCCTTTTTCAGACCGAGCACTTCGTAGTAGTCCCTTTTCTGATCCGCCATCTATATGTTCACCTCTGAGGTTATTAACTGCCGTTTCACGCCGGTACCATGATTCAAAACCGGTTCCGGCAAATCCGAATCCTGCGGCGCACACATGCCGCGGCTTTCTGCAAACGCACACCCTCGCAAAAGGGCGCGCGCCGTGGTTATTATATCAAAGCGGCCTTTGTTTGTCACCCGCAAGGATGCCGGAATGCAAAAAAACACGCCGTGTCCCGCGCCGGATGGAATCCGGCGCGGGACGCAGGCTTTTCAGCTACCGCCTTTTCTCATAACAGGGTGTTTATTGTTTGTTTTTATCGTCGTCCACAACCTCGTAATCCGCGTCGTAAACCGTATCGCCGCTTCCGCCGGTCTGGCCACCGTCCTGATAGGAGGCGCNNAGCCCGCCGGTCCCGCGCCGGGGTTCCCCTGCTGCGCGCCCTGCGCGTAAATCTTTTCCGATACCGCGTAGAAAGCCTTCGTCAGCTCGTCTAACGACGCTTTGATGGCATTGATGTCCGTGCCCTTGAGCGCATCTTTCGTGCGGCCAAGCGGACCCTCGATGGCGCTTCTGTCGGCCGGGTCAATTTTATCCTTCAGTTCCTCCAACGTCTTTTCACATTGGTATACCATCTGGTCCGCCTGGTTGCGGGTGTCCACTTCCTCCTTGCGCTTGGCGTCTTCGGCGGCATACTGCTCCGCTTCTTTAACGGCCCTTTCGATATCCTCCTTGGACATGTTG
>DCTG01000017.1:0-2857 GCA_002329245.1 Clostridiales bacterium UBA1446
GTTTTGGGCAGCGTCGTGTTGGTCGTTTACCATGACGAACTCAACCTAGACGCTTTTCGCCGGTCACTTGCTTATTATAATATTAAGAAGGAACAAAACGGCGCGGCGGAGGCTTTTCCGATCGAACGCGATCCAACCGCTCTGTTCCGCTCCTTTGACGGGGGAGTGTTAACCGCATCGTCCACCGCATGCAGTCTCTTTGCGGCGGACGGAACGCGGCTCCTCTCGGAGGCCGTATATTTTAAAAACCCGGTTATCAGCGCGGGACGGAAGCTTGCCGCCGTCTTTGACGCCGGAGGCACCGCGCTACGGCTTGTGAGCGGGAAAGCGATCGTCCT
This sequence comes from Clostridiales bacterium UBA1446, assembly GCA_002329245.1. Lineage (GTDB taxonomy): Bacteria > Bacillota > Clostridia > Oscillospirales > Oscillospiraceae > UBA1446. The sequence continues at coordinate 339 of DCTG01000017.1, forward strand.
TACCCTCGACCTGCCGGAGGGCCGTACGATTTTCTCCGCGCGCGTCAACGGGGAAGGTTACCTTGCGCTGACAGCCGAGGAGAGCGGATATAAGGCCGTGGTCCGCGTGTTTAACGACAGGCAGAAGGAAGTTTTTCAGTGGAAATCTTCCTCCCGCTTCGTGACGGACGCCGTGGTTTCCGAGGACTCGAAATTCATGGCGGCCGCTACGGTAGGACAGGAAAACGCTTTCTTTAACTGCCGGATTGTTTTTTATCGTCTGGACAGTCAGACGGAGTTTAGCAGCTGCGAACTCGGGGACGTTGTTCCCATAGAGCTGAAGTTCCCGAAAGACGACCTTTGGGTCGTGTGCGACGAAAAGGTTTTCCGAATCGGTAAGGAGGGAACAATCCTAGGTGACTATGATTACGACGGACTTCGCCTGATGGACTATACCTTGGACGGGGACGGCTTTCTGACTCTGCTGCTCGGCGGACACGCGGGATCTAATTATAGGAAGCTTGTAATGATCGATTCCGATTTTAATCATACGGCCGAACTTCCCATACGGGAAGATGTGTTTTCACTATCAGCGGCGGGACGCTACGTCGCTCTTCTCTTTGCCGACCGACTGGATATCTACGCCGGAGGGTTTTCTCCTTACTCCAGTCTGAACGGAACGGAGAGCGCGCAGACCGCCATTGTGCGTGAGGACGGAAGCGCGATCCTGATTGGAGAAGGGACCGCCAGACTATACATACCATAGTCATATCAGGAGAAGGGAGAACGGACCCATGAATCTGCCGAATTTTTTGTCTTTGCTGCGACTGGCGCTGGTTCCGGTTTTTGTCGGTGTTTTCTTTCAGCCGGAACAGAATTCTCATAAATGGGCCGCCCTCGTTTACGCCATCGCCTCCGTAACCGATGTGATGGACGGATTCATTGCGCGGCGCTATCATATGACGACGCGGCTTGGCCGGATCTTAGACCCGCTTGCCGATAAGCTGATGGCCTTTACCGTTTTGATTTGTATTTCCGTGACCGGAATCGTCCCCTATTGGGCGGTAGTAATCTTCTTTTTAAAGGAGGCAGCCATGGGGATCGGCGCGATGACGATCTATCAGAAGATGGACGACGTCATGCCGGCGGATATCTTGGGAAAAGCTGCCACGGCGGTGTTTTTTGCCGTTTGCATTACGCTGATGCTGTTTGGCGGCATCCCGGAGCTGACCGCGACGTTTATGATTTCCGGCGCGCTTGGGCTGACAATCGCAGCGTTATTCAATTATTTTCGAAAATATAATCGCTATCTTCATCGGAAAAAGTCATAATATGTTCACATTTTTGTATTATCCTGTATGCAGATAAGAATCGTATCGATAATTCTTGGCAAAGGACCGGATTGCCGAGGCAAACGGCGGAATAAAACATATACAAAAGCAAAAATCTGAACCGCGGCGAAGCGGTAGAATGGAGCGTATCATGCAGCCTACCCTATGTGCCCGCTGCAAAAAAAATGTGGCTGTGGTATTCATTACGAGAATTGAAAACGGAGTATCAAGAAACGAGGGCATCTGTCTGAAATGTGCCCGGGAATTAGGCATCAAGCCGGTTGAGGATATGATGCAGAAAATGGGCATCAACGACGATGACCTTGAGGGTCTCAACAACGAGATGANNCGGAGCAGAAGGCATGGAGGGGCTTATGCCTGCCGAAGACGACAGCGGAGAGGACGACGACGGGAAAACCGCAACCTTTCCCTTCCTCAACAAGCTGTTCGGCGGGAGCCCGGGCGGCGGAGCGGAACCGGAACGCCCTTCCAAAGAGAAGGAACAAAACGGCAGGGGCGAACGCGCGGGCAAGAACAAGTTCCTGGAAAACTACTGCATTTCACTTTCTCAGCGCGCGCGGGAAGGGAAGCTTGACAACATTGTCGGCCGGGAGCAGGAGATTGAGCGTGTGGTCCAGATACTCAACCGCCGTCAGAAAAACAATCCCTGCCTCATCGGAGAACCCGGCGTCGGAAAGACGGCAATCGCGGAGGGGCTTGCCCTGCGCATCGTAAACGGCACGGTGCCGTACAAGCTTTTAAACAAGGAAGTTTATCTTCTCGATCTGACCGCGCTGGTTGCTGGAACGCAGTTTCGCGGCCAGTTTGAAAGCCGTATGAAAGGCCTCATTCAGGAAATCAAGAAATTGGGCAACATCATACTCGTCATAGACGAGGTTCACAGCATCGTCGGCGCCGGAGACGCAGAGGGATCCATGAACGCGGCGAACATTCTCAAGCCCGCGCTCTCCCGCGGCGAGATTCAGGTAATCGGCGCGACAACGTTTTCCGATTACCGGAAGCATATTGAAAAAGACTCGGCCTTGGAGCGCAGATTCCAGCCCGTGACGGTGAACGAACCTTCCATTGAAGAGACGGTGGAGATTTTACGCGGTATCGCTCATTATTACGAGAACTATCACGGCGTCTCCATCCCCGACGACGTTCTGCGGCAGGCTGTTCTTATGTCGGAACGATATGTGACGGACC
>DCTG01000017.1:2879-3347 GCA_002329245.1 Clostridiales bacterium UBA1446
GCTTGAGCGCGAGATGTTGGAATCGGATACGGGAGAGCGCGCCTATGAGAGGCTTGCCTATCTGCGCAGCCGCGAACTGCAGCTGCTCAACGAGCAGCGCAGGCTTCAGGAGGAGGGCACGCCGAAGCTGACGACCGAGCATTTAGCCCGCGTCATCGAGCTTTGGACGCATATTCCCGCCAGCAAGATACAGGAACAGGAATATGAACGCCTTTCGAAATTGGAGGAGCGCCTGAAGGCGCACGTAGTCGGACAGGATGAGGCTGTCGCGGCCGTGGCGGCCGCCATCCGGCGCGGGCGCATCGGAATCTCGCCCAAGCACAAGCCCGTTTCCTTTATCTTTGTCGGTTCCACGGGCGTGGGAAAAACCGAACTTGTAAAACGGCTTGCGGAAGATCTGTTCAGCGCGCCGGAGTCCCTCATCCGGCTCGACATGTCGGAATTCATGGAAAAGCACGCCGTCTCCCG
>DCTG01000017.1:3387-5535 GCA_002329245.1 Clostridiales bacterium UBA1446
GATCGAAAAGGCGCACCCGGATGTTTTGAATATCCTGCTGCAGATCTTAGACGACGGGCATATTACGGACGCGCACGGTCGTAAGGTGAATTTTGAAAATACCGTCATCGTCATGACCTCGAACGCAGGCAGCGATAAGAAGGACGGCTACGTCGGTTTTGCCCGCAGCATTAACGAGCAAGGCAAGGAAAAGGCCTTGAAGGCGTTGGGCGNNTCTTAAGGCCAGAATTTATCAACCGCGTGGATGAGGTGGTTTATTTTAACCGCCTGACCGAGGAATCCTTCCAAAAAATCGCGCGCATTATGTTGGATGAGCTGAAAGCCTCGCTTCAGGATAAGGGTATCGGTTTTGAATACGACGATGCCGTTCTGCAGTATCTTACGAAAAAATCCTATTCTCTCACCTACGGGGCGCGCAACCTGCGTCGTCTGATTCAGAAGGAAATTGAGGACGTCGTCGCAACCCGCATCATTGAAAGCTACGCTTCGCCCGTCACGATGATCAAAGTATCTTCTGACGGAGAAAAGCTTGAAATTCTGTCCCTCTGATGAAGTGCCGATAGAAGCCTCGCAGACGCACGGCTGAGAACAGTTCAGCTTTGCCGAACCCATGGTTCGGCAAAGCTGAATTTGAAAAGGAGTCGAAATCATGGCTAAAACGGAAGTGAAGAACGGCTCTCTTGACCGATTGAAGCGGGATCTCGCGGAAGGGCTGCCCTCCGGTCTCTACATTTTTTATGGAGAAGAGGACTATTTGAGGGAATACTATCTGGAAGAACTGCGCAAACGCCTGACGGACGGCCCTATGGAGTCCTTCAACCTGCAGCGCCTGCAGGGAAAAGGGTTGTCCGTTCTGCAGCTGGAACAGGCTGTGGACTGTCTTCCGATGATGAATGAGCGGACGCTCATCGTTGTGCGCAACTTTGATCTTTACAAAACACCGGAAGGGGACCGGGAACAGCTCATACATCTCCTGACGAGTCTCCCTGCATACTGCTGCCTTGTGTTCTGTTACGACGTTCTGGAATATAAGCCGGACAGGCGTACGAAGCTGTACAGCGCCCTGTCCGCCCATGTGCGCGAGGTGCGGTTTGAACGTCAGGAACAAAACAGCCTCGTGCGCTGGATTGCGCGGCGTTTTTCGGCCCTCGGCAAGGAGATTTCTCCGGTTGATGCGGAATACCTGATTTTTCTCTGCGGCGGGCTCATGACGGGACTCGCGGCGGAAATTGAGAAAATCGGCGCATTTTCAAAGGGAAAGCGGATTGCGCGAACGGACATCGACGCGGTCACGATTCCTGTATTGGACGCAAACGTATTTCGGATGACGGATGCGGTGCTCAGCCGAAACTACAACACGGCCGCGCGTTTGTTAGACGAACTGCTCCGGATGCAACAGCCGCCGATTCTGATTTTAGCCGTTTTGGGCAAACAGATGCGACAGCTTTACAGCGCGAAACTGGCGCTTTCGGAGGGGCGGGGGCCTTCCTATCTGGCAGAGCTCTGGGATATGAAAAGCACCTGGGGCGTAAAGCGGATGTTTGAGTCGGCGCGTTCCTACTCCGCAGCCTGGTGCCGCCGCGCGGTCATCCTTTGCGCGCAGGCCGACGCGGACATGAAATCCAGAAAAACGGACGACCGGGAAGTGCTGCTCTCGCTCCTGCCGCGGTTGGCGGCGATCGGATGATGGCGCCGCGGGTGAAAGAAGNNGGGAGCCGTTTTGCGCGCGGTGAACGCCACCGTGCTGGAAACGTCGGGATTCGGTATTTTTTCCGACCGGGAACGCCTGCAGCTTTTGCGCAGACTTGCGCTGGAGCGGGGCCTGATCATTCTCTCGGACAGCGACGGAGCGGGTTTTGTCATCCGCAACTATCTGAAGGGCGCGCTGCCAAAGGACCGTGTCAAGCACGCCTATATTCCGGATCTNNCGGCCGGGAAGGGAAGTTGGGCGTCGAGGCCATGCCGCCCGAAATAATCCTAGACGCGCTGCACCGCGCGGGCGCGACCTTCTTGGATGAAAACGAACACAAGCCGCCCCGCAGACCGATTACAAAGGCAGATTTGTACCGCGACGGTCTTTCCGGACATCCGGACAGCCGGGAAAAGCGCCGCTCGCTTTGCCGCGCGCTCTCTCTCCCGCAGCGGCTT
>DCTG01000202.1:0-3603 GCA_002329245.1 Clostridiales bacterium UBA1446
CTGGTGCAGCTACGCCGGGGCGGACCTTGCGGGGACCGGCCGCCTTCAGTACCCGCCAAGCATCCGGGTAATCCGAGTGCCCTGCTCGGGTCGGGTGAACCCGCAGTATATCATCAAAGCCTTAGTGGACGGGGCGGACGGTGTGATGGTTTCCGGATGCCATCCCGGAGACTGTCACTACATAACCGGAAATCTATACGCGCGCAGGCGGTTTACCGTGCTTAAGCGGCTGCTTGCCTTGGCGGGGATTCATCCCGACCGCGTGCAGTTTACCTGGGTGTCCGCCTCCGAAGCGGGACGCTTCGCCCAGGCGGTGACCGAGGTTACGGAAAAAATCCGTCCCTTAGTCCCCAATCCGATGGGGGGTGCGCGGGATGAACTATGAAAAACAGACCGAACGGCTGCGGGAACTGGCGGCCCGGCTGCTTCTCGACGGCGCCGCGGAAGTCGTGCTCGGCCTGCGGGAGAACGAAGAAACCGGATTTCCCACGCCGGTATTCGTGCAAACGCCCGAGAATGCAAATAAGCTGATCTGGAACGAATCCTGTTTTACCAATCTTGCGGCCTATCTGCCGGAACTGAAAGGAAAGAAGACCGCTATAGCCGCCAAGGCCTGCGACGTCCGTTCCGCTGTAAACCTGATGGCAGAGCATCAGATTGCGCGGGAGCAGGTGATTTTCATCGGCATGGAATGTACCGGGATGCGCAAAGAAGGAGCTTTGGCTCCCGGCTGCGACGCCTGCCCCGGCTCCGTGCCCGGCCTTTCCGATTTCGCGGTCGGCGCGGAGGGAACCGATACCTTTTCCGATCTTCCCATGCCGGGGGGAGCGGAAAACGTCACGCAGTGGCTGAACGCTTCCACCGTGGAGGAGCGCGCAGAGCGGTTTTCCCGGGAAATCGACAAGTGCATTTTGTGTTTTGCCTGCCGGCAGGCCTGTCCCGGCTGCTACTGCGAAACCTGCTTTATCGACCGGAAGCGGAGCCCCTGGGACCAGAGTGACTTAAACCGCGGGGAAAAGGCGGCCTTCCATCTGACGCGCGCGATGCATTTGGCCGGGCGGTGCACCGGCTGCGGCGCCTGCGAGCGGGTCTGCGCTTCGGGCGTGAAGCTCCTGTATCTCTACGGCGGCCTGCGGGAGTTTGTCTCCGACATTTACCATTACCGGGCGGGAGAGGACCCGGACGCCAAACCCGCTATGAGTACGTACTCCATGGAGGACCCGGAAATCGGTTTCTTGGGAGGTGAGGGCGGATGAAAGCGATAACCATGAGCCGCGAACAGCTTATGAGCGATATTGGAGCTCTGATGAAGCGCTTTCAGGTGGTCGGCCCCGTCCTGTCGGGAGACCGGCTGGACTACCTGCCTCTTGCGGAGCCGGATCAGCTTGTTCTCAGCGACGATCTGCCGTATAAGTCTCCCAAGGAGGTCGTTTTCCCCCGGGTAGAGCGGATTTTGCGTTTTACAAAATCCGCGGCTGAGGAGGCGCAAACGATTCGGCCGATTCTTCTCATCGGAGCAAAACCCTGCGATCTGGAGGCTCTGCGGGATCTGGATGACATCTTTACGGGCGAGCAGGGAAGGTTTACCGATCCGTTTTATCAAAACCGGCGCAAGGCGCTCGTCAAAGTCGGCATGGCCTGCAAGGAGGAAAAGCGGGGCTGCTTTTGCGCCCTGCGCGGAATCGACCGGACGTTTTCCTCCCGCTGCGACGCCTTTCTGACGGAGGAGGAAAACGGTTTTACCCTGCGCGTTCTGACCGGTGCGGCGGAAGGGCTTTTTTCCGGCGCGGAAACCGAAACGGCCGAGCCCGCGCCGCCTCCTCCGGAACAGCTTCGGATTACGGCGGACGAAAATGCCCTTTTCGGCGCCATGCCCTGGGACGCTTACNNGGGGAAGGTGGAAAGCAGCCGGAAAAGCTGGAGATCAACGCCTCCGAGGCGGAGGTGTTTACCACCATGCCCTGGGAGGCCTATACGGAGGGCTGCATCGGCTGCGGAACCTGCACCTACCTGTGCCCCACCTGCCACTGCTTTGAGATCAAGGACACGGAGGAAAACGAGATTGTGTCGCGCCGCCGTCTCTGGGACAGTTGCATGTATCCCCGCTTTACCCTGCACGCCGGCGGGCACAATCCCCGCGCGGCAAAGCCGGAGCGCTTCCGCCAGAGAGTTTTGCACAAATATGTCTATCTCCCGCAAAATTACGGCTTTACCGCATGCACCGGCTGCGGCCGCTGCATCCGTTACTGTCCCGGCGGCCTGAACATCAAAAACGCCGTGGCGGACATTCAGAAACGAACGGGGGAAGTACAGGATGCCTGACAAAAACCCGTATCTGCCGGTCAGGGCGACCATTCTTGACGTGAAGCAGGAGACCTCCTCCGACACGCAGGACGTCAAGACCTATACGCTGAAATTGGATACCCCGCTTTCTTACCGGCCGGGCCAGTTCGTGGAAGTGAGCGTCCCCGGCGTGGGAGAAGCTCCCTTCGGCTTCGCCTCCACGCCCCTTGTGACCTCCTCCATGGAGCTGACGATCAAACGCACCGGGCTTGTGACGGACGCCATCCACGCGCTTTCGCCGGGAGACTCTCTCTGGCTGCGCGGGCCGTTCGGCAATTCCTTTCCCCTCGAGAAGTTTCAGGGGTACGATCTTTTCTATGCCGCGGGCGGGTTGGGGCTTGCTCCGCTGCGCCCTATGATCGATATGATTTTCCACCCGGAATACAGGGGGAAATACGGGAAGATCAACATGCTGGTTGCGGCGCGTTCCACAAAGGATTTTATCTTCCGTTACGACTACGACCGGTGGGAGAAGATGCCGGACACGAAGCTTTTCAAGACCATCGACTGCATGGAGGACGGCTGGGAATGCCTGGTCGGCTTCCCCCACGTCCTTGTGGAGGATATCCCGTTCGACCGGGAAAAAACGATTGCGGCGCTCTGCGGGCCGCCGATTATGATCAAGGCGCTCTCCGCCTCTTTGATGAAGATGGGAATGCCCCCGGAGCGGATCTATACCACGCTGGAAATGCGGATGACCTGCGGCGTCGGCAAATGCGGCAGGTGCAACATCGGCCGCAGGTACGTCTGTGTCGACGGTCCGGTGTTTTCCATGGCGGAGCTTTCCGAAATGCCGCCGGAATATTAAGACCGGCAGCCGCCGAGCGGTTCGCCGTCACATAAATTATTTTTTATAAGGAGAGAACATGCGATGGCCTTCAAGACAGACATAGAGATTGCCCAGGAGAACGAGCTTTGGCATATCAGCCGCGTTGCGGAAACCTTAGGACTGGATCAGAGCTATCTGGAACAGTACGGCAACTACAAGGCGAAAGTGGACTATAAGCTGCTGCAGGATCTCAAGGACAAACCCAACGGGAAGCTTGTGCTTGTAACCGCCATCACTCCCACGCCGGCGGGCGAGGGGAAGACCACCACCACGGTGGGTGTCGGCGACGGCCTGCGCAAGATCGGAAAAAAGTCCATCGTAGCCCTGCGGGAGCCCTCATTAGGCCCCGTGTTCGGCGTCAAGGGCGGCGCCGCGGGCGGCGGCTACGCGCAGGTGATCCCCATGGAGGACATCAACCTGCACTTTACCGG
>DCTG01000202.1:3664-3962 GCA_002329245.1 Clostridiales bacterium UBA1446
CCCCGCCGCATCACCTGGAAGCGCGCGGTGGACATGAACGACCGGCAACTGCGCTTTTTGGTGGACGGAATCGGCGGACGAGTCAACGGCACGCCGCGGGAAGACGGATTTGAAATCACCGTGGCCTCCGAGGTTATGGCGGCGCTCTGCCTTTCCTCCGACATCCTCGACCTCAAGGATCGCCTCGGCCGGATCATCGTCGGGTACACCTATGACGAAAAGCCTGTTACGGCGGCGGATCTCAAAGCCGAGGGCGCAATGGCGGCTCTTCTGAAAGACGCGCTGAAGCCGAACCTTG
>DCTG01000224.1 GCA_002329245.1 Clostridiales bacterium UBA1446
CACGCCGGAGCGCGCCCTGTTTGCATTTGCCAGACTCGCAGACTATGCGCGGTTCCGCGGGGCGATTCGCCGGTGACGGCCGGCATGTTGTGGTTTTAATCTTTTAAAAACAGAGAGGAGCGCCTCGTTCCGGACATGACGCATTGTGCAATGGCCATATTGCATGTTGCAACATGTTTATGAAAACAGCAAAAATCAGCGAATCTGCAAAATCCCCTTTTTCAACTTTCGATGAATGGTTGACGGATTAATGCCGAGCATCTTCGCAGTTTTCATAATGCTGCCGGTTGCCTGATAAGCCTGTCTGATCAAATTCCCCTCAAATTGCTCTGTTGCCGATCTCAGGGACGACGGCAGCGCAAAAGGCGGTGCAGCGGCCGCAGCGACAGGAATCGTCTCCGCATCCTGCTGCTTGCAGCGCAGGACCAATTCAATGTCTTCTTCGANNGACGTTGCCGGGCCAATCATAATCATAGAGCCGGTTCATCAGTTTGGGGGATATTTTGATGTTTGCCTGATAGGTGGCATTGAACTGCTGAATAAAATTGCGAATGAGAGGAAAAATGTCTTCCTTTCTTTCCCGCAGCGACGGAACATAAATCGGAACAACACCGATTCTATAGAAGAGATCCTGCCGGAAATGCTTACTGTTCATCAGCTGGTCTTCCGTGAGATTTNNCGGACATCCACCTGCTGAAGTTTGTTGCTACCGATTCTTTTGAAATTACCTTCCTGGAGGAAGCGCAGCAGCTTGCTTTGCATTTTCAAGGGCAGTTCGCCGATCTCGTCTAAAAAAAGCGTCCCCTCATGGGCGTCTTCCAGAATGCCCTTCTTCCCGCATCGCTTGGCGCCGGTAAAGGATCCTTCTTCATAACCGAACAGTTCCGCTTCCAGAAGCTCATCCGGTATCGTGGCGCAGTTGATGGCCACAAAAGGCTTATTGCTGCGATCAGAGCTTTGATGAATGAAGCCGGCCACCAGCTCCTTCCCGACGCCTGTTTCCCCCCACACCAAAACAGGAGATGAGCTTGCCGCCACTTTCCAGCACATGCGCATAACCTGCTGCATTTTAGGACTGGAAAAAACAATTTCACCGTGTCCGAAAGTTCCCTCTAAGAGATACTTTTTATCCTCAAACTGAGAAATGATAATTTCCGAAAGCTTCAGTTTTTTTTCAAGAGTGAGCAGTTTGGTGATTTCCCGCCCGGTTCCGACGGTTAAAACCAGGTTCCCCTGCTCGTCGAATACCGGGATGTAGGTCCAGGTGGCGGTCTGTCCCGTTTCATAGGTCACATTCATGTCGATTTTTCTTTTCAGTTCGAGCGACTTCAAGGCGGCGGATTCTTTCAGCGCTCCCCGGGCTACGATGTCTTTCATGTTTTCTCCGACGAGTGACCGGCCGCTGAGATCGGTGAGTCTGCTGAAGGCTTCGTTGTGTTTCAGAATGTTTCCCTGATAATCCACAATGAGGATGGCCTCGTCGATGCAATCCAAGAGAACATCAATGTCCTTCATGAGATATTTTTTAATCAGGTCCATTTCTTTCCCTTTCAGACTTTTACGACCGGATCATACACAGCCCCTGTTTNNAAAAATAATTAATTATATTATGTGCTTATTTGATTGGCACCGTATTTGCTTTTACTCAACGACCGGGAAGGACCAGCAAGCGATCAGCAGCCGAACCTTTCCGTATTAACACTGAATAAAGGAAATAAATTATGTATGAGCAGCAGCCCTGGTTGAAATTCTATAGTGATGTACCTGCGACCCTTTTGTATCCCCGCGTGACCATGTATGAAGCCCTCATGCAGACCATCGATCAGTTTCCCGATCGCGTCGCTTACGACTTTTTTGACTGCACCTCGACCTACAGGCAATTCGGCAAAGATATCGATACCTGCGCCAACGCTCTGGCCGCTCTCGGCCTGAAGAAGGGAAACCGGATAACGATCGCCATGCCCACGTCTCCCCAGGGCATTATCTGTTTTTACGCAGCCAACAAGCTGGGGGTGGTCGCCAGCATGATTCATCCGCTCTCGACAGCGAAAGAGATCGCCTATTACCTGAACATCAGCCGCAGCCATGCGGCGCTGACCCTGGATATTTATTACGACACGTTCAGGGAAGCTACCAATGAAGCGCCGCTGACCACGCTAATTCTGACGGAGATGACGGATCCGCTCACTTCCCACACGCCGGATTCCGATAAAATCCACGAAGACCCCATCGTCAAGTGGTGGAAGACGCTCATGGCAGCAGACTATCCTGAGGCGCCAATGGCACAGATGGGCACGGATGAAATGGCCGTCATTCTTTACAGCGGCGGAACCACAGGTTTTCCCAAAGGCATCATGCTTTCCAACTACAACTTTATCAGTGAAGGCATGATGGTTGCCGCCTGGGGCGGAGAAACGATTAAAATGAAGCACGACGAATATTCCACATTGGCGATCATGCCCATTTTTCACGGCTTTGGATTGGGGATCGGTTGCAACGCCACTTTTATGGGCGGAGGGAAGAGCATTCTCGTTCCCCATTTTACACCGGAGATCGTCGCCGAACTTATCAGAAAAAAACGGCCCTCCATCATATCGGGCGTTCCCACACTTTATGACGCTCTCAGCCGGAATCCCGATTTTCAAACCGCCGATCTGAGCTGCCTTAAAGCAACATCCTGCGGCGCCGATTCCCTTCCCCGGCAAGTTAAGGAACGCTTCGAAGAGATTGTGGCGCGCCAGGGGGGGCGTGTCGAGCTGGTGGAGGGCTATGGTCTGACGGAGTCCGTTACGGGAGTCATTTCCACGCCGCTGGACGGCTACCGGGAGGGCAGCGTCGGCATCCCCTTCCCGGATATGCTGGCCAAGGTTGTCGGCGTCGGCACCACCGATGAAGTTCCGGCAGGCGTCGAGGGTGAGCTCTGCGTCAGCGGTCCCGCCGTGATGCTGGGATATCTGGAGCAGCCGGAGGAAACGGCCAAGGTGCTGAAGAAACATCAAGATGGCCGGATCTGGCTGCACACCGGGGATATCTTTACGATGGACGAAGACGGATATTGCTATTTCAAGCTGCGGCTGAAACGGATGATCAAATCGTCGGGCATGAACGTGTATCCCGTTCAGGTGGAAGCCGTCATGGACAAGCACCCCGATGTGCAGGCTTCCTGCGTGATCGGCGTCCCCGATGAAGCGCAGGTTGAAAAGGTCAAAGCTTTTGTCGTCCTGAAAGATGCATCGAAGACCGGTCCGGAAATGAAAAAGACGCTCATTGATCATTGCCGGGAGCACCTCATTAAATGGTCCTGCCCGCGTGAAGTGGAATTTCGGGAAACCCTTCCCCTGACCCGCGTGGGTAAGATTGCCTATACGGTTCTGGAAGAGGAAGAGATTGCCAAACTGAAGGCCGAAGGAAAATACACCGGGAAGAAGTAATTTCCCCGGGACCGGGAAAACAGGGAGAATGAATACATGACAGCCGGCGCAAAGTTAGAGGAAATTTACAAAAACAGAGGAATGCGCGCAAGAGCATTGCACGATGCGGGAGCCATCGTGATCGGATACTTTTGCTGCTTTGTTCCCGATGAAATCATAACGGCCTTTGAAATGGTTCCGTATCGCATTCAGGGAAGCCAGAGCGAATCCATCGACGAAGCGGATGCTTTTCTCGAACCGATGGCCTGTCCCTTCGTCGTCAGTTGTTTCAATATGGCCCTGAAGGGAGCGTACGATTTTCTTGACGGATTTGTGGCTCCCCACAGCTGCGATACCGTCGAACGGATTTACGGCATCTGGAGCCATCACAGGCCGTCGCCTTTCAATCACATGATTAATGTCCCCCATATGCAGGGACCGTCGTCCGAGTCGTTCTATCGCAGCGAATTGGATTATTTTATTAAAAGTCTGGAAGACTGGTCGGGGCGAAAATTCGAGCCTGAAACCCTCAGAAAGGCCGTTTCGCTCTATAACGAGCGCCGCAAGCTTCTGCGCGACCTCTATGACTTGCGCAAGGCCGATCCGCCGCTCGTCTCGGGCGCGGAAATACTGAAAATCCTGGTGGCGGGAATGGGAATGCCGTGTGAGGAGCATCTGGCGCTTCTTCGCCGCTATGTCGCCGAAGTGGAAGAACGCCCGGCGCCCCGGAAAGACAAGGCGCCCCGGATCTTCATCTGGGGCAACGAAATCGACGATGCCGCCTTTATCGAATTAGTGGAGGAATGCGGAGCCCGGGTGGTGGCGGACGATCTGTGTACGACAACACGTTCCTTCTGGGAGGATGTTCCGGAGACGGCGAATCCCCTGGACGGAATCGCCAAGCGGTATCTTGCCACCCATTGTCCAAGAAGCGATGTTTCGCAAAAGGAGTGCGGAAGAAGTTCAGATCTGGAACAGCGCTACGGATACGTCAAGAAATTCATCAAGGACTGGAACGTGAACGGAGCCATCTTTTATATTGTCCGCTACTGCGACACCTGCGAACTGGAAGGGCCTGACCTGCGGGAGTACCTGAACGGTCTGGATATCCCGGTGCTGATGATCGAGGATGACTATTCCATTTCAACGATCGGACAGTTGCGTACCCGGATTCAGGCCTTCCTGGAGATGATCGGATAAGGGGAAAATATGGAAGAGCAGAAACAAGCAAAGACGGCTGCCGTGAAGGGCACCGATATGGCCCGAAAGGTGCGGGGCATGGTGAAGCATATCTATCAGTCCGCCCATGAGGCAAAGCAAACCGGCAAAAAGGTCGCCTATTCGATGATCATGTCTCAGTATGATGAAATTCTGCGGGCTATGGACGTCGTCCCTCTGCCGACGGAAAATTTCGCCGGCGTCTGCGCGGCCAAAAGGCAAATGGACCGGTTTCTTCTGCAGGCGGAAGCGGACGGCTATTCCCAGTCGCTTTGCAGTTACGCGAGGATCGGTCTTGGCTTCGACAGTCTGCGGAAAGAAGGGGGCGGCATTCCGGACAATTCCCCCGACGGCGGCATGGCCATGCCGGACATGATGCTGGGAAGCAGCTCCGTCTGCGATCCCCGGTACAAGTGGTTTCAGGCGGCGGGGCGCTTCCTCGACGTACCCAGATACAGTGTGGACGTCGTTTCGCCTCCCATTCACGCCAACCTCGAGGACACGCGCGATTACTATATCCGCTATCAGGCGGAACAGTTACGGGGGCTCATCACGTTTCTGGAAAAACAGACGGGCAAAAAAATGAGCGAAGACCGGCTCTGGGAGTCGATTCGCCTGTGCGACGAGGCCTGGCGGCTCTGGTACGACATCGACCGTTTGAGAGTGGCTGTTCCCAGCCCCATGCCCAGCCAAGATCACTTCAGCATCATGGCGGCGGCTCACTATTATGCCGGCACGCAGATGGCGGTCGATTTTTATCAAGGCCTCTATGACGAAGTGAAATACAAGGCGGCAAACACAATCGGCGTCATTCCCGACGAGAAGTATCGGATTTTGTACGGCGCCGGTCTCCCTCCCTGGCACACGCTGTGGATATTCAACTATTTTGAAAGCTTCGGGGCCGTGTTTGTCATCGAAAACGTCTATCGTGCCTATGATCCGGTGGAGGTGCCGTCTTCCGTGAAAGATCCCGTGGAATATCTCGCCTGGCGAACCTTCCTCCGCGTTACCCAATGGCATGAAAAGGCCAGGACCCGAAGCGGCAATCCCTTTGTGGAGAAGCTCCTGGAAATGGCCGCAGACTATCAGACGGACGGCGTGGTCTTTCACGCCTGCCGGTCCTGCCGGGCTTCGACGCTCGGCCAGACCCACATTAAAAATCTTCTCGGCCGCTATACGGATATTCCCATGATGCAGCTCACGTCCGACATGGTGGATCTCCGGGATTATTCGGAGTCCCAGTGGAAAGCGCAGATCGGCGCGTTTATCGAGGCGCTGGCAGCCAGAAAAAGGGGCTAATAACGTTCAAGGAATTGGTTTATGCCTTTCGCAGGACTGGACATTGGCTCCACAATGACCAAAGCGGTGATTGTGGATGGAGACGGGAAAATATTGACGGCGCTTGTCGGTCCCACGGGCGCCGAACACCGCCATCTGGCATCCCAGGTGATGGACGAGACCGTCCGCAAGGCCGGCCTCTCCTTCGCGGCCCTGGATTTCATTGTGGCGACGGGGTATGGGCGCATCAACGTTCCCTTTGCCGACAAACAGATTACGGAGATTACCTGTCATGCCCGGGGCATTCAGGCCGTTTTTCCGGGGACGCGGATTATCATCGATATCGGCGGCCAGGATTCAAAAGGGATCAAGCTGAACGATGCCGGGACGGTGGCCAATTTTGTCATGAACGATAAATGCGCCGCCGGGACGGGACGTTTTCTGGAGGTGATTTCAGAAACGCTGGGGATCCGATTAACCGATCTGGAGAAGGTTTCCGCTGAGGCTGAAGGATGTGTGAAGATCTCGAACATGTGCACCGTTTTTGCGGAGCATGAAGTGACATCCCGCCTGGCGGAAGGAGCCCGGATCGCGGAGATCGTCGCCGGTCTCCACGAAGCAATTGCCGGGCGGGTGGTAAACATGGTGAGGCATCTGGGAATCGAGAAGGATGTTGTCGTCACAGGCGGGCCGGCAAAGAATGCCGGCCTTGTAAAAGCTATCGCGGACAAGGTGGGTTTACCGGTTTTGGTGCCTCCCGAACCATTTATAACCGGCGCACTGGGAGCGGCTCTTCTGGGAAAAGATTTTGCAACGCGCGGCGCAATCCGGAACCAGACGCGGCGGATGGACAGCGTGACTTTCTTCTCGTGATGGCGTTGCCGGCGTATGGTATTTTTTTCAAGGATTCGATTTTCATGAACGATGTGATTCGTTATTTTGCCGGAGTCGATATCGGTTCCGTCTCGATTGCGGCGGTTGTGATCCGATCTTCTGAACAGGAAGTGGTTGCCTCCGGGATGATTCCCTCCGGCGGTAATTACAGAGACGCCGCCCGAACGGTTTTGAATGGTGTTTTATCGAAAGCCGGCATCGGCGTTGCAGATCTCGCAGGAATCGTTGCAACGGGGCTTGGCGCCGAAAGCGCCCCTTTCCCGGCAAGGCAGGTTTCGGATATTTCCTGTCAGGCCATGGGCTGCCACAGGCTTTTTCCGCAGGCCAGAACAGTGATCGACATCGGCGGCCAGTTCACAAAGGCGATGCGGATTACGTCCGAAGGCCGGGTGGCCGATTTCCTGATGAGCGAAAAATGCGCTACGGGTTCGGGGCGTTTCTTGCAGGTCATCGCCCGCATTCTTCATGTGAATCTTTCGGATATCGGTTCTCTTTCTCTGCAATCGCAAACCCCCGTTGAATTTTCCACGAACTGTGCCGTTTTCGCCGAATCGGAGACGGTGTCCCGGATCGCGGAAGGAGCGAAGGCCGCGGATATCCTCGCCGGTGTTCATCGCGCCATGGCGGCAAAGGTGTCCATGCTGGTGAAGCGGGTAAAAATGGAAACGGAGGTGGCGCTCACCGGCGGCGGAGGAGGAGACGCCGGCCTGGTTCAGGCCGTTGGCGATGCCCTGGGTGTGCGCGTTTGGGTGCCGGAACAGCCGCGTCTTTCAGCGGCTCTTGGAGCCGCCTGTCTGGCTGCGGCTGATTTAAAGTTATCAGGATGATGAAAGTTTCATGGTAGTCGTCACAGAAAAAAATAAAATGAATGGAGGAGAGTTTCGAATGAAAAGGATCAGTAAAAGTATTTTAATGTCGTTGCTGATTGTTGTTGCTTTGTCTCTGACGGTTTACAGTCCCGCAACCGTCATGGCCGCCAAAGCGCAAAAAGCATCCAGGACAGCCAAAAAGGATGCGTCGGGACCGCAGCAGGCCAAAGCCAATTCTGCCTTTGATGTCGGTAAAATGAGCGATATGTCCGGTTATGATCCGGCCACCTGGGCCAGCCCGACGGGAGATACCATCAAGGTGGCAATCGTGGCTTCATTTTCCGGACCGTCCGCAGTGAATGGTCAGCTTTACTGGGCCGCCGTCAGCTTTGTCGCTCATGACATCAACCAGCGGGGCGGCATTCTGGTGGACGGCAAGAAGAAACTGATTGAAGTGATCAGAGCCGATTCGATGGGCAAAGTGGATCAAGCCAAGAAAATTGCCGAGCGGATGATCCTTCAGGAAAAGGCACATGTTCTTTGG
>DCTG01000156.1:0-4625 GCA_002329245.1 Clostridiales bacterium UBA1446
GTACCGGAGCGTGTCCATCCGGCGGACCTTCTCCGCCTCATCCATTTGCAGCGCTTTCATCCGACGCTCCAGATCCATTACCCTGTCGTAGGTTTCCCGGTAAGCGGAGAGGCAATCCTCGTTTCGCGCGAAGCGGTCCAAATATTCCAAATGGCAGGNNAGAAGCTGGCCGTCGTGCTGCCCGTGTATGTTAATGAGCCGTGTTCCCAGGTGGCGCAGCTGCGTTACGGTCAGGGTGCGGTCTCCGGCGGTGCATAGGTTCTTTCCGTCCGGACTGATCTCGCGCCGCAATTCGAGTTTCCCTTCCCCGTCCGGCTCGATTCCCGCTTCCTTCATCCAGGGAAGCTTCGGCAAACCGCAAAACAGCGCGCTTACCACGGCTGATTTTGCCCCGGTCCGGATAAGATCGCGCGAGGTGCGCTCTCCCGTAACCGCGCCGATTGCGTCGATTACGATCGATTTTCCGGCTCCGGTTTCTCCGGTAAGCACATTGAATCCCGGCGCGAATGTGATGTCCGCCCGTTCGATCACCGCGATATTTTCAATATGAAGTTCCGAAAGCATGAGGCATCCCTCCTCTTTCCGGTTCTCTCTTCGTCCGCCCGGTTTCGCGTCTGACGCCGTTTCTTCCGTCGCTGCGCGCTCATTGCAGCATCTGCTTCATACCCCGGCAGAGGTTAACGGCCGCGCCATTGTCCCGCATGATGAGGATGGCGGTGTCGTCACCGGCTAAACTTCCCACCAGATCGGGCAGGTCCATGGAATCCAGCGCGGCGCACGCGCCGTTAGCCAGCCCCGGCATGGTACGGATCACCACGATGTTCTGGGCGCTGTCGATTGAGATGACGCTTTCCTTCAGGATTGTGCGCATGCGTCCCGCGATATTCAGACTCGCTTTTCTTGCCGATACGGTGTACCGGTACGTTCCGCTGCCCGTGGGTTCTTTCATGAGGTGAAGCTCCTTGATATCGCGGGAAATTGTCGCCTGCGTACTCTTGATGCCGCGCTCCTGCAGCGCGGCGAGAAGCTGTTCCTGCGTTTCAACGGTCCCGTTCTGGATAATGTCCAAAATATACTGCTGCCGTCTGGATTTCACGCAATTCACCTCTTTTTGTCATTTGCACAGTTTATAGTTCAGGACTTCGTAAAAATTTCTTTTCGCAATCCGAACCAGCTTCGTCACCAGTTCGGATTGATTGATTTCGATCTCGTCATCCATTTGAAGCCGGAACGCGTGGCCCCCGTCCACCGAAAGATACGCCGTCTTCCTGTGCAGCGGCCCCGTGATTACCGTAACCTTGCGGCGGCTGTCCAGAACGAAGGCTTTCGCGTCCAAGGCATGGGCACACAGGGGCGTTACAATGATATTGCGCGCGGCAGGCTCCACAATCGGCCCGCCCGCCGCCATGGAATAAGCCGTGGAACCGGTCGGCGTGCTGACGATGAGGCCGTCTCCCGAGAAGGAGGACATCATAACGCCGTCACTGTAAACGGCAAGGTCCAAAATCCGCGCGACGGCTCCTTTTGAAATCACGGCGTCGTTTAAAGCGGTGTCGGAAAAAACGATTTTTCCATCGCGGCGCACCCGGGCGTCCAACATCATATGCGGCTCAATGGTATAGTCGCCCGTCCCGATTTTTTCAAGCTGCTGCAGCTCCGTCTGCTCCAGCTCCGCCATAAAGCCGACGCTGCCCATATTGATGCCTAAAATCGGCAGCGAGCAGGAGCTTGCCGACTTTGCCGCATGAAGGATGGTTCCGTCACCGCCGAAGCAAATGATCATAANNAGTGTATATCAGCCGGAAATTCCAAATCCTTTTCTACGCGAAACGGCAGGCAGAATACCGTCTCGATCCCCTGTTTTTCCAAAATGCTCTTTGCCTTGCTTGCCGCCTTGAGTCCCTGATCGCGGTAAGGATTCGGACACAGGATGATTTTCTTCAATTTGCTCACTCCAATTCGGCGGCGGCTATAGCCGGCAGGGTTGAAAAATCCCCTTGATACGGTTCCCCCGCGCCCGCCGTCAGATATCCTAAATATTCTATGTTCCCTTCCGGTCCTCGAATCGGTGAGAAGGTAATTCCCTTTACAGAATAGTCCGACTCCTCCGCATGGCGCAGAAACTGCTCCAATACCGCAAGATGGACGGCCGGATCCCTGACGACTCCCTTTTTCCCGACCTTTTCGCGCCCCGCCTCAAACTGCGGCTTAATGAGGCAGAGAACCTGTCCGGTTTCTTTCAGCAAAGCGCGCACGGGAGGCAGTATCAGGCGGAGGGAAATGAAAGATACGTCGATGACGGCAAGATCAAGCGGCTCACGTATCTGCTCCCGCGTCAGGTACCGTGCGTTGGTGCGCTCGATTGCGACGACGCGCTCGTCGGTGCGCAGCTTCCAGGCAAGCTGACCGTATCCCACGTCCACGGCATAGACCTTTTTGGCCCCGTTTTGCAGCAGGCAGTCGGTAAACCCTCCCGTGGAGGCCCCCGTATCCAGCGCGACCATCCCTTCCGGAAATACGCCGAAGACCTGCAAAGCTTTTTCGAGCTTCAGTCCGCCCCGGCTCACATACTTCGGCCGACCGCCCGTTACCACGAGATCCGCGTCGATCGGAACCGTGACGCCCGGCTTTTGCTCCTTGCGTCCGTTCACCAATACATGGCCTTCCATGACTAAGCTCTGCGCCAACTGGCGGCTCTCAGCCAGTCCCCGCTCAAAGAGCAGGATATCGAGCCTTTTTTTCGCGCTCATATCCGAACAGCTCCATTCCAGCCTGATAGATGCCCTCCGCATCCAGACGATTCTGATGCAGCAGGGAGTCGATATCTCCGTGCGGGACAAATCTTTCCTTCAGATTAAGAAGCTTCACCGTACAACCGGCTATCCCCGCCCGGGTCAGTTCCGCCAGAACCCGCTGCCCAATGGAACCCTGCTCCACACAGTCCTCGACTACCAGAAGACGCCCCGTCTTGCGGACGGATCGGATCACCTCTGTAAAATCCGACGGTTTGAGAAGATTTAGTTTCAGAAGATCCACTCCGCAGCCGTCCTCGTCCAAGCGCCGCGCAGCCGTCATGCACTGATTAATCATAATTCCGTAAGTGAGGATGGTCAGATCTCCGCCGGGTCTCAGAATCCGGCAGGCTTCCCCGTGAAATCCGTCCCGGTAAGCCCCTTCTTCCCCACGCGGGTACCGGACCGCAACGGGACCGGTCGTCTCAAACAGGGCGGCCCGCAGCATATCCCGCAATTCCGCATAGGAAGCGGGAGCGTATATTCTTATCCCCGGCACGATGCTTAAATACCCCACGTCAAAAACGCCGTGGTGCGTCTCCCCGTCCTGTCCGACGAGGCCGGCGCGGTCCACGCCGAAGACGACATGGAGGTTCTGGATCGCGACGTCATGAATCAGCATATCGAAACCGCGCTGGAGGAACGTGGAATAAACCGCGAATACGGGAATCATCCCCTGCTTCGCCATGCCCGCGGCCATAGACACCGCGTGCCCTTCCGCAATGCCGACGTCGAAAAAGCGTTCCGGAAAGCGTTCGGCAAACGCATTGAGGCCGGTTCCGTCCCGCATGGCGGCCGTAATGGCGCAGAGGTTCGGGCAGTCCTGCGCAAGACGGCAGAGCGTCTCCCCGAAGACCGAGGAAAAATCCGTTTTGTGCGCTGCGAGCGGAAGGCCGGTCTCCACATCAAAACAAGACACGCCGTGATAGCAGTCCGGCCGCTCCTCCGCGGGAGGGTATCCCTTTCCTTTCCGGGTCATGACATGAATGAGCACCGGAGAGTCCATTTCCTTTGCAAACCGGAGGATGTAGTTCAGGCGGCTCAAGTCGTGCCCGTCGATCGGCCCGAGATAGGTAAAGCCCATATCCTCAAACAGACTGCTGGGCAAAATCGCCTGCTTCAGGGCGGTTTTGACCTGATGCGTCACGCGGTAGATCTTTTTGCCGAACGGAAGCGCGTTGACAATAGTCCGGTAGACCTTTTTAAACCGGTAATAGGACGGGCGGATTCGCATATGCGCAAGGTGCTGCGCGATCCCGCCCACATTTTTCGTAATGGACATGCCGTTGTCATTGAGTATGACAATCAGCCGTTCGCCGCTTTCTCCCGCGTCGTTCAGGCCCTCGTAGGCAAGACCGCCGGTCAGCGCGCCGTCTCCGAGCAGAGCAATCACATGGTAATCTTCCTGCCGCAGCGTGCGCGCGCGCGCCATGCCGAGCGCCACGGATACGGAGTTGGACGCATGCCCTGCGACAAATGCGTCGTGAACGCTCTCGCAGGGTTTGGGAAAACCGGAAATCCCGCCGAGGCTGCGCAGGGTGTCGAACGCCCGGTCTCTTCCGGTGAGAAGCTTATGGGCGTAGCACTGATGGCCAACATCGAATACGAGACGATCCCGCCCGGTGTCGAACACCCGGTGCAGGGATACGATCAATTCCAATGCGCCCAAACTGGACGCCAAATGCCCGCCCGTCCGGGAAACCGTGTCGATCAGGCGCTTTCTGAGGCTTTCACAGAGAAGGGCGGCGGCCGCGTCATCCATCTGCGGCAAAGGAGCCTGTATTTTCATTTCTTCATCCGACATGCAAGCTCTCCTTTTCGTTTCAGAACCCG
>DCTG01000156.1:4661-19718 GCA_002329245.1 Clostridiales bacterium UBA1446
CAAGCCATTCCAGGTAGCCCGGTTCGGGAAAAACGGAAAGCGCCTCGATTGCGCTCTTTGTCTCACGCTCAATCATATGCCTGCATTCTTCCGGGCCGAACAGCACGGCAAACGTAGTCTTCCCGTTCGCGGCGTCCGAGCCGGTCGGTTTTCCCATCAGCTCGGCGTTCCCGCTGATATCCAACAGGTCGTCCCTGATCTGAAACGCAACCCCTACTTTTTCGGCGTATACAAGGGCCGCATCCCGCAGCTTATGATCCGCGCCCGCAACGATGCAGCCGATTTCCGCCGCCGCGCGGATCAGCGCGCCGGTTTTAAGCGCATACATCTTTCTCAATTCTTCCGCTGACAATTCTTTTTCCTCGCCGATATCCAGCGCCTGACCGCCGACCATACCGTACGCCCCGGCCGCCTGCGCAAGGCATGCCGCGGCTTCGGCGGCACGCGCCGGCGCAAGCGATACGTTCTTTTTCGAAAGCATGGTTTCAAACGCGGCGGTAAGCAGGGCGTCCCCGGCCAACACCGCCATTGCTTCTCCGAAAACTTTATGGCTNNGTCGTCCATGCAGGGCAGATCGTCATGAATCAGCGAATAGGTATGCACCATCTCCAAGGCGCAGGCAAAAGGCAGCGCGGCCATTTCGTCTCCGCCGCAGGCGCGGCAGAACGCAAGCGCAAGGATCGGCCGAAGGCGCTTTCCGCCGCTAAGCAGGCTGTACCGCATTGCCTCCAGCAGCCTTGCCTGGGAGCAGGACTGTGTGAAATACGTCTTTAACGCCGCATCCACAAGCTCCTGATCCGCTTTCAGACGGGCTTCGAAAATCATTGCTCGCTCACTGCCTTTTCGTCAAACTCGCGCTCCTCGGGAGCCCCGTCAGCGCCGCGCGTGAGCATTACGACGCGCTGTTCGGCCTTATCGAGGAGCCTGTTGCAGCGCGTGATAAGCGCGGTTCCCTCTTCAAACATCGCCAAGGAATCCTCCAGCGGGGCGTCGCCCCGCTCGAGCTTGGCAACGATCTCCTCCAACCGCTTCATCGATTGNNGCTCAGTTTTCACCTTGTTCCCCCATCCTTTCCTCCGGAATGCAGGCGTCGACGGTGCCGAGGAGAGTTCCCTCCTTCAGCCGGACCCGAATTCCTTCTCCCGGCGCAACATCCTTCCATGATTTCACCACGCGCTCCTGCCCGGCATAAACGATCGAATAGCCTCGCCCGAGTACCTTCAGAGGGCTGAGCGCGTCCAATGCGGCAGCCAGTTCCACAAATCTCCTTCTGCGCGAGCCAAACAGGCTCTCGGCGCACCGCAGCATCCGGTCTCTGGCGATATCGACAAGCTGGCGCCGGTCCTGTATGTACCAGAGCGGATCCGATAAGCTTCTTGACTCGGCGCATCGCTGAAAACGGGTGCGGTGGTATAAAAGGCTTTGCTTCAGGATACGGGCGATGCGCTGCTTTTGTCCGTCAAGGTGTTTCATGAGTTCGGCCCTGTCCGGTACGGCAAGCTCCGCGGCGTTGGACGGCGTGGCGGCGCGCAGGTCCGCAACATAGTCCGCGATGGTAACGTCCGGCTCATGCCCCACGGCGGAGATAACGGGAATTTCGGACTCGAAAATCGCCCGGGCGACGGCTTCGTCGTTGAAGGCCCAAAGATCCTCCAGCGAGCCGCCGCCTCTTCCCGTGATGATCAGATCCGCAACCCGGAACCGGTTGGCGTACCGCAACGCCGCGCTGATCTCCCCGGGGGCCTCCGCCCCCTGCACGCGCACGGGCAGCAAAAGCACCTTGGCAAGGGGGAAGCGCGCCTTCAGAATCCGGAGCATGTCCCGGACGGCGGCGCCCGCCGGCGAGGTGATGAGCGCGATTCGCTCCGGAAACGGAGGAAGCGGCTTCTTGTGCTCCGGTTCGAAAAGCCCCTCCTCGCGCAGCTTTTCCTTAAGCTGTTCAAAGGCGACGTGCAGCTCTCCCGCACCGTCCGGAATCAGTTCCACACAGTAAAGCTGATACTGGCCGTCCCGGGGAAACACCGTCACACGCCCCCGGGCAATCACTTTCATCCCGTTTTCCGGGCGAAAGGCAAGAGAAAAAGCTTCCCGCTTGAACAGGACACAGCGAAGCGAACCTTCCTCATCCTTCAGCGTGAAATAATGGTGTCCCGAAGGATACATCTTGTAGTTGGAAAGTTCTCCCCGGACAAAGAGCATATTGAGATTCAAATCCGAGTCAAGCAGGGACTTGATATACCTGTTGAGCTGACTGACGCTGATGATTTTACGTTCCGGCATGNNCATTGCAAGGATAGCCGCCCCAAGCGCATTGTCCCCGGCATATTCCGGCTGCGCGAATATGGCCTTAAAGCGCTCCTCCATCGCAGTCCGTATGCTCCGGTTGGCGCTTACGCCGCCGGAACATAAAACCGGGAGCCCGGAAAATTCCTTCCGCGCCGCTTCGGTTACCGCTGCGATTGCGTAAATCAGCGTATTCTGGACAAACCGCGCGATATCCGCGTGCCGTTCTCCCCGGTCGATCAGGCGCCTGACCTGATTTTCGATTCCCGAGAGGGAGAAGGAATACCGCGCCCGTTTGACCGGAAAGTATAATTGCTTTTCAGATTCCTCCGCCAGGCGTTCGAGCGCCGGCCCGGCGGGAAACTGCAGGCCGAGCGCCTGCCCGGTCCGGTCAATGAGCTGGCCGGCCGCAAGGTCTGTGGAACCGCCGATGCGGGTGCATGCCGGGGCCGCGCCGTTCGGCTCCGCAAGAAGCAGCTCCGTCGTCCCGCCGGAAAGGTGCCAGGCAAGGAAGGGACCGTCCAGCAGGTCCATCCGGTCTGCCGACCACGCGGCTGCCGCCAGATGCCCCTGCTGGTGTGAAAACGCGAAGAAAGGAACGTGAAGCAGGGAGGCAATGACGCGCCCCTGCGAGGCTCCGGCTAAAAAACAGGGCATATAGGAGCCCTCCACGTCGCGGGGGCGGTCGCTCGCACCGACGGCCGAAATCTCCCTGCGGTCCTTGCCGTCGCAGAGCATAGAAAAAATCTCCGGCAGGCGCTTGACATGGTGAAACAGGGCATCGCTCTGTCGTAACCCCAGAGCTCCCTCCGGCACATCCAACAGCCGGCCGGCATTTTCCCCGTGCGTTCCGTCAAACAGCGCCGCGGAGGTCTTGTAATTGCTCGTATCAAGTCCTGCTGTGTAAATCATCTTGCGCTTTCTTCCGGCCCGACCGTTCCGCCGCGCTCATTGCGGATAAAGGAACCTAAAATTCCGTTGATGAAAGCCATCGCTTCTTCGCCCTCGTATCTTCTGGCAATCTCGAGCGCCTCGTTGACCGCCGCGCCGTCCGGGATATCCGGCATATAGAGGATTTCGTACATGGCAACCCGCATGATGGACGCCGTGATGCGCGAAATCCGGGAGAAATTCCATCCGATCGCATAGCGCGCGATATAGTCGTCCAATTCCGGCCCGTGCTTGTCCACACCGCTGACAATCGTTTTGATATAGTCCAGCTGGGGCTCCTCTTCTCCCGCAAAATCCTCGTACAGCTCGTCCTCATTTCGAAGCGCGTTAAAATATTCCTTCTGCAGCCGTTCGCCCAAAAGAGCCTCAGCCCTCAGATCGGAGAAGGTCAGTTCATAGACTAGGCGGACGGATAATTCTCTGGCGGACGTTCTGGTCATACCATTTCTCCATGTTTCAAATTGCTTCCATCGGCCGCAAAGGGGAACGAAAGGGGCCGAATTGAGAACCGTTTCAACTACATTTTCCGAATATACGGAATATTTATACTATTATATACGAGCCCGTTTCAAAAATAAACCCCCTTGTTAAGAAAACAAAGGGGCATCAGGATGCAAATTTCGATAAGGAATCCTTGGTTTCGTTCCGGCCCGTTCTTCTGCTTTGCGGATGCGATTGCTTACTTTTCCCGCTGTTTCTTCGGAACCTTATCCATGGTAACGCCGCCCACGTGAACGTTGACCGCGGTAACGGAAAGACCCGTCATCGCGCTCACACCGTTCATAACGGCGTCCTGAACATGCTTGGCAACTTCCGTAATGGCATAGCCGTATTTTACCAAAACTGCGACGTCAATGACGAGCTGTTCCCCATCCGCCAGCAATTTAATCCCCCGGGAGAGGTTTTTCACGCCCAAGAGTTCCGCGATATCGGTGCCCAAATTGGCGGACAGGCCGCTGACCCCTTCGACCTCCGCGGCAGAAACTGCGGCAACGGCGGCAATCACTTCTTCTGAAATATGAATATGCCCCATCTCTTCCGACTGGGTGATATATTCCTTCGTTTCTGCCACGGCACGGTTCCTCCTTATGTGATACATGAAGATATTGTAGCACAAAATCCGAAAATTACAAGTATTGCACCTCAGCCCGCCGGAATTATTTTCACCTGCGACGCGGAAAAGCCGGTTTCGCTCAGAGCGATATCCGTAACTTTGGCCACGTCCGCGGCCGTGAGCCCGCCTTCGGGCGGGGCAACCACGACACTGAC
Source organism: Clostridiales bacterium UBA1446 (assembly GCA_002329245.1). Classification (GTDB taxonomy): domain Bacteria; phylum Bacillota; class Clostridia; order Oscillospirales; family Oscillospiraceae; genus UBA1446. Next base: position 9,165 of record DCTG01000156.1, read on the forward strand.
GCTGTTCTCGCTGATAAAGGCAACGCAGTCGGCGTACCCTTTCGCGGTCACAAGATTTTCAATCTGAGATTCCTTCATTGTGTAGTCCGCCATAGCCTGTATGCTGAGATTCGCGCTGTCAATCACGGACTGGTCGGCGTCTTCGCTCGCCGCCGCGTCCCGCAGAAGCGAAAGCGCGCTGTCCCTTGCCTGCTGGCGGGAAAGACGGGCGTCGGCAAAATAGGTGTCGATGAGCGTATCCGCCCCTCCCTCCGTGCTTGCCGGAATTTCCTCTCCGTCCTGCCCCACGATCGTCACGCCGTCCACCAAGGCCGCCTCGCCCAATGTTTTGCCGGTACCCGTGTCGGGGCTGATCGTCTCACGGCCATTGTTGTACGACCAATTCAGATAGACTGCCACGCATACGAAGAGCACAATGGCGGCAACCACCGCGTTCCGTTTCCAGAGCTTCATCTTTGTTACCTCTCTTTCATTTTGCAAATGGAGATTTTATCCGTACCCAGCCCGGTCAGGGCTGAAACCGCTTCCATCATATGAAGCCTCACCGTGGCGTCGTCCGCGCCTTCGCAGACGACCAAAACGCCCCGGTATTCGGGATAGATATGCTTGATAATCACCGCATCCTCCACACCGCTCCCGCGCTGCAGAATCACCGCGCTGCTCCGGCTGTCATAGGCTCCCCCGCCGCCGTCCGAACTGCGGGAACTTTCGTTATCCCGCGCGATGACCCGTTCGGTCCCGGTCTTCAGGGCCAGCACCACGCGCACTTTGCCCGCGCCGGAAATTTCGGACAGCGCCTCTTCCATCCTCCCTTCAAGCTCCGGAACGGAAAAAGGCTCGTAATAGACTCCCGCTTCGTTTTCCGCCGGGCTTTTTGTTTCACTTGCTCCGCCGAAGGAAGGCAGCAGAAGCAAAATGACGCCGGCAAGCACAACGATCAAGATATACTTGTACTTTTCAAAGAATCGGAAGGTTTTTTGCGCGGCCTTCAGATTGAGGTTCTTCTCCGGTTTCATCTTTTACTATCCTCCGTATGAAGCCTGGATCTGCTCTGCGGGATGGCAAGGTCCCGCTCGATCAAAGCAGACAATATCCGCCATTCCTCCTGCGTCAAATTTCCGATGATTTCCGCTTCATAGGGATAGGGATACTCCCCCTCCCCCGTTTTGCAGCCGACTATGGCCCGGCATTCGATTCCAAGCGCGTCCGCTTTTTCCTCAATATATGCTCCCGTCTTTTCTTCTATGATGGTTTTCAGCAATCTGTCGTTTGCCTGCTGCAAAGCCGTTCCATACGCGCCGGACTGCGCCCTGTATGCCGTAAGGTTCCGGGAGAGATGTTCCGGACGGATCGTCAAAAGCGGCCGGACTACGGCGAGCAACAGAATGAGGCCGCCGATGAGCTTCCCGATTTTCCTGACCGGTCCAGCGGGAAGCAGGGAATCGGCGGCAGCCGCTAGGAGGGCCGCTGCCGTAATCCCCAGCAGATAGGCGCGAATCCACTCCGTCATGGCCCCATCACCGATACCGCCGAGACGATGGAAACAAGGAGCAGCAGGGCGCATGCTCCGGTCATCCCCAATATGAGACCGAAAGCGTCGCCGATCTCCCCGATAAGGTCCGCCGTCGGTCCGTCCGCCACCGTAGAGGCAAGGGCGGAGGATAGTTTGTAGACAAGATAATGGACCCCCAATTCCAAAAACGGCGCGGCGCAGATAGAAAGGACCGTCAGCAAGCCGAAAATCCCCACCGCGTTTTTTAAAATGCCCGCGCCGGCCAATATCGCTTCCGTCGCNNGCCGATGACCGGAACCACCCCCGAGATGGTAAACTTGGCCGCCTTCATCAGCGAAGCGTCCACCGTGCCCGTGATTGCGCCGCTGAGCGTCAGGTAACCGACATAGACCGCCATCAGAAGGCTCAGCGTCGCGCCGGCCGCCCACTTGAGAAAAGAGGCCACTTTTTTGAGTCCCCGATTCCCCGTCGCCGCAAAGGCCAGACAGGTCGCCGCGTAAGCATAGACAAGCGGCAGGAGGAGGCGGCTGATGACGGTGAGAAATAGGTCCGAGAAGAGCATTGTGGCCAGCTGCCGCGCCGAGGCGCCCGTTATGTTTCCCGCCGCCGCAGCGGCGGCCGCGAGAACCGGCAGCAGGGATTTGGAAAACACATCGAGGTTCGCGATTGCCTCGCTTCCCATACCGGCTAACGCATGAATGTCTCCGACCGCGACCGCGGTTACGCCGAGCGCTCCGACGATCATCGCCGTGTTCATCCCCGTCCCGCTCCACTCATAGAAGTTTGCAGCCGCGCCGCAAAGAAGGACCACCGCGATCAAAAGCACCCCGCTTCCCACCGCCCGCCGCAAAACGCCCGTGAACGCCTCCTCCCCGCGTCCTAAAATCCGGCGCAGTCCCTCATCCAAGCTGATATCCGCCTTCAGTTCCGTATCCTCCATATATTCCCCGGCAGCCCGTTCGACGCCCTCGATATCCAGCGCCTCCGACTGGCTCTTCCATATTTCCTCCGGGCCGGCTGCGCGTGCCGCCGTTGCAAGAAGCAGAAACACGGCCGCCGCGGCAAACAGCGTTTTCATCTTTCGCATCCGCCTTTCACATGAGAGACGCCATGGTGCTAAGAACGGTTTTAAGCAAAGGAAGCGCCGTGCAAAGCGCGGCCGCCGCGCCGGAAAACTCCACAAGAGAGGCAATTCCCTGTTCCTTCGCGTCACGGCAGATATCCGCGGCAAATTTTGTGACGATCCCGATGGCGATGGTTTTGATCATAGGGGAAAAAATAGCCGAGGACAGTCCCGTAACTTCGCTCAATTCCCGGAACAGACCGAGGATATCCTCCATCGGCCCCAAGGCAAACTGAAGAACCAGCAGGGTCACTAAAATCGCGAGCAACATTCCCATCTCGGGCAGATTTCGTTTCACCGTGACGACGCACAGCATTCCAATTAATCCTAACGCCGCGATTTTCAGAAAAGTATCCATCATTTTTTCACAGCCCGAACAGGCTTTTTAACAGCTGAAACAGTTCGTTGATCTTTTGCACGACTATCATCAGAACCACCACAAGGCCCGTCAGTGTCGTCATCATTGCCTGCTCCTCTCTCCCGGAACGGATCAGCACCTGATTCAGAACCGAAACTAAAATTCCAATGGCCGCAATTTTAAAAATCAGATCAACGTCCATTTATGATCCTCCGTCCGTTCCTTTGTAACGCTTCCACTCGTTTTGCCATGATTGAACCCCAAACTACAAAAGCAGAAGAACAAGCACGGCGCCGGAGGAAACCCCCAAAACGCCGAATACCCGCCCAAGCCTGTCCCGTTCCCTTACTGCATGATCGAGACATCGTTTGAGTCCGGCCTTTGCGTTCTGAATCGACCGCAGCTGCCCCTCAAGATCGTAACGGCCGAGCATCCGTCCCAGTTCTTCGAGGTTTTTCCGCTCTTCTTCCGCCAGGGGGAGATCCAAATTCCAGGCCACCGCTTCCTCCCAGATTTCCCGGAACGGCTGCCGCTCCGGATCCCGGAGTTTATCGCGGCATTGCTCAAGCGCGGCGGCGAGCAGCTTTCCCGAGCCCTCGGCCAGCCGCCCCATCAGCGCCGGCAGAGGGGTCAGACGGTAGCTCAGCTCCGATTCCATCCGATCCAACATCCCGAGCAGAGCGGCGATGGTTTCCGCCCTGCGCCGAAGCTGCGACGCCATCCCGAAACCGATTGCCATGCTCCCGCCGATGATGAGAAGCGCCCCTAATATGCGGAACATGGCTGCCCCGCCATCCTTTCATCTTCCGAAAAAGGCGCGTTTGCCTTTTCCGCGTTATTCTCTTCCGGGTTCTCCTCCAGGGAGATAACCTCATACACCCTCTCCCCGTTTTTCAGCCGGATCAGGATCATGCGGCTGAAAATCCGCCGCTCCAAAAGCCCTCGATATAGGGGGCGGGTGAGAAGATCCTCTCTGCCCGCGCCGTGCGCCGTTGCAAGCAGCGAAACGCCGCAGTTGGACGCACCCTCCAATGCGCTCACGTCCTCGGGCGCCGTGATTTCATCGGATGCCAGTACGTGAGGGTTTAACCCGCGCAGCAGCATCATCATTGCCGCCGCCTTCGGACATCCGTCCAAGACGTCGGTATGCGCCCCGACATCCATCTGCGGAACGCCCTGATACATGGCAGCCACTTCGCTTCGCTCGTCCGCCAGTCCCACGCGCAGCGGCCTTATTACATTGCTCAGGCCGCCCGAGAGACAGCGGACAATGTCACGCAGCAGCGTTGTCTTTCCGGCCCCGGGAACCGAGACAATCAGCGTGCTTCGGAAAGCCCCCTTATCAATCAGCAGCGGCAGGAGGGGCTCACCCGCGCCCTTGACCTCGCGCGCAATGCGGATGGCCAATGATGAAACGGGGCTGATGGTTCGGATCTCTCCCTCCCGAAGCACCGCCGTACCGCAGATTCCAATCCGGTGTCCGCCCCGCACCGTTACGAAACCGTTGCGGAGCCGTTCAAAGGCCGTATGGACCGAGGACTGTGTCGCAATTTCGAGCACCATATCCAGATCACTCTGGTAAACGGAGAGTCCCTGCCCGTTTGTAATCAGCTTTTCCGCATCCCCGCAGGCGATCGTCAGCCCGCGTCCCGCGCGAAGGCGGAATTCCTCCGTTTTAGCCTGAACTTCCTCCGGCAGCCTCAGCACCGCGCACCGCATTTCGCGCGGCAGCAGTTCCGCCGCTTCCACAAACTTTCGCACCGCGTATGCAGAGAAATCCATCTTCTCTCCCCTTTCCTTCCTCCGATTTGCCTGCTACCGCATCATATGAACGGTTGTCCCATAGTATGACAAAAGCACGTCCTTCGCTTCCTTAGAATTTCTCTGTACCCTCCCGGCGTTTTATGGTATACTATTGGCAGAAAAAGCCGCGCAGCTTAAAACGCGCAGCGAAGCTAAAAAGCATGGACCTTTGCATACTCGGGGTATAGAGATGTATTTGGGGGATTCTTGGGAAGGGGGTGTATGTTTTGTCCAAAACCGGCTTTATCCGCGACAAATTGGATATCAAGTTTCTGATCCTCTACATCATGGCGCGAGCGGCAGCTCCGCTGGATTTTCCCACCATGACCGATCTCACGCTTTGCGACGACGGCGTGGATTATTTCGAATTTGCCGAAGCCGTCGCCGAGCTGGTGAACACCGGCCATCTGGAAGTGGACGGCAACGGGCTGTACTCCATTACGGAAAAAGGCAGGACCAACGGGAGCATCTGTGAGAGCAGCCTTGCCTATTCCGTTCGGACAAAAGCGGACAGGCAGCTTCTTCTCCTGAACGCGAAACTCCGCCGCAACGCGCAGGTACGGGCCGAAGTCTTTCCCCGCCCCGGCGGAAGTCTCACCGCCCGGCTTTCCTTAGACGACTCGTTTGAAACGATCATGACCCTCGACCTCATGGTTAACGACAGCGAACAGGCCGCCCAGCTTGTCTCCTGCTTCCGGGAACGGGCCGAGCTCCTTTACAACACCATTTTGAATGTCCTGCTCTGCGAGCCCGAACCCGAGCCGGACAATGACCGGGAAAACTGAAAAGGCGCTTCGGACCGATACGTCCGAAGCACCTGAAGCATAAGATGGCACGAAGCAAAAACGCTTCGAAACCGAATCGGTTTCGAAGCGTTTTATCCGCAATCCTTACACAGCGCGGGTTACTTTGCCTGAGCGAATACACCTTGTACAGGCATAGACATGACACGGGGTGCCGTTTACGATTGCCTTGACTCGCTTGACATTGGGCTTCCAGGTCCTGTTGGAACGACGATGGGAGTGGGAAACACGAATCCCGAAGGAAACACCCTTGTCGCAGAAATCACATTTTGCCATTGCTCAAACCTCCTCGCCGTGAAATCTCTTGCCGTTTTCACGCGCCTAACCACGCTCATAAACAGACATCGGATGATATGATACCAGATAATATTGAAAAATGCAAGAAAAACTTACTCGTTTCCTATTTGCCTCCCAATATCAGAAGTGTTGCCAAACGATCCAATTCTGTTTATAATAAGGTCAGTCTTTTTCATGTTCCGTTGTCGAGCGCCGGCCCGCCTTATTACCGCCTCCGTGCGGCGCGGTGGCAGCCCGGCATTGTTATTGTATTGGGGGATTTTTCGTGTCACAGATTTACAGCGTCAAACTGCCCCAGATTGTGGCGGATCTCGGTCTGGAAATCCTGCACCAGGGAGAACTGTATGAGGAGACTGTCGTGGTTACGGGCGACGTCATGCGCCCCGGTCTTCCCCTGTCGGGATTCTATGACTATTTTGATGAGAACCGGCTACAGGTCATCGGGCGGATGGAGTGCGCCTATTTGGGCGACCTGACGCCTGCGCAGCGCCTGCGCAGTTTTGAGATGCTCTTTTCCCACAACATTCCCGCTTTGATCATCACGCGGGGAATAGAACCTCTGCCCGAATGCCTGAGTATGGCCAAGCGCTGCAAGAAGACCCTCCTGCGCACGCAGGACACCACTTCCTTTTTTATGAGTGAGCTCATCGCTCTTCTGGATAATTATCTTGCCNNGGATTACGCGGCACGGCGTTTTAGTGGACGTCTACGGCGAAGGCATCCTGCTTACCGGCGAAAGCGGCGTCGGGAAAAGCGAGACCGCCATTGAGCTGATTAAACGCGGGCACCGTCTGATTGCGGACGACGCCGTGGAAATGAAGCGGCTGAGCAGTAAAAAGCTCATTGGTTCGGCTCCGGAGTCGATCCGCCACTACATGGAAATCCGCGGCCTTGGCATCATCGATGTGCGCCGCCTGTTCGGCATGAGCTCCGTGAAAATTTCTCAGAGAATTGATCTCGTCATTCACCTCAAGCGGTGGGAAGACGACGATCTCAAGGACGACAGACTTGGTATTGATACGAATTACATCTCGATCCTTGACGTCGAAGTCCCGATGGTCACCATCCCTGTTAAACCCGGACGCTCGATTGCAAGCATCGTGGAGGTTGCCGCCATGAATAACCGCCACAAAGAGATGGGCTATAACGCCGTCGAAGAGTTTACGAAAAACATCGATCGTCAGATGGAAATTGAAACGCAGCTGCTCAACGAAAGCCAAAAATAAGCACGGGAACTTTCCATTTTAAGACGGGCGCCGGACGGAGCGGATGCGTATGATGGGATATCCGCAGGAATCTGCGATGCCGGTGAGAAAAGGGGGCAAAAATTTGTATATCGGAGNNGGCGCGCTGTTATCGCACGCTTCCAGAAAAGTCGATCCCTCCATGAACGGTTTTCAGCTGGCCGAGGAGATCCTTGCCGTTGCAAGGGATGCCGCCGCCGCAGCCGAACTTTCGGAATCGCAAATCAAGTCGGTCGGCCTCGGAATCCCCGGCACAACCGATTCCGCCACAGGGGAAATCATCTACACCTGTAATCTCCCCTTCCGCAACACGCCCGTCGTGCCGATTTTTCAGCGGGAATGGGACGTCCCGCTTTTTATGGATAACGACGCCAACTGCGCCGCTCTCGGGGAACTCTACGCCGGCGCCGCCAAAGGCTGTGAAACCGCTTTGGTTGTCACAATCGGTACGGGAATCGGCGGCGGCTTTCTTTCCCAGGGCCGTCTCATGACCGGCTGCAACGGCGCGGCGTTGGAGATCGGACATACGGTGATAGAAGTAAACGGACGCGCCTGCCCCTGCGGGCGCAGAGGCTGCTGGGAACAGTATGCCTCCGCAACCGGTTTGAAGGCCCTGACCCGCGAAGAAATGAGCCGCTGCCCGGACAGCCTGATGTGGCAACTTGTCTGCGGAAATCTTTCCGATGTCGGCGGCCGCACGGCTTTTTTAGCGGCAAAGGAGGGGGACGAAGCGGGAAAGCGCGTCGTTTCCCGATACCTTTCCTATCTCGCTGCCGGGCTTACGAACCTTGTCAATATCTTTCAGCCGGAGCGCATTATTTTAGGCGGAGGCGTCAGTCATGAGGAGAATTCCGCCTTCCTCTTCCCGCTCCGGGAATTGGTTGCCGAGGAGCGCTTCCACGGGCACGGGCGCCAAACGGAGCTTGTGAAAGCCACGCTCGGAAACGACGCCGGCATCATCGGAGCGGCGCTATTGGGTAAGACGGCGACTTTCTGAGGACGGGAGGCATGTGCATTGAAACAGGAGCGCCTGCTTGCGGCCGAACTTGAAAAAACTGTTCCGGGCATGCGGCTTTTATGGGATGAGCCGATGAGCCGGCATACCTCCTTCCGGATCGGCGGACCGGCAAGGCTTCTTGTTCTGCCTCGTTCCGCGGAGGAGCTGAAAAGCGCCTATCTTGCCGCTCTTCGTCTGGAGGTTCCGGTCCTTTTCATGGGAAACGGAAGCAACCTTCTTGCGCCGGACGGCGGCCTTGACCGATTTGTCATCAAGACCTTTGACGGCCTTTCCAAGATCTCCCGGACAGGAGAAAACGAAGTAACCGCGGAGAGCGGCGTTCTGCTGTCAAAGCTTGCCGTGTTCGCTCGAAACTGCGGCCTGTCAGGGCTGGAATTTTCCTATGGAATCCCCGGCACCTTCGGCGGCGCGATTACGATGAACGCCGGAGCATACGACGGGGAAATCGGTAACGTCGTTGCGCAAACGGAATACTTGGATCCTGCCGGCGAGGTGGTCCGCATCTCGGGCAAAGAACACGATTTTTCCTACCGGCACAGTATCTTTTCCTCCGGCGAACGTTTGATTTTGCGCGGGAAGCTCTCTCTTCGTCCCGGAAATCCCGCGGAAATTCAGGCGCGGATGGACGAACTGTCCGCGCGGCGGAAACAGAGCCAGCCGCTGGAACTGCCAAGCGCGGGCAGCGTGTTCAAGCGGCCGCCGGGAAACTACGCCGCGGCGCTCATTGACCGCTGCGCCCTGAAGGGCAGATCGGTCGGCGGCGCGCAGGTTTCCGAAAAACACGCGGGCTTCATCGTGAACCGGGGCGGGGCGACCTGCGACGATGTTCTGCGGCTGATTGATCTTGTCCGGGAAACCGTTTCGCGGGAAACGGGCGTCGAGCTGGAAACGGAAATACGGATTTTATCAGACAGATAAGACCATAGGACGAAAAGCGTCAGCTTTATTCGGAGGGTGCGATGAAGGAGTTTATCATCATTTCCGGCCTGTCGGGCGCCGGCAAGAGCAAAGCCGCGTCCTTTCTAGAGGACGTCGGTTTTTACTGCGTCGACAATATGCCGGTGGTTCTGATCCCAAAATTCGCGGAAATCTGCATGGCCGGGGGCGGACAATACGAACGGGTGGCTCTTGTTACGGACGTGCGCGGCGGACGCACCTTCGACGAGCTTTTTTCCATGTTGGACACCTTAAAGAGTATGGACTGCCCCTATAAGCTCCTGTTTGTCGAGGCTTCCGAAGAGACCCTGATTAACCGTTACAAGGAAACGCGGCGCAAGCACCCGCTTGCCGGAGACGAAGCCACCCTACAGGATTCCGTGCGCCGGGAAAAGGAAATTCTCACCCCCGTGCGCACCAAAGCGGATTATATTATCGACACCACCGCCATGTCGATTTCAAAGCTGATGGGGGAAATCATCCGCCTGTTTCTGCCGGAACAGCATAACAAGACCATGAGCGTCAGCGTTATTTCCTTCGGATTCAAGTACGGCATACCGATCGAGGCCGACCTTGTATTCGACGTGCGCTTTCTTCCCAACCCCTACTACATCGAGGACCTGCGCTGCAAAACCGGGCTCGACAAAGACGTCATCTCCTTTCTTCTTGGCTATCAGCAGACGAAGGACTTTATCCGTCACCTGGAAAACATGATCGGTTTTCTGCTCCCGCATTATTTAGAGGAGGGAAAAACCGCGCTGGTCATTGCGATCGGCTGTACGGGCGGACGGCATCGTTCGGTTACCATCACAAAAGTTTTGGCTGATTTTATCCGTCAGCGCGGCTTCGAAGCCTCTGAAAACCACAGGGACATGACGCGGTAGCTTCGTGAAACCGGATTCCGGAATCCTCCCGAAATCGGAGCGAATGTTCCCTATCCCGAAACAACTGATGAGGAAAACGGAGGGTTATGGATGAACAATTCACCGGTCACCGGGATTCCCGGCCCCCGCATCGTCGCAATCGGAGGCGGACACGGACTTTCCACCATGCTGCGCGGCCTGAAACACGTTACCAGACAAATTACCGCCATTGTCACAATGGCTGACGACGGCGGCGGTTCCGGTATCCTGAGGCAGGAGATGGGTATGCTGCCTCCCGGAGACGTTCGAATCTGCATTGAGGCGCTTGCCAATACCGAACCGGTTATGGAGCAGCTTCTCTCATACCGCTTTACGGACGGCAGGCTCAAAGGCCAGAGTTTNNAGCAGGATGGCGGACGTGCTTGCCATTACCGGCCGGGTGCTTCCGGTCACGACGGAGAGCATCAATTTGGAAGCAACCTTTGAGAACGGGCGAAAAGTACTCGGAGAGTCCCGCATTTTCTATTTCAAGCGGGAACAAAACTGCAGAATCACACAAGTCCGCCTGATCCCCGTGCGCCCTCCCGCCCTGCCCT
>DCTG01000197.1 GCA_002329245.1 Clostridiales bacterium UBA1446
ACTCTTCGGAAATGGCCTTTAAGACGGCCGCGCAGCTGGCATACAAAGCGGGCCTCCCGCAGGCGAACCCCGTCCTGCTGGAACCAATCGGAGCGCTTAAGGTCACAATTCCGGACAGCTATATGGGCGACGTCATCGGCGATCTGAATAAGCGGCGCGGCCGCGTCCTTGGCATGACGCCGACCCATGACGGGAATCAGATCGTTGAGGCGGAAGTGCCGATGGCGGAAATGAGCAGTTACGCGATCGATTTGCGTTCGATTACGCAAAGCCGCGGCTCGTTTACGTTTGAATTCATCCGGTATGAGGAAGCCCCGCCTGCCGTGCAGCAAAAGGTGATCGAAGAAGCCAAGGCATTGCAGGAAGAAGAATAAATTTCAACTTAAGATTACCGGCGCGCCGAAAACGGCGCGCCGGTCGTTTATTGGGAAGCGGTTTCTTTGGAGACAGGAGTTGATTGCACGTGGGCAAAATAGTTCGAGAGCAGGATTTGACGGGAGAGATTGAAAAACTGCTCGCGTTTCGCGTCCAGTTCTTTTTCATACTCGTTTTCCGCAGGCCGCGAGGAATCCCGGTATACCGTGCCGTCGTACCATGAGCCGTCCGCGAAGAAAACANNTCCTTCCGGCCCGAACGCGTCGTGACCGGCAATATAGGAAGGGTTGATTTCAAAACCGAAGAGGTTCGCGATGGTGGGCAGAATGTCCGCGCTGGACGTCACCTTGTCTATTTTTTCCGGCTGTCGGTCCTTGGAATAGATAAAAAACGGGGTATGCTGCAGCAGGTTCAGATTGTCGACGCCTTTATACTGCATGACAAGCGCGTCGTTCATTACGTAATAATTATAATGGTCGGAGTAGAAGATCAAAACCGTGTTGTCCAGCCGGTTCTCCGCGGCGAGGCGGTCGTATAGCGCGCCGATAAAGAGGTCCGTCTCCCGGGCGTGGGCGAGCGCGTGGATGTAAACGTCCTCATCTCTTGTGCTTTGCTTCTTCATTGGGGCATAATGCGCGGCGGAAGCGGAGGATTCCATCGAATACGGTCCGTGCCCGGAATAGGTGATGATCAGATCGAAGAAGGAGGAATCCGATACCATCTGGTCGTAGCCGCTGAGGAGCTGGCTGTCCATGGTGTAGTCTTCCATTCCCAAGTCCGCTCCGCTGTGGTAGCGCTCATACCCCCAGTTTAAATGGATTGCTTCCCGGCCGTAGACGGTGCCGGGGCTTCCGTGGAAGGAGTTCGCCGAATACCCCGCGTTCCGGAACAGGCGGGGCAGGGAATAGGGAAACGCGTTTTCCGAATAGACCGTGATGGGTACGCCGCTGGAGGGCGGGATCAGGCCGGTGTTTGCGATAAACTCCGTGTTGAAGGTGCCCGCCGTGATGTAGACGGCTGCGTAATGGTTTACGAAATCGAGACTTTCCTGCCGGATGCGGTAAAGGTTCGGCATAACTTCTTCCGTGAGCATCCAGGTGTCGATTGCTTCCAACTGGATTAAGATCAGGTTTTTTCCGGCAAAAACGCCGGTCATTTCGTTTTTCCGGGGGTTCGGATCGGCCTCTTCGAAGTATGTATTCAGGGCGGCGACGGTTTTCGCCTCTTTTGCTTCTTTGAAAAGGCCGCCTCCGAAGCACGTCCGGTAGAAATCACGGAAGGTGTACTGGTAGAGTCCCGAAAGCAGAAGGGATTTTTTGGTATCAGAGAAACTCTGGTAAACAGCGGCGTCGTAGGAGGAGTTATCCCAGCGGACGGTATCGGGGGAACGAAGGAAGAAAAAGCTTGTCCCCGCGATGATTGCGACCCCGAACACTCCGACCAGAAGCCCGGAAAGAAGATTCTTCTTTCTCTGCCGCCGGCGGCGTTCCCGCGGAATCAGCCGTACGGCAAGGACCATGAGGCCCACCGCCGCGAGGGCGGTCAGAATCGTGATTTTGCGGATGATAAAATAGGACGGGTCAAAAAAGTCATTTGCTTCGCCCGCGAAGGCAAAGTCCGCGAAGGTGAAAAACCTCCGGAAAATATTGAGCATCACGCCGTGCGTCAGCACGAGCAGGGAAAAGAAAAGGATGCTGAGCATCATATAGATCTTTTTCCAGATGCCCGGCAGCAAAAAAGCGGCGGCGGTGAGAAGAAGACTCCAGCCGAACGAAAAGAGCAGGGGAATTTTGTCTAACAGAGAAGTGGCGCCGAATTGGCCGTAAATACTGCGGAAAGAGAGATCAAGCAGGAAATAAATGAGAAAACAAAGGGGCAGATACAAGCTGCTGCGAAGCGTAAATCCCCCCGGTTTGCGCCTTGGATGATAGTCCCGCTCCTTAGCCGCCGCGCCGGGGGAGCTAAATTTTTTACGCGTGATCAAAATCGGATTTTCTCCCCGATGTAGTGTTTCAATTCAGAAATGGGGATCCTGACCTGCTGCATGGTGTCCCGGTCGCGAACGGTGACGCAGCGGTCGCTCTCGGAGTCAAAGTCATAGGTTACGCAGAGGGGGGTTCCGATTTCATCCTGGCGGCGGTAGCGCTTTCCGATGGAGCCGGCGTCGTCAAAATCCAACATGAATTCCGATTTCAGTTCGGAAAAGATATTGTAAGCCGCCTCCGACAGCTTTTTGGAAAGCGGTAGGATTGCGCACTTGTAGGGAGCAAGCGCGGGATGCAGGCGAAGGACCACACGGGTATCGTTTTTCTCCGCGTCCACGATCTCTTCGTCATAGGCGTCGATGAGAAAGGCAAGCGCGACACGGTCGGCGCCGAGGGACGGCTCAATGACGTAAGGGATGTATTTTTCGCCGGTTTCCGCGTCGAAATACTCCATGCTTTCTCCGCTTTCCGTCTGGTGGGAGGTAAGATCGAAATCCGTCCGGTCGGCAATGCCCCAGAGTTCTCCCCAGCCAAAG
>DCTG01000214.1:0-745 GCA_002329245.1 Clostridiales bacterium UBA1446
CCCAGTTTGTTTGATGTGTTGCCCGGTCCGGCATAACCCAACAAGGATCCCATGGAAATACTGCTGTTTGAGGGAATGCCGCCGCGATCGGAAGTCGTGTTATTGGAGGCATTTAAAACAGCAAAGGTAAATCCGTCTGCGCCGCCGTCGCTTCTTGTGCTGTTATCCGGATTGGTCTGATATTCAAAATAAGCGCGCAAGCCTAATCCAAAGGGACAGACACCGTCGGTGCAGGCGTTGCATAGACCGGACGGGCCGGTGCCGCTGTACCAGACAGATCCGGATGTTTCACCGTTGTTGTTGATTAAGGTTATCGTTCCGCTGGACGGGTCTGTGGAGATGCTCGACGGATCATTGGAGACAATCTCCAGTGCGGGTGACCCGTCGGGATTGGTCGGTGTGATTCCGGCTGTGGCTGTTTTTGTGACTCCGAAAATTTTATTGTGGGTGTATGCTGAAATTGTTTTTTGGGCTTTTTGCGCCGCGATGGAAGAAGCCGGCAGGATGAGAATCAAAAGCGCTATAATAAAAACATTAACTTTTTGCATAAGTACTCCTGAAAAAAAGTTTTCTACTACTATTCTCCAAATGTTGATGTTGACCGAAAGCCGACACTCTTTCCGATGAAGATGATGTCGCCGCGCATAATAGTTGGAGAAGCCGGATTGCCCGCAAGATCCTGAATGTTTGTCAAGGTGACTTTAACCGGTGATGCGCTGCCGTCGATAATGCGCAGGTCATATTT
>DCTG01000214.1:779-2590 GCA_002329245.1 Clostridiales bacterium UBA1446
GTCGGCGACGTAAAAAATTAAATTATTTGCGGAAACAGTCGCATCCGTTGACGTTGCGTAGCCGATATAAAATTCATCATGCGCGACCAGGGGGTCTGTAAAAGGCGTCGATAATTTGAACGTCACGGCCGTGCCGCCGTTTCCGGCATGAAATGCGGCAAGATCCGTGTTGTTGTTGAAATTATCGTAAACTGCCGTGCGGGACTTGCCGGGCGTCCACGCTGACGAACCGGAAGGTCTTCCCGAATCTTTAATGCGTAAATAGCCGGAAGTGGGTATCATCACGGCTGTGTCCGTATCGTCTTTGCGCGGCAGCTCGCCCGGCAGATAAAGAGTGATCGTCGACGCCTCAGCCGAATAATCCGCCTTGGCATAAAACCAGTAAGGGTAGACATACGCCGTGAAAGCGCCGGCATTGTCCGGCAGGGGGAAATTTTTGTTATGCAGGGAGGGAAGCTTGGAGTGGACGGTGAAGGAACTGCCGGCGGTGTCGGCCTCAACGGCCGCCCGGTATTCACTCTGCGCAATTCTGATGCCCGATTCCGAAAGGTACAAGGCTTTGGAAGCCCGCTGCGCAACCGCCTGATTAAACAGGGCGGTAGTGTTCAACGTGTAAACGGCTCCGACCAACACGGCAAGAAGCACCATCGCGGCGATAATGACCAGTAATGTGCTCCCCGTCTGTTTTTTATTTCCGGTGAAGTATTTGTGCATCATTTAAGATCTTTAACTGGGCCGCGGGGCATAGAGAATGCCGCCGGCTCGCGGACTGATCGACTCCTCATAGGTCGTTGCTATAACGCCTCCGCCGGTTTCATTATCGAGCGATATGTTCACCTTGATTTTATAAAGGGCGCTGAATCCGTCCGCCATTGTCCACGCCGTCGTGCCGTCGGATTTGAAGTAGCTGAGAAAAGTCTTTCCGCCGTTGCCTGTCGTCAAGCCATCGATCAATATTTGTGCCGTTCCGGAATTGGTCACGTCCTGCAGAGTTATCTGTCTGCCGGAAAGCATAATCTTGTATTGGCACCCTGTGTCCAATGCGCAGGAAGGCGGCGCCGCGCTTTTGGGCACCGTATAGGTGATTTGCGTAGCGGACGCGCCCGCGACATCAGCAATGTCAGTCAGTTCCACTTTCAGCCTGGCCATGGCCAGTTGGGTTTTCTGCGACAACTGATCTGTGTTGCGGGCAAAGATATACGATTGTACGCTGTAGCAAATGATGTTCAGGAGAACAGCGGCCACAATACTCATAAGGAGCATTACAACGATAATTTCGATCAAGGTAAATCCGCGTCTGTTGTCCACCTGCTTCACCTTATCTTGTAAATATTGTCTGCAAACGCTGTCCTTTGTAAGTCAGTGTCACCAGCAGCGCCCTGCCTGATTCGGTGGTATAGGTGCCTGTGCCGTCGGTCATTGTGTACACGCAGGATGTTCTGGATGAATCCACGATGCTCACGCCGTCGATGGCCAGCGGATCAACGTGGGTTGTTTTAAAAGCGCATAGATCGGCAATAGTGCCGCCGCCGTTTTCCAAAGCCTTCCGGTATTGACCGGTCAGCATTTCCATCTGACCGACGAGTTTGTAATGATCGCCGACAAGCCCGGCAGCAGCGGGACTGCGTGTATAGGCCGAGCCGATGTAGGTAACGAAAAACGCGGCGGCCACGACCATGAGGACCATGATGATAATGACTTCGATAAGTGTAAACCCTTTGCTTGTTTTCATTTAATATACCCCGTAAAGGGCGTTATGGTTAATGGAACAGACGGTGTCGTTGAACTCAAAGGCTGAATGTTTATTGTGA
>DCTG01000151.1 GCA_002329245.1 Clostridiales bacterium UBA1446
CCTAATGTTTGAGAAAAAGCTTGAAAACGCCGAAACGGAGACCCTGCGCCGCGTGCTTTCCCTCCGGGACGGGTGCGAGAACCTGATTGCCGTCAGCATCGGGGGCTTACAGGAGGAGGACGGCACGGACGCGGAGACGAAGCGCTACATCGCCGCCCTGCACGCGGTCAACGATCGGCTGCAAAAACTGGCGGATACCGTGGTCGAGCTTGTTTCGGGTACGCCCNNACGCCCGTCATACGAAAGGGGCGGCTTCCATGAAGATCTGGAAAGCAGTTTGCATCGCGTTTTCCACCTATTCCGTTCTGCCCGCGCCGCGCTTTGACTGGACCGGGGAGAACCTGCGCCTTTCCCTGTGCGCGCTGCCGCTGGTCGGCCTGCCCGCCGGGGCGCTTGTTTTCCTTTGGGACAGGCTCTGCGCCCTGCTTGGAATCGGACCGGTTCTGTTCGCCGCCGGCGCGGCGGCGCTTCCCCTTCTCTTTACCGGCGGCATCCACATNNTTGCGACACCGCGGACGCGGTGGCCTCGCGCCGGAGCCGGGAGCAAAAGCTTGCGATACTGAAAGACCCGCACGCGGGCGCCTTCGCCGCCGTCTTTGCCGGCGTTTATCTGCTTTTGTGCTTCGGGCTCTATACGGAGCTGTTTTCCAAAACCGCGCTCTACCCCGTCTGCGTGGGGTTTGCGCTCTCCCGCTCGCTTGCGCTTTTTTCCGCGGCGACCCTGCCGAACGCGCGGGGAAGCGGCATGCTCGCGGCGTTTCAGGATCATTTGGAGCGGCGCGCGGCGCTCGGGACAGCCGCGGCTTTTTCCCTCCTCTGCTGCGCGGCCATGGCGCTCCTGCACCCTTACGCGGCGATCGCCTGCATCCTTCTGTGCGCGCTTTGGCTTTTTGCTTACCGCCGCTTCGTCTTCCGCCATTTCGGCGGCGCGACCGGCGACACCACGGGATTTTTTTTGCAGGTTGCGGAGCTGTTTATTTTAGCGGGCGCGGTTTTGGGCGCGGCCGTCGAACGGATGGTGTGAGATGCGCGTTTTTCTGATCCGGCACGGGGAGACGCCCGGAAACCGGGAGCGGCGGTACATCGGCAGGACCGACGAGGCGCTCAGCGAAACCGGACTGCGGCAGGCGCAGGCCCTGCGGGCGCCCGCGGCGGACAGGATTTACTCCAGCCCCTACCGCCGCTGCCTGCAGACGGCGCGGCTTCTTTATCCGGGGCGGGAGCTTCTTATTAACGAAGACCTGCGCGAGTGCGACTTTGGAATCTTTGAGGGGAAAACGGCCGCGGATCTGGAAGGCTGCCCGGAATACCGCGCCTGGGTGGAGGGCGGCTGCGTGGGGGCGATTCCCGGCGGCGAGGACATTCTCTCCTTTCAGCGCCGCTGCTGCGCCGCCTTTGCGGAAATTGTCCACGCGGAGGCGAAGCAATGTGATACGCTTGCCTTCGTGGTGCACGGCGGCGTCATTATGGCGGTATTGGACCGGTTCCACCGGGAAAAGCGCGACTTTTTTGCCTACGCGGTGAAAAACTGCGGGGTGCTCTCCTGCGACTGCGGGATCGGGGACGGGATTTCGCTTTCCCTCCGGGAGGACGAGGTATGCTGATACTATCCGCCGCCGCGCTTTTGCTCGGTTTTCTGCTGGACCTTCTGCTCGGAGACCCGCGCGGGTTCCCCCACATCGTTTCGGGGATGGGAAAGCTGATCTCCTTTTTGGAAAAACGTCTGCGCGCCCGCTTCCCGAAAACGCCCGAAGGGGAACGCTCGGCGGGCTTGCTTCTAGTTTCTCTGACGCTGCTCTTCTCCGCCTGCGTGCCGCTTTGCGTTTTATATTTCGCCTACCGCCTATCGCCATGGCTCGGGTTTGCCGTGGAGGCATTTTTCTGCTTTCAGCTCCTCGCGGCGAAAAGCCTGCGCGACGAGAGCGGGAAGGTATACCGGAGCCTCACGGACCGGGATCTTCCCGGGGCGCGCCGGAATCTTTCCATGATTGTGGGGCGGGACACGGACCGGCTCGACGAAGCGGGCGTAATCAGGGCCGCCGTCGAAACCGTGGCGGAAAACACGTCCGACGGAGTCGTCGCGCCTCTTTTTTATCTTGCGTTGGGCGGGCCGGTGCTCGGCTGCCTCTACAAGGCGGTCAACACGATGGACTCCATGGTGGGCTATAAGAATGAAAGATATCTTCACTTCGGGCGGGCGGCGGCGAAGCTCGACGACATCGCAAACTTCATCCCCGCGCGGCTGGCCGCCCGGCTTATGATTTTTGCGTCNNAGCCGAGACAGGTATAATCACGCGAGCCCCAACTCCGCCCATACGGAGTCGGTCTGCGCCGGGGCGCTTCATGTGCGCCTTGCGGGTGACGCCTATTACTTCGGAAAGCTGTGCCGGAAGCCCTTCATCGGGGACGGCGGTCGGCCGGTCGAGCCGGAGGACATCCGCAGGGCCGGCAGACTTCTGTATCTCACGGCCGTTTTCATGCTTTTACTGGCGCTTGGCCTACGCGCGATCGGGATGGGAGGACTGTTCTTTGCAGCGTTATGAACACGGAGGGGACATCTATTCGCACGAAAACGTCCGCCTCGATTATTCGGTGAATCTCAATCCCCTCGGCATGCCGCCCGGGGTAAGGGAAGCGATTATTTCCCGCGTCGGGGAATATGAAACCTATCCGGACGTGAAGTGCCGCGCGCTGCGGAAAGCGATCGCGGCCCGGGATGGCGTTCCGGAGGAATACGTTCTTTGCGGGAACGGCGCGGCGGACCTCATCCACCGCCTTTGCCTCGCCCTGCGCCCGAAGCGCGTGCTGACGCTTGCCCCTTCCTTTTCGGAATACGAGCGGTCTGCGCGGCTTTACGGGAGCGAAATCGCATACCACAGGCTGTCCGAGGCGGAAAGCTTTGCCCTGACGGAGCGCGTGCTTGATGACATCACGCCGGAGACCGGCCTTTTATTCCTCTGCAATCCCAACAATCCGACCGGGCGGCTGATTGACGCGAACCTGATGGGAAAAATTGCGCGGCGCTGCTCGGAAACGGGAACGCTTCTCTTGCTCGACGAGTGCTTTCTGCCCTTTACCGACGGGGCTTCCCTCCTGCCGCTGACGGAGAGGATGCCGAACCTCGTCCTCCTCCGGGCGTTTACGAAGCTTTATTCCATGGCGGGCCTGCGCCTGGGGTATATCGTCTGCTCGGGCCGGGAGCTTCTCAAGGCCGTCGGGGAGCACGCGCAGTGCTGGAGCGTTTCCGCCGTGGCGCAGACGGCGGGGCTCGCCGCGCTGCGCTGCGACGGCTGGGAAGAGAAAACCCGGACGCTCGTGTCGGAGGAGCGGGAGTATCTTTCCCATGCGCTGCGNNCGGTATATCCCAGCGACTGCAACTATCTCTTGTTCCGGTCGGAGCTTCCGCTTTACGAGCCGCTCCTGCAAAAGGGAGTGTTAATCCGCCGCTGCGAAAACTTTGAGGGGCTGGACGTCCGGTTTTTCCGCGTGGGGGTCAAGCTCCGGCCGCAGAACGAAGCGCTGGTGCGCGCGATTTCGGAGGTGCTGCATGGCTAAGGCGATTAT
>DCTG01000160.1:0-310 GCA_002329245.1 Clostridiales bacterium UBA1446
ATCTGCTGCTCGCCGCCGGAAAGCGTGCCGCCAAGCTGCCAGCTGCGCTCCTTGAGGCGCGGAAAGAGCGAATACACCCAGTCTAAATCTTCCGAGAGGTCGTCTTTGCGCAGATATGCCCCGATCTTCAGATTCTCCAACACGGTGAGATCCGGAAAAATCCGCCGTCCCTCCGGAACGAGGGTAATTCCCTTTTTCACGATGCTCGTCGGATCCTTGCCGGTGATATCCTCATCCTCAAAGGTAATGGTCCCGCTCCGGGGTTTCACGATGCCCGCTATGGTGCGTAGCGTCGAGCTCTTGCCCGCGC
>DCTG01000160.1:320-2089 GCA_002329245.1 Clostridiales bacterium UBA1446
AGCATCTTCGGCCACCCCCAGATACGCTTCGATGACCCGCGGGTTATTCTGAACCTCTTCGGGCGTGCCCTGCGCAATCAGCTTACCAAAATCCAGAACATAAATCCGGTCGGCAATGGCCATTACCAAATCCATGTGATGCTCGATCATTAAGACGGACAGATTGAATTGCTCCTTGATCTGCCGGATGAACGAGGACAGCTCCATGGTCTCCTGGGGATTCATGCCGGCCGCCGGCTCGTCGAGCAGCAGCAGCGTGGGCTTTGTGGCTAACGCGCGGGCAATTTCAAGGCGGCGCTGCAGGCCGTACGGCAGGCTCACCGCAAGCTCGTTCCTGTACTGAAATAGATCCTGATCCTTAAGCAGGGACGCCGTTTCCTCGCGCATGCGCTGTTCTTCCGAACGGCTTATACGGAAGGTGGCGGTAAATACGTTGTGTTTTGCGCGCATGTGCATCGCGGTAAGCACGTTGTCAAATACAGTCATGCTCTTCCAAAGGCGGATATTCTGAAAGGTGCGCGCTATGCCTAGGTCTGTAATCTGGTCGGGCGTAGGATTCAAAGTTTTTCTACCGGTGTATTTTTTTGCGTTTTCGCCGGCGTACAGCTTTTTCATCTTCCCGCGCGGATGGTTGGAGACAATCACCCGGCCGTCGAAACTGATCTGGCCGTTGGTCGGCTCGTAAACACCGGTAATACAGTTGAATGCCGTTGTTTTCCCCGCGCCGTTGGGACCGATGAGGGCGACAATCTCACCTCGGTTTACCTCGAGCGAGAGGTTGTCAACGGCCACGACTCCGCCAAACTGCATGGTCACATCTTCAAGGGACAAAATAGCCTCACGCATTCGGACCGCCTCCCTTCAAGGAAACGTTCGCCTTGCGCCTTTTTCGGAGCTTTTCCGCCACACCCCGGAACGACAGTTCTTTGTCGCCCATAAGGCCTCGTGAGAAAAACAGCACGATTACCATGATAATAACCGAGAAGATGAACTTGCGGAAGCCGGAGCGGAACAGGTTGGGCGCATCGATTCCAAGGAAGGTGCCCATGTCCAGCCCGCGAAGCCACCATTCGGAAAGCGTAATGTACAGAAAGCTAGCCAGACAGGAGCCGGAGATGGAGCCGATGCCGCCGATGACGACAATGAGAAGAAGTTCGTACGTAAGGGCGCTTTTAAACTGCGCCGCCTGAATGGTGTACTGGAACATGGCTAATAGGGCGCCCGAGATGCCGGCAAAGAAGGAGCTGATGATAAAACTCATCTGCTTGTGCCGGAAAAGGTTGATTCCCATGGCTTCGGCCGCGATCTCGTCGTCGCGGATCGCCTTGAAGGCGCGCCCGTAGGAGGAGTTAATCAAAAGCACGATGATTGCGATACAAATCCCGGCTATGAGAAAAACGAACAGGGTCGGCGGGAACTTGATATCGGTGAAGGGTATTTTAAGGCCCATCAGATCCTTGTATTTGCGCAATACGTTGGCGCCGTTCGTCACCGGGCCGAGCGCATCCCATTGGAATATCGCGCGGATGATCTCGGCGAAGCCGAGCGTGGCAATGGCTAAATAGTCCGATTTCAGGCGCAGAACGGGAAGGCCGATCAGCGCGGCGAACAGTGCGGCGGAAAGGCCGGCGCAGAATAAGCCGACGAAGATTCCGGTCTCAAAATTAAAGATGCATTCGTAGTATTTATATACCGTGTCCGAGAGCTTAATCTCCACCGGCATGGTCAGTATGGCGTAGCTATAGGCGCCGATCAGCATGAAGCCCGCC
>DCTG01000160.1:2163-8009 GCA_002329245.1 Clostridiales bacterium UBA1446
ATCAATACGATCAGATATACGCTCGCTATGGCGCACAGGGTCAGCCAAAGTTCGGTCTTGTTTTTCTTTTCCATGTCGCCCTCCTCAGACCTTGTCAATGGCCTTTTCGCCAAACAGGCCGGTAGGCTTCACGACTAAAATGAGAATGAGCAGCGCAAAGGTAAATGCGTCGGAGAAGGTGGTCCAGCCCGTACCGCCGACGCCGAAGATGGAACTGCCGCCTTTGATGATGTTTTCGCAGATGCCGATAATCAGAGCGCCGATTACGGCGCCGGGTATGCTGCCGATTCCACCGAACACCGCCGCCACAAAGCATTTCAGCCCCGGCATACCGCCGGATATGGGCGTTACGGAAGCGTAATTCGTGAAATAAAGAATGGAACCCACCGCGGCAAGGAAAGAGCCGATCACAAAGGTCACGGAGATCACCGCGTTTATCTGTATGCCCATAAGGCGGCTGGTTTCAAAATCTCTGGATACCGCGCGCATGGCCATGCCTACCTTGGTGTACTTGATGAGGATGGTCAGCAATATGACGAGGATGACGGTGAGTACCGGTGTGACGAGCGTGACCACCTTTGTGGTGGAGCCCCAGATAATGACCGGCTTGGAAAGCCACGGAATAGACGGATAGACCTTCGCCAGACCGCCGGTAAAGTAGAGCGCCGCGTTCTGAAGCAAGTAAGATACGCCTATGGCGCTGATCATAACCGACATGCGCGGCGCGCTGCGCAGCGGACGGTAGGCCGCTCGCTCGATAATAAAGCCTAAAATCACCGTCATAATAAGCACCAGCGGGATTGACACAGTCACCGGCAGAGATGCCGAGAGATAGACCATCATCAAGCCGGCGCACATAAATACGTCGCCGTGGGCAAAGTTTATCAGGCGCAGGATGCCGTAGACCATTGTATAGCCTATCGCAATCAGCGCGTACTGTCCCCCGACGGATATGCCCGACAGGATATAGGACAGGTTGGTCTGCAGGAACTCAATCATGTAAAAGCCTCCACTGATGCCGCCCAAACAGAAAATGGTTTATCCGGCGGTACAATCTCATGCTCTGATAATGCGGCGGGGGCCGGAGGACCCCCGCCGCGCGGTAACCATGATGTCTTATCCAATCGTGACGGCGGGCAGAGCGTCCCACTTGCCTGTCTCGTTGTTGCAGTGCTTGACATACGCGGTGTTGCGAATGGCGTCACCGTTCTCCTGGTCAAGGGCGATGGGGCCGGAAACGCCGGTATACTCGGTGCTCCACAGAGCCTGCATGATGTCGGCGGGCTTGACGCTGCCGGCATTCTTAATTGCCTGGAGAGCGAAGAAATAGGCGTCATAGCCCATCGCGGTGACAGCCGCGACGGTGTCGTCGCCGCCGTTATTGGCCAGACGGGTGGATTCGGCATTGACCCAGGCTTTGAAGCCGTCGTCAAACGACTTGTCTGCGCCCTCGGGATAGAAGGTGGTGACGGTGATATCGACGTTCTTGCCCTTGGCGGCCTGCAGGATAACGTTGGAGTCCCAGGTATCGCCGGCTAAGATCGGCATTCCCAGATTCTGGGCCTGAGCCTGGTCGATGATGAGCTGGGCGGCTTCGGTGGAAACCGGGGAGAAGAAGACTTTGCAACCTTCGTTTTTGGCATTATTGATATAGGAGGTGAAGTCGGAGTTGCCGTCCGGGAAGGTATCTACTACGCAGGTGCCGCCGAGACCTTCAAACGCCTCGACAAAATAGTTGACAAGCCCGCCGGAGTAGTCGTCGCCCAACTTGGACAGGCAATAGGCTTTGGTAACTCCCAGTTCGCTGTAGGCATAGTTGGCAAGGACGGTGCCCTGGAACGGGTCAAGGAAGCAGATGCGGAAATAGTGCNNGCAGGTGATGCCGATGACGGGGATCCCGGCAGCCTCAAAGGTGGGGGAAGCCGCGATGGATACGCCGGAACCATAAGACCCCAATACCACCGGGCAGCCTGCGTCAACTAACGTGGACGCGGCGCTGGCCGCTTTGTCGTTGGAGCTTTCGTTGTCGACCTTTACAAGCTCAACATTGTATGTCGTGCCGTTCACCTCGACGGTGGGGCTGACGGAATTGGCGTACTCGATGCCGAGCGTCTCTTGTTTTCCGCCGGCTCCGTTGTCGCCGGAAGCGGGTTCAAACACACCGATTTTGATGACGTTTCCGCCGGATGTATTGCCTTTACCGCTGCCACCGCAGCCGGCTAAAGCCGTGCACATCAGGCAGACTGCCAGCAAGAGAGCAATTACCTTTTTCATTCATTTTTCCTCCTAAAATTCATTTTCGCCGTATTTGTGAAATGAACAGGCGTGCCGGAAAATATAATACCCTAGTAGAATCTTTTTTTCAACATTTTCGCAAACATATTGTGAAAATATATCGGTCAAATATTTCACAAAGTAGACAATATACCCTATATACGGTCTGCCGTCCGAGAAAAAAACAGGCTTTGTGCAAGCCTTGTTTATGGAAACTGCGAAAAGACCCGCTTTGCCGGGCCGCTTCCTGTGCTTTTCCCGCAGATGCCTTCGCTTCGCCGGAAAAAGCACGGGGGAACGGAACCGACATATAATGACAGCAGAGCGGAAAATTCGCTTTTCAGAAAAGGAGACAAACAATATGGCAAATATATCTTCCGGCATGACGGCAGAAGTCTGCGTGCCGCAGGAAACGGTGATATACGACCCTCAATTGGCGCATGCCTATGTTCCGTTCCAGAAACTGTGCGAACTGTTTTCCCCNNAATTATTGGAATGGAAAAGGAAGGAGAAACGACCCCGATGAGCAGAGATGAGTTGTTGGCGCAGCTTTCAGCCGCCGATTTTTATCTGATTGAATTGAATCTGTATCTAAACACGCACCCGACCGATGCGGAAGCAATCAGTCTTCGCAATACCATGGTAAAAAAGGCCAAAGAGCTGCGGGAAGAGTATGAACGCTCCTATGGAATGCTGCTTGCCAACATGTCCGCCAGCAAAGTTCCCTGGCAGTGGATCGAAAACCCGTGGCCCTGGCAAACCAAATTCAATTTCGCATTGACGGGAGAGAACCTATAATGTGGATGTATGACAAAAAACTTGAATATCCGGTTAAAATAAAAAAACCTGACCCCCGGATGGCAAAGCTGATTGTGACGCAATACGGCGGACCGGACGGAGAGCTCGCCGCCTCCCTGCGCTACCTCAGCCAGCGCTTTTCCATGATCACGCCCGAAGCGAAGGCAACCTTGAACGATATCGGCACAGAAGAACTGGCGCATCTGGAAATGGTGGGAACCATGGTAAGGCAGCTTTCGATGGATGCGACGACCGACGAAATTGAAAAGGGCAGTATGGCCCCTTATTTTGTGGACCATGACGGCGGCGTGTACCCCGCCAGTGCCTCCGGCGTCCCGTTCACCGCGGCTTACCTTCAGTCCAAGGGCGACCCGATTACGGACCTTTACGAGAACATGGCGGCGGAGCAGAAAGCGCGTTCCACCTACGAGTACCTGATCCAGATGTGCGACGACCCGGACGTCATCGATCCGCTGCGCTTTTTACGGGAACGGGAGGTCGTACACTTCCAGCGTTTCGGCGAAGCCCTGCGCATTGTGCAGGATTACATCGGAGATAAAAAGAAATACAGCTTTCCAAACCCGATGTCCAAAGCATAATCCCCCGCTGAGCAACTGAGGCTTGCATAAACTAGGGTTTCTTCACCGCCCTTCTTCCCAAGGGATTTGTACCTGCGAAGAAGGGCGGCTTTATATGCAATTCAATTATTGCGGCCGGTCGGCATACTTGCTTTGCCACTGCGGAAGCCATTTGTTTTTATCGTTTGCGACTGCTTCTACGATTTCCTTGCCGGAACGAAAGCCGTCAAAGTTTCCCGCGGCAATCTCCTTCTCAACCATACCGAGAAGCTTTTCATAGTATTCTTCCGCCGGTTCGCCGCTTGTGGTTTGGCTGAAATGCTGCTGGCTTGCCTGGTCGGCAAGGCGGGAATATTCGTTCTTCACTTGCTCGATTAACATTTCCCGGTTCATTGTAGTTCTCCTTCGGCAGAAAGGCCTCCCATTGAGTTTACGCCCCTCGGCCTTGTCCTTAGTGTGTGCAAAGAGCACAAAACTATCTGCTTATCTGATTTCACGCGAAATGTCAATGATTTCCGCCTCGGTATTGCTTTCAATAAACGTTATGACCGACTCGATGACGCTGTTTGCATGCGAAACCGAATCGGCGACGCAGGATAGTCCGAGCACGATTGTCTGGTGGACGTCTTGCTCGCTCACCTCGGCGATGGAAAGGTTGAATTTATTGCGCGTTTTCGCCACGAGGCTTTTTACCTCCCTGCGCTTCTCTTTTAAGGAATGAACCCAGGGCGCATACAGTTTAATTTCCGCCGTTCCGATAATCATGTTGTCTCAGCCTTTCGGTAATAGCGCATGCTTTATGTTCCTGCTATGCATGTCTATCTCCGTATTTTGTTATGCAGATTATAAACCGCGACGGTTGATCCTTCAACACGAATGGCCGGTTTTGTATTGGCGGTATGCGGTCTTATTGATTCGGGAGGAAAAGGGGTTTTACAAATGGAATCGTACGTGGTAAGATAGGCGTCGTTTCCCCCTTCGCAATTTAGTCTGTTAAGAAAGATGGGACCTTATTCTATGCTTGACGCCCTGCGCTCCGCAGCGGTAAAACCGGCCGCACTGATCCGGAAAGAGCCGTTCTTTTTCGTCGCGCTGTTCCTCACGCTGATTTTTGCTCTGCTTTCTCCTCCTCATATTTCCGCCGTCAGGTGGAACGTAATCGTATTGCTGTTTTCTCTTATGCTGGTCGGGCAGGCATTCGATCGCTGTATGCTGCTTGCATCCGTCGCCCGCTTTTCGATCGGGATATGCAAAACTCCGAAGCGGCTTGGATTGGTTATGATTCTGACGACGGGCCTGCTTGCCATGTTCGTGACGAACGATGTGGCGCTTCTTACGATTGTGCCGCTTACCATGACGATGGCAAGGCTGAGCGGGAAAGACCCGTATCGGCTGATTGTATTGGAAACAATGGCGGCGAATATCTTTTCCGCTCTTACGCCGTTCGGGAACCCGCAGAACCTGTATCTTTATTCCTATTATCGGCTACAGCCGGGAGAGTTTTTTTCCGTCATGGCTCCGTTTGGGCTGCTTGGCTTTCTTCTGCTGCTCGGGATCAACCAGGTTGTCAGCAGGGGAGAGGCTTACGAGGTGAAACCCGAACGGTTTCGGATAAAGGACGGGCGGCTGCTCGCCGCGGCATCCCTGCTGTTTTTCCTGAATATTCTTTCCGTATTCGGCGTGGTGGATTACAGGTTTGTCTTTGTATTGACCGTTTTTGTGTTTCTGATATTGGCTCCGATTCTCTTTCGCCGCGTGGATTACTGTCTTCTTTCCACGTTCCTGCTGTTTTTTCTGTTTGCGGACAGCGTCGCCGGCATGTCGTCCGTCCGAAGCTTATTGACGGAAACGCTTCGCACAAAAGAAACTGTACTGTTATTCTCGGCCGGATTATCCCAGATCATCAGCAATGTTCCGGCTTCCGTGCTGCTGTCGGGATTTACCGAACACTATCGCCAACTTATATACGGCGTTTCCGCCGGAGGTCTCGGAACGCCGATTGCATCGTTGGCCAGCCTCATCTCCTTTAAGCTGTATGTCCGGGAAAACCGGCCCGAACCATACAGGAAGCTGTTTTACATATTGAATTTCAGCATGCTGATCGTTCTTTTGGCCGGTGCTTTCCTTATAGGTTTCCAAAATGGGTAACGGCGAAGCTGCGAACTGCAATTTTACATTATTATAATAATTGAAACC
>DCTG01000125.1 GCA_002329245.1 Clostridiales bacterium UBA1446
GAGGCCACACCAAACCATTTGCAGTAGTTGCCAAGAGCGTCGGAGACTTTAGGCATGAACTCGCGACCGCCCCGTTTTATCATTAACTCGTAAAGTTTCGGATCGATCCGGCCATAGGTTTCGTCAGCTAGGGTGAAGAATGTCTGTACCGCTCCAGCATGATTTGTCAGTTCGGAGATAAAGCCGTAGCCCGCCTCCAGAGCTCCCCCGTCTGGTTCTGAACCTGTTGCAAACGACGCGAGGTGCTTACGCAGATAGGTGGACGGATAGCGCACCGCCAGCAGACGATCAACGTGAATATTGGCAATACGTGCTTGCGGCGTGTTTGCGTTTTCAAAGTCGTAATAGGTACCGGCAAAAGCGTGTTCAGGCATGAACGTTGTTGCGGAAACCGCAATGATGAACAGCAGGCTTGTCAATACCGCACGATAAAGATGTTTCGCCGTTGCGAAAATAGTTCGCATGGTGATGCCTCCTCGGCTTCAGGGCGGAGGATGTGATTTATGCATCCATCCGCCCTGATGTTTCATGCTCTTAAAAAAACGCTAAGAACCGGATTTCTCCTTGAGATATGCCCTGACATCCGCTTCTCCCCATTTTTCAGCCAGGCTCATGGCCGTAACGCCGTCTTTACCTGTGACATGTACATCAGCGCCGCTGTCAACCAGGAGTCGGATCAGTTCCAGCTTGCCCCGCATGCGCACTGCGAACATCAAGGGCGTATAGCCATTCTTAGTATTCGCGATGTTCATGGGCGCTCCCCTGGCGATAAGGGCGCGTATCACGGCAAGGTCTGTGTCGCTGGCGGCATTGAACATGACGCTCACCCCGTCCGTGTTTACCGCCTTGACATCGGCTCCGGCGTCGAGCAGCAGCTTGACCGTTTCTTCTTTCATGTCGCAAAGTAGCAGAGCGGTATTCCCTTTTTTGTCTTTGGCATTGACTTTGGCACCGGAAGCAAGCAGAAAGGTCAGCGCAGTGAAATTTTTTGCTTTGGCGGCGTACATGAGCGCCGTACGGCCTTCCTTGTCAGAGGCATTGATGTTGAACCCCCAGCTGAACACAGTTTTCAAATGTTCGGGAGTGTAGCTTTTGCGGGAGCAGCAGACCATGAACAGATTCGTGCCGTTTTGGTCCACCGTCAGCGCATCGGCTTTGGCTTCAACCAGCGCGGTCAGCATTTCCATGCCTTCGCTGGCGGCATACATGATCGGCGTGGCTCCGCTCTTGTCCGCTAGATTGGGATTGGCTCCGGCGGCCAGCAACTTTCGCATGAGCGGCAGTGCCTTGTCGCGGATGGCAAAGATCAGGGCGGTACGGCCGTTGGCCACGGCCATATCCACCTTGGCTCCGGCGGACAGAAGCGCGTCAAGCACCTCCGGCTGTCCTTCGCGCACCGCTTCGATCAGCGGGGTGGAATTATCACGTTTGGCGGCGGCGATGTTGGGGTCGGCCCCGGCCGCAAGCAGTATCTTGACGATATCCAGCCCTGCGCCTTCCTCCACAGCGCAGAAGAGCGGCGTTTCGCCCTTTTTGTTCTGCGCGTTGACCTTGCCCCCGGCCGCGAGCAGCACTTTGACGGCCTCGGCAGCTTTGTGCTCTGCGGCGAAATGAAGCGGCGTACTGCCGTCGGCATCCGGCTTGTTCGGATTGGCTCCGGCCTTGAGCAGCGTTTGCAGTCCTTCAATCGGAGGCAGTTTACCCCCTTTGTATATTGCGTCGAACACAATTGGACGCCCCCTCTTGTCCGTCTGGTTGGGGTCGCTTACCCGGTTGAAACCCTGCGTTGCCGCAATGAGGATATGTCGGGCTTCGCCATTACCGGCATGCAATACCTTTTTTTCGTATGCTTCCGCCCGGATGGATGACAGCCCCAGCAGAAGTGTCAAAAATGTCAGAAAAAAAACAGTCCTGTACATGGCGTTCTCCTTTTCGGATAAAGCGTCAGAATGTGTACTTCACCTGCAAGCTGCCGCCGATGCCGCTCGTATGTCTGTGTAGACGCCGCGGGCGAGACGCATCAGGCGCGGTGCTTGCCGCACGGGAACCACAGGAACGGAAGCAGGGACAGACATGGCACACCTCCACATATTGGGAGCAACGTACAGTAAAAAGGTACAAATACCATCCAACTTAAGTGCCAAATCATCGCAATCTGGCTCATACTTTCTTGCTAGCCACCTGTTTTTACGATAGTTATAGCCAGTATCTGTACCGCCTGAGACGGGTGCGCCCGCACTCATGATATTCTCGCAAGAGGTGTAACGAGCGTGCCCATTTCCCTTTCTTCCATGCTGTCAGAAACTTCTCCGCGCGCTCTTGCCGTTGCGGCCT
This sequence comes from Clostridiales bacterium UBA1446, assembly GCA_002329245.1. Taxonomy (GTDB): domain Bacteria; phylum Bacillota; class Clostridia; order Oscillospirales; family Oscillospiraceae; genus UBA1446. The sequence continues at coordinate 2,335 of DCTG01000125.1, forward strand.
TTTCCTTTGAATTTGCCTGGCTGCTTTCCTTTTTGTTTGAAGGGCAGGTGTTGTACGGTCTGGCGGAGCATTTTCGTGTGCGGCCCGATGCGTATGTTCTTACCGCTATTCTGGCTCATTTTTTCGGCCTTTTTTCTTGTGGCTTTTTCGTCCGCTCACCCCGCGCGGCGCGCAATGCCAGTTTGGGTGGGCTGCTGGTCTGTTTCCTTTCCGCGTTATCGTTTTATGCCGCCCCCTCTCCGCTATGGTTCGTGGGGACGATCTGCGGAGCGGTCAGCGCAGGCTGTGTCGTCGCCTGCTGGGGCTCTTTTCTGAAAAGCTGCACGCCGGAAAAAGATCGCGCGGTTTCAAGTTCAAAGTGCA
>DCTG01000206.1 GCA_002329245.1 Clostridiales bacterium UBA1446
CCGGAGATGCTTCGCCATACCGGCCCCGCCCGCGTCTTTGACGGCGAGGAGGCGGCAATCGAGGCCATCTTCGGCGGAAAGATCAAACCGGGCGACGTTGTGGTAATCCGATATGAAGGCCCCCGCGGCGGGCCCGGCATGCGGGAAATGCTCATGCCGACCTCGGCCCTGGCCGGGATGAAATTGGACAAGGAAGTGGCCCTCATTACGGACGGGCGCTTTTCCGGCGCGTCCCGGGGCGCCTCCATCGGTCACGTCTCCCCGGAAGCCGCCGGCGGCGGCCTGATTGCCTATCTTGAAGAGGGCGACCCGATTGAAATCGATATCCCCCAAAAGAAACTGAACGTCCTTGTTCCGGAGGACGTTCTGGAAAAACGACTCGCGACCCGCGAACCGAAACAGACGGAAATCAAGAGCCCCTGGCTGCGGCGGTACGCCCGGATGGTCAGTTCGGCGAACACGGGGGCGGTTCTGAAATAGTGGAGTATCATCAGCTGAAAACGGCATTCGCCGGCCTTTGCCTGCTAAGTTCCCTCAAGGAACAGGAGATCGGCCGGGCAATCAAAAACGTGCTTGACGGATTGGAAGAAGACTCCTCCGTTTTTGCCGGCAGTTACGCGGCCCTCTTCTCCCTTACGCTTCGGGAAGGCGGGCTTTCCGACGCTTTGGAGCGGGCTGTGATGCGCTGCGCAAATCCCTTCGCGGAGCAAAGCCGCCTTCGTCCATTCAAGGAAATAGACGCGCCCCTGCGCGGCGCCGCGCAATACGACACCTTTGTCCTTCGCGCGTGCTGGGAGGCGCTGCAGCCGGAAGGGCTGCTGCGCTACGCCGCGGAGCGGTACCCGGACGCTTCGGAGCAGATTGCGCTTCTTCCCGCGTTCGACACCGGACCTGAATTTTCTCTCTCCACGCCGCTCGACCTCTACCTGTTTTACCGGCAAAAGGGCTACGGCCAATTTTCAATCGCTTCCGTGTTCCGGCGGAAAAACGGGCAGTTTTTTGCGGTACCAAGCCCCGACCCCATCCGGCTTTCCGACTTAAAGCGGTACGAGCGCCAGAAACAGGTGATCCTTGAAAATACCCGCCTGCTTCTTTCCGGAAAGCGGGCGAACAACCTGCTTCTATACGGGGACCGGGGAACGGGCAAATCCTCCACCGTGAAGGCCGTGGCGAACGAATTTGCGCCGGAAGGGCTGAAGCTGTTGGAGATCACGAAAGAGGACCTTATGGATTTCCCCGCCGTCTGCGCGGAAATCGCCCGCAGCCCCTATCCGTTCATCGTCTTTTTGGACGATCTCAGCTTCGCGCGCGCCGAGGATTCCATCCCCCTGAAAGCCGCCTTGGAAGGCGGCGCCGCAAAGGCGCCGGACAATATGGCCGTTTACGCCACGTCCAACCGCCGGCACCTGACCGAAGAGCGTTTTTCGGACCGTTCGGGGGACGAAATCCATGTGCGCGACAGTATTGAGGCGCTTTGCTCCCTGTCCGACCGTTTCGGCATCGAGGTGGTCTTTGAGACACCCGGCCGGGACGAGTATCACGACATTGTCCGGGAACTGGCGCGGGATCGAAGCATTTCTTTGGATGAGGGGACGCTCTGCGCGATGGCTGACCGGTTCGCCCTGCTGCGGGGCGTGCGTTCCCCACGCACCGCGAACCAGTTTATCACAAGCCTGTTTACGCAGATGCCCTAAGGTTTTCTTTGCCGACGGAGATGCCCCTTCGCGACGGGCGGAACAGGAACGGAGCGCCCGCGGGCGCTCCGTTTTCATGAAAATCATTTCATGAAGGATTTGCATAATTGAAGTCTCTATTTTGCATTTCTCACCCGGCGGAAAAGCATGTATAATGAAACGGAATGAGCAGGCGTTCCGGTTATAGCAGAAGGCGTATGCCGGAACCTTATATCGCCGCGCACTATGATCCGAAAGGAAGGGTTTCATGAATAGAAAATTTCCGCATCTTTGCAGTCCGATCCAGCTTGGAAACGTCCTGTTTAAAAACCGCATGTTTTCTTCGCCCACCTCCACGCCGGAGCTTACGCCCGAAGGATTCATCACGCGGGAGGTAGCGGAGTTTTACGAACCGCGCGCCAAGGGCGGTGTGGCTTCTCTTACCATCAGCGAGGCCATTGTTCACCGCGCGACGGGCATGAGCCATGCCAGCCATATCAACGTGGAAACGGACGCCGCGATTTCCGGACTCACGCTTGCAGCCCGCACCATCCGCCGCCACGGCGCGGTCCCGAGCATAGAGCTCTCCCACGGCGGAAAGTTCGCTGCGGCGGATAAAATAGACAAAACGGCACAAAAGGACGTTCTTCGCTTCGGCCCCACGGCGGAAGTGATGGAAAACGGCGCAGTCGTGCAGGAGATGTCCCGGGATATGATCCGAATGATCGTGGACTGCTTCGGGCAGGCCGCCGCCCGCTGCAAGCGCGCCGGCTTTGAAATGGTGCTGGTCCACGCCGGCCACGGCTGGCTGCTGCAGCAGTTCCTTTCCCCTCTGACGAACCGGCGCACGGACGAATACGGCGGTTCCACCGAAAACCGCGCGCGTCTTGCTCTCGAGGTGTTGGACGCCGTGCGCCGCGCGGTCGGTCCCGGCTTCCCGATTGAATTTAGGATGAGCGGTTCTGAACTGTTTGAAGGAGGATATGGTCTGGAAGAAGGCATTGAAATCGCGAAACAGCTGGAGAGCCGCGTCGATCTGCTTCATATTTCTGCAGGTACGTATCAGAGAGGCTTCTCGGTGACACATCCGTCTATGTTCCGTCCGCATGGCTGCAATGTCTATCNNGCCGGGCGGCTACGGGCTTTCCGAAGCCATTGCCTTCGCGAAACTGGTTGAAAAAAAGATCGATCTGCTGCATGTCTCCACCGGCGTGCACGAAGGCTGCTTCGGCAAGACGCATCCCTCCATGTTCTCGCCGCGCGGCATGAACGTCCACTATGCCGCCGAAATCAAAAAGCATGTGAGCGTCCCGGTTGCCTGCATCGGCGGCCTGAACGAGCCCGACATGATGGAGGAAATCATCGCCACGGGCAAGGCCGACGTCGTGGAAATGGCCCGCGCGCTTTTGGCCGACCCCGAGCTGCCGAACAAGGTTATGGCCGGCCGCGATGATGAGATCATCCGCTGCCTGCGCTGCTTTGACTGCATGGGCGAGCTTATGACGACGCACACGCGCATCTGCGCGGTGAACCCCTACGTCATGCGGGAGCGCGAAATGAACTACTTAACCCGCGTAAGCGAACCGAAAAAGGTGCTGATCGCGGGCGGGGGACCCGCGGGCATGCAGGCCGCCATCACGGCTGCTCAGCGGGGCCACAAGGTTATCCTGTGCGAGCGGCAGACCGAGCTTGGCGGCGCGCTGCGCTGCGAGCGGGGCATCTCCTTTAAGAAGGACACCTTCGACTTAGTCTCCAACATGGCAAACCGGATGCAGAAAGCGGGCGTCGAGGTGCGCCTCAACACCGAGGTAACCGCGCAGTACGCCGAGCAGGAAGCGCCGGACGTTTTAATCGTCGCCGCCGGCGCGCAGCCCATAGTCCCGCCCCTTCCCGGCATCGACGGGAAAAATGTGGTGATCGCCAACGACCTCTCCGANNCCGGAAACCAAGGTGGGGCAGCGCGTCGTCATCTTAGGCGGCGGTCAGGTCGGCTGCGAATCGGCCGTACATTTGGCCCGCGAGGGCAAAACGGTCACAGTCGTGGAGATGTTGGACGAGCTTGCCAAGGACGCGAACGGCCGTCAGCGCCCCATTTTGCTCGAAGTAATGCAGGAGCTGAAGATCGAGACAAAAACCGGCCTGCGCGGCGTTGCCGTCACAAAGGACGGCCTTACCTGCGCCGACAAAGATGGCCGGGAGGTGCTCTTTCCGGCGGATACCGTGGTCTGCGCGGTTGGGCAAAGCCCCTTNNTGCGCGACGCCGCGCCGATAGTGAAAACCATCGGCGACTGCGTGACTCCGAAGCGGATTGCGGAAGCGGTTTTCCACGGCCACACCGCGGGCATGGATATCTGAAGATACTTGAAAGGTATATAGCAAGCGGCGCCGGAACAATTCCGGCGCCGCTTCCTTATGCTTTGATTCTTTTTATTCTTCTTGCTTTCTTGTCCGCCGTTATAGTATGCTGCGAGATTTCGTCTTTTATTCTTAA
>DCTG01000122.1:0-878 GCA_002329245.1 Clostridiales bacterium UBA1446
TCATCTTTTCCTCCCAAATCTCCCGAAGCAGCCGTTTTTTCAGAAACAGGCGGTTGCGGCGTTTCTCGCTGATGTCCGGCGGCGCGCCGGGCGGCGGACCGTATATCAGTTCCAAGATGTGCACCGACTCGTGTCCCTCACGGGAAAACCTGTCTCTGCACGCCATGCAATAGGTGATATACGGCGCCTCCGATTCCGCAACGCAGGAGCGGGCAAGCTTACGCGCCACCTCGCGGTTTGCATACGAGACCAGGCCGCCGTATCCGCAGCAGGCGCTTTTATCTCCCGAATACTCCGTTTCGATCAGCTTGCAGCCGAGCTGTTCCGCAAGACGGCGGACGGCCTTCTGCGTCTGCTCGTCGCCCCGCGCGCCGCAGGAATCGTGCATGGCCGCGGCGCGGGGGACAGGTTTTGCTTCTTCTGGAAGCCCGATTTCGCTCAGTATCTCCCAGATGCCGGTAATCTTGCCGTCCATAATCCCGCGCAGCGTCTTATGGCAGGTCGGGCAGCAGGCGATAACTTCCGGAGCGCCGAGCTTTATCCACTCGCTTTCCAAAAAGCGGGCTGTTTCCCCGTACAATTCGGAGCGGCCGGCCCAACGCGCAATCACTCCGCAGCAACCCGACATAAATGCCACCCCGCCGGGCAGCCGCGCGCAGAGATCCCGGTAAGCTCTGTCCACCGTTTCGGCAGCAACGGCTCCGGCCTGACAGCCGGGGAAAAAGAGATATCTGCACGTTTCATATCCCGGCTGCGCCCTCGCAAGGAAAGCTTCGCCGTTTGAAAACAGCATGTCGTGAAGCGCGAACTCATGCGGTGCGAGCGGCATTTTGCCTGTCTCAACCATGTTTTCCCGCGCCATTTGGCACAGTCCCGTA
>DCTG01000122.1:920-3095 GCA_002329245.1 Clostridiales bacterium UBA1446
GTTGATCGGCCGGTTCATCGTGTGATCGCCCATGATGATGCCTACGTTGTTGTAAATTTCCCGGATAAGCTCACGGGGATACTTTCCATAGTGCCGCAGATAGGCGCAGCCCTTGGCGCACTCCTCGCAGCGGCAGTCAATGCAGCGCGCCGCCTCCTGTCTCGCCTCCGCTTCGCCGTACCCCCCGCGCTCCGGTACCCGCCGTGAGGGCTGCACCTGAAGCATGTTCGTGTAAAGCCGGCTGGTTAAGGCGCCCTCCTCGCCGCGCGCNNGCGGGGCGTAATCCCTGCGCAAGCCTGTCCACGGATACGGCGGCCCGTTTTGCGTCGTAGAGGGAAAGCAGGACGCCATTGCTTGCCTCCGCGGGCGCAACGAGTCCGAGCACGGGGTATACGAGCGTAACCGGGTCTGCGTTTTCACCCGGGGCAAATGCGCGGGCCGCTTCGCGGGAGGCGCATAAAATATTGAAGTTTTCGCGCTGCGCCGCAAAAAAATCCTTATGAATGTCTGTATGATATATCGTAGTAATGTCGAGGTTAGACAGCCGCTCCGCTTCCGCCGCCTGCTTTTCCGCGTCGAGAAAAGGCGCGCATGCTTTTATAACGGCCTGCGCGTCCTGCTCTTGACAGAAAAAGGTCACGGGATACGCCTTGTTCGACAGCTCCCCGACCAAGGCAAGCGAAAAGAGATCCGCCCCGAAGACGGCGACGGTCTTTTTTTTCCTGAGCCTGAGAAGGCGGCTTTCCGTCTTCCCGGTCCCAAACGCCAGGCAGGCGCGCTCAAGCGCGCCAATCGCGACCCCTTCGCCCGTTTCGGAAAGGCGGCAGGCGTTTTCACACGGCGCTTCGCAGCCGTACGCGAGGATAAGCGGGAAGGGGGCGATCCTGCCGAGCAGCGCGCGCGCTCCGGAAAAGTCTCCGTTTCGGACCGCGTTCACGAAAGCGCGGGCGTCAAGCTTCAACGGGCAGGCCGCGGCGCAGAAGGCCGGCTCGTTGCGGATGCATACGGTTTCTCTCGCCTCGAGCTCATCTTTCCCGAACAGCTGCTTTTGCCGGTATGTTTTTGTGGAGCGTTCTTCAAATTGCCTCATGCCCCTGCCTCCCAGAAACCGATGATTTTCCGCGTGTCTTTGCTTCGCGCCTTCCCGTTCGCGCGGGATTTCAGATAATTGGGAGGCGGTTTTCCGCCTCCCAATTATCCGGGTTGGCGCAAAGAGTGTTATTTCTTCACTTGCTTCAGTGCCTCGAGGACTACGGAGGGAAGCGCCGGGACGCGCGTTATCCGGGCTCCCGTTGCGTTGTAAATTGCGTTCAGAATAGCCGGGTGGGGCGCATCCAGCGGAGCCTCTCCGCAGCCGGCGGCGCCGTAAGCTCCCTCGGGACGCGGGTGATTTTCCTGGTAAATCACCTCAATGTCGTCGGGAACGTCGTTGATGTAGGGAATTCCGCATTTGAGCAGGGTGGTATGCTGCTTGAGATCCTCAAAGTTTTCGCTCAGCGCCAGACCGATGCCCTGCGCAAGACCTCCGTAAAAGTTGCCGTCAACCGCAAGGCGGTTGAGAATGGTGCCGACGTCCGCGACGGCGGTAAACTTCTCCACTTTGACCTTGCCGGTCTGTGTGTCCACGGCCACCTCGGGCAGGAAAATGGTGTACATATAAACGGAGAAGGGCTCGCCTTGCGAGGTGGCCTGATCCACCGGATGTGCGGCGCAGTAGGTGGCGACCCACTTTCCCACGTAATGGGTTTCGATTCCCTCCGCCTTCATCTCGTCATACGTCCGGTATGTCCCGTCCGGCTTTGCCATTGCCGCAATCAGCTTCTCACAGGCAAGTCGAATCGCGTTTCCGGTCATGACAGCNNGGCTGCCCCCGGCGGGGCCGGAGTTCGGGGTCAGCTTTGTGTCGCACATCTGGAGTCTGATCATCTCCGGCGTGAAGCCTGCGGCGCGCAGCGTTTCATGGGCGGCGGAGAGCGTGCCTATGTCCGCTCCCTGTCCGTGGTCCTCCCAGGAGTTTTTGATCGTGACGGTACCGTCCGGATTCAGGTCCGCCCATGCCTCCGAGGTGTCCACGCCGTCAAGCCCGCTTCCGTAAACGCCGAGCGCAACGCCGACGCCGTACTTGATCCTGCCGTCCGAGGCGACGTTTTTCGCGGCCACGCGGGCCTTTGCCGC
>DCTG01000216.1 GCA_002329245.1 Clostridiales bacterium UBA1446
CCGCCTTTATCGGAGCGCCCTTCTTCATCTATCTCATCACAAGAGAGGGGGAGCGGTATTGAGCATAGACGTTCGCGGTCTGAGCTTCTCCTACGGCACACGGTCCGTATTGAAGGAAATCAGCTTTACAGCCGAGGACGGGACGCTTCTCTCCATACTCGGCCCCAACGGCGTGGGCAAAAGCACGCTCTTTCGCTGCATCCTAGGCCTTCTCGGCGGCTACGAGGGAAGCGCCTCCATCAACGGCAGGGACATCCGGGGACTTTCCGCGCGGAAATTAGCCCGTCTGGTCGCCTACATTCCCCAGTCTCACTATCCCGCTTTTAATTACAGCGTCTTCGACATGGTGCTCATGGGCACCACCGCGCAGGCGGGCGGCTTCCGTTCGCCCGGCAAGCGGGAAATTTCCCTTGCCGAGGCCGCTTTAGAACGGATGCATGTCTCCCATCTGCGCGACCGGGCTTACCTCCAGATCAGCGGAGGCGAGCGGCAGCTCACGCTCATCGCCCGGGCGCTGGCACAGGAAACGAAGGTGCTTGTCATGGACGAGCCTACGGCGAACCTTGACTACGGCAACCAGCTTTTGGTCATGAAGGAAATCCGGTCCCTTGCCGGGGAAGGATATACGGTGATCCAGTCCACGCACAGTCCCGATCAGGCTTTCCTCTACTCCGATCGCATCCTCGCGCTCAAAGACGGCCGCGTCGCGGCCTTCGGCCCGCCCCACGACGTGCTGACAAGCGAGCTGATAAAAAGCCTTTACGGCGTGGAGGTGGAGCTGCAGAGCCTCTATGAGGACAGGCTTCGCGTCCTGATTCCCAAAAGCGTGCTTTCCTGATTCTCTTCCGGAGGGTGCGGGATTCCTTTTCGCATTTTACCGTTTATTATTTTACATGAAACATAATTCTCAATAAGGAGTGAACCCGAATGAAAAAAACGCTGTCCTTCCTGCTTAGCCTTTGCCTTCTCTTCTCCCTGCTGGCCGCCTGCGCCGGAACGCCGGATACCGCGCAGCCGACAGGGACGTCCTCTCCACCCAAAGAGCCGGCCGGACCGGCCACCGTGCTCTTTACGGATTCCGCCGGGCGCGAGGTGGAGGTTCCCGCGGACATCACACGCATCGTCCCCACCGGCACAATGGCCCAGGTGATCCTTTTCGCTCTGGCGCCCGAGATGTTTGTGGGCCTTTCCTCCGAGTGGTCGAAAGAAGCTGGAAAATATCTGCCCGTCGAATATTATAACCTGCCCGTGCTCGGCCAGTTCTACGGCGCCGAGGACTTGAACCTAGAGCAGATTGCCGCCGCGGACCCGCAGGTCATCATCGACGTGGGCGAGCCGAAAAAAAGCGTCGCGGAGGATATGGACGGCATCATGAATCAGCTCGGCATCCCCACCGTGCATATCTCTGCTCATACCGACACCTTTGCGGATGCCTACCGGATGTTGGGCAAGCTGCTCGGCAAGGAGGACGAGGCGGAGGAGCTTGCGCGGTATTGCGAGGAAGTCTACGGCAATACGCTTGCCATCCTAGACAAAGTCGGCCAGGCGAAAGCCAACGTCATTTACTGCTTGGGCGGAGACGGCCTGAACGTCATTGCGAAGGGCTCCTATCACGCGGAGATTATAGACCTGCTCACTAATAACCTCGCGGTGCTGCAGGACCCCTCTTCCAAGGGAAGCGGCAATCCCGTCGACATGGAGCAGCTTCTGATCTGGGATCCCGACATCATTATCTTCGCGCCGCAGAGCGCCTATGCCGACGTGGGAAAGGATCCCACCTGGAGAAAGCTTACGGCCATTGAAAACGGCACTTATTATGAAACGCCTTTCGGCCCCCACAACTGGCTGGGCTTCCCGCCTTCCATCCAGCGGTATATGGGCATGATCTGGCTGACGCAGCTGCTTTACCCGGATGTCGCCGGCTATGACCTGTATGAGGAAACCGCGCGCTTCTATAAGCTCTTTTATCACTGCGACCTGACGAAGGCGCAGTACGAGGAGCTGATGGCAAACTCCATTCTCAAAAAATAGCGGATAGTTTTTACCTCATGTTCTGTAAGACGGGAGAAACGCGCGCTCCGCTTGTGACTTTTCTTGTTCCGGCAAGAAAAGTCACCAAAAGAACCGGCATAGGAGAGGGGTTCCGATTCCCCTCTCCTATGTACCTCTCCCAACGGNNTCAGGGGGGACCGCGGTCCCCCCTTTTGGATGTACCCCCCGGGAAGTTTGGACGAAAGCTTACGATTAAGGCAAATGTAATAGTTGTTTTATTCTAATCGATTAAGTATATCTATTGATAAATTCTTCTTTTTCTATACAATTTATAGTGTTAATACTATGCATTGGCACCATATTTTGTTGAAAGGAGGAGGCGCAATGGGTAAGATCGAGTATACTTCCGAAGCGGTTGCTAGCAAGGCAAGTAAGCTTCTTAGCAATCCCAAAACAGCGNNACCAAGGTGAAATCTGCAGCTGCAAGCGCACTAACTCAAGCCCCGAACAAATCAAAGAAAAAGCAGGCAGTTATGAATTGTAATGGAGAAAATTAGTAGGCTACATTTCGGTGTAGTCTATTAATTTTGCCCAATTGCACTATATGACGGGATAATACCGAAACTTCAATCGCCATAACGGCGCTGTGGTACTCAAAGCCTTCGGCCTCTGCGGGGAAATAACGAATATTTTATACAACAGATGCGACTTGGGATTTAAAGAATGTGACGTGAGAAACAC
>DCTG01000009.1 GCA_002329245.1 Clostridiales bacterium UBA1446
CATGGCGTAACAAAAAGAAGCCGCTTCGCGGGCGATTTTTATGGCTCTGCGCGGGCGTGAACACACAACGCAAATACGCAGGAGATAGGAAAGACGGGGCGTTTTACGCCCCGTCTTTCCTATCTCCTGAAACGGCTGCACCGACAGCAAAGCTGCCGGTGCAGCTTGACCGAGGGATATTTACTCTGTCCCACGGGGCCAAATCCGAGGTGGAAACGGCTGAGACAGCCGCTTCCGCCTCATTTATTGGTTTTTGTATATTTTGGAGAGGCGGGAAAACAATAACAAAATGGGGACGGTGAATTAATTGTTTGCATATGTTCGGAAGCTTTTCAGAATCCTGGCAATGAAACAGGGCGCGCAGGCAGCGGACGAGAACACCGCCGCGCAGCCGTTGGATTGGCTGTCAAAGGACCTTTCCGAGAATCTCCGCCTTCTAAGGGGGGTTATCGGAGCAAACGACGACATCAAAATCCGCCTGTTTGAAATCGGGATGCAGAAAAACGTAAAGGCGGCTCTGGTTTTTGTCGACGGTCTGGTGAATATCGAATCGATGAATGAAAACGTCTTAGGAGCTCTGATGTACGGGAAGTTTTTGAGTGTCACGCCGGACGAGGAATATAATTTCAAGGCTGTACGGGAAAAAATGCTCTACATCGGGGAAGTGCAGGATGCCGATCGGATGACGGATGTGATCGACGGGTACCTGAGCGGGGACGCCGTTTTGATGATGGACGGGTGTGCAAAGGCGCTGATTATCGGCTGCAAAGGCTGGGAGCAGCGCGCGGTGGAAAAACCGCAGAACGAATCCGTGGTTCGGGGACCGCTGGAGAGCTTCAACGAGGATTTTAGGATCACGACCGCCCTGCTCAGGCGGAAAATCCAGCATCCGGACCTTATCATTGAAACCATGCGAATCGGCCGGAAGACGAGGACAAGGGTCGGAATAGCCTATATTAAGGGAATCGCTGATGATTCTCTTGTCGAAGAAGTAAAAAAGCGCCTGAACTCCATTCATACGGACGCCATCCTCGAGTCCGGCTATATCGAACAGTATATTGAAGACGCGCCGTATTCCCTTTTCCCCACCGTCGGCCATACGGAAAAACCGGATGTGCTTGCGGCAAAAATCTTGGAGGGGCGCGTCGGAATCATCGTGGACGGAACACCGTTTGTTCTCACCGTTCCGCTGCTTTTTATCGAGCTGTTTCAGACTGCCGAAGATTACTATAACCGTCCGTATAGCGGCAGCATGCTCAGATTCATCCGTTACGGTGCGGTCGCGCTGAGTATATTGATGCCCGCTGTTTACGTTGCCCTGATTACCTTTCATCAGGAACTGATCCCAACGCCGCTGTTGCTTACCACGGCGGCATCGCGGGAGGGGACCCCCTTTCCGGCGGTGGTGGAGGCTGGCCTCATGGTGGTGCTGTTTGAGGTCCTGAAGGAGGCCGGTGTCCGGCTCCCGAATCCCGTCGGCCAAGCCATCAGTATTGTCGGCGCTTTGATCATCGGAGAATCTGCGGTATCGGCGGGGCTCATCGGGGCGCCTATGGTAATCATCATCGCGCTGACGGCCGTCTCCGGGTTCATTGTCTACAAGCTTAACGAAGCGGTCACAATTCTGCGCATCATCATTCTGATCTTAGCCTCAATGTTGGGGGGGTTTGGAATCACGATGGGGCTGTTAGGGATTCTCATTCATTTGTCCTCCTTGAAGTCTTTCGGGTTCCCGTACCTGTCCCCCGTCGCGCCGTTTGACCAGTCAGGAATGAAGGACGCAATCATTCGCGCGCCGTTCTGGAAAATGAAAACACGTCCGCGCGGGATGGCGGATAAAAACGAAGTGCGTCGGGGACCGAAAGCGGAACCCGGGGCTTCTTCCAATCAATAAGCGACCTGTCTGAAGGAGAGGAAAAATGACTGCGGGAAGAACCGGGGGAAGAATAAAAATAGCGCTCTGGACGCTCCTGCTCTTAGCGATGGTATTGCTGCTTTCCGGCTGCTGGAGCCGCAGGGAGCTGGATCAGATCGCGATTGTAACGGGCCTTGCGATTGACAAAAACGAACAATCGGATGGCGAAAGCCAGGGCGGCGCGGAAAAGAAAGATAACGGGGGAGCTTCAGGCGGGGACAAAGAAACCGGGCCCGTGGAAGTGACCGTGCAAATCGCACTGCCGGGGAGCATGAAAGCGGCTGCCTCCGGCGCAGGCGGAAGCGGAGGTGGGCCGGCGACATACTGGAACTTGAAAAACACAGATAAAAGCATGTTTTCAGCTCTTCGGCACGATACGCATGTTTCCGATAAAAAGCTGTATCTTGCCCATTCGGAGGTGATCCTTTTCGGAAAAGGCATTGCCGAGGAGGGGATCGCGGATTACCTTGACTACGCTCTGCGTGACCCCGAACTTCGCCCCGGCATGCTAATTTTCGTGGTGGAGGATCGCGCGCACAAAGTGTTGGACGCGCCTCCGAAAAGCGAAAAACTGCCGTCGGTCAACCTGAAAAAATTAGCGGACAGTCAAAAATATACGTCCGAGTCTCTTTCGGTGCGCATCATCGATTTTGTGCGGAAGATGAACAGCGAATATACGGCGCCGATTGCGCCCTTAGTCCGGATGGTGCAGGAAAGCACAAGCAGCACCGGCGGCGGTGGCGGCAGCAGCGTAGGGAGCAGCGGCCAAAGCGGGGAGATACAGCTCGAGGATGTTTCAATTGACGGCATAGCGGTCTTCCACAAGGACGTCATGGTCGGAGAAATGGATAAAATTGAGACGCGCGGCCTTCTCTGGGCAACGGACGAGGTACGCTTCGCTCTTCTGACCATACCGGTTCCGGGTGGAGACGCAAACATTGAACTGCTCAACGCAAAGAGCAAAATGAAACCGGAGGTCGGGGAAGACGGCAAAGTTACCATGACGATTCGGGTGACTGGGAACGCGGTGCTCGGCTCCTCGCTGACTCCGGAAAACCTTGCCGTGCCGGAAATGATGGATCAGATGCAGGGCGAGGTATCCAAACGGGTGGAGGAAGAAATCCGCAAAGCGTATGAAAAAGCGAAAAGTCTCCATGCCGACGTGTTCGGGTTCAACGAAAAAATCAGCGGGCACCTTCCAAAAGAATGGGAGAAGCTGAAGAAAGACTGGGAACAAGTATTTCAAACGATCGAACTGAAAATCAGCGTAGATATCAAAATCCGGGACGCCGGAGGCCTGAGCAAAGCGCTCCCTCACCTGGAGAAATAACCTCGCACATAGGTCGGAATACGGTTCGTCGGTATCAAGACTTTTCCGGCCGCATGCGTATGCGGCGGATGAGCTTTGGGAACGGAAAATTGACGGGATGGAGCAAAAGATGGGCATGGAAGAAAAAATTTCGAACAGCCACGCCATGTTTTCCATTGCCTGCATCATTCAGGGGTCGGTCCTGCTGTCCTCCTTTATCATAGGAATCAGCAGGCAGGATTCCTGGATCGTGGTGATTGCCGGCCTTTTGTTCAGTCTGCTCTTTTCCTTTGTCTATATCGCTCTTGCTCAAAAGTTTTCCGGGTGTACTCTGGTGCAGATAAACGACGCGGTCTTTGGGAAGGCGGCGGGGAGAGGCGTTTCCGCTTTGTATCTCTTTTTCTTTTTGTCCCTCTGCGCACTCAACACCAGAGACCTAGGAGGATTTGTGACCGGGAATCTTCTCTCCGGAACGCCCGAAGGCGTTGTTGTCGCCCTATTTGTTTTAGTTTGCGCTTGGGCTGTGCGGAAGGGAATCTGTAGCCTGCTGCGCCTCAGCCCGATGATTTGCATCCTAGCGCTTGTCGTAATCGGTTTCAACGCAACGCTTCTCATAAAGGACGAGATCGGCATAGCGTTCCTGCCGGTGCTCAACCAGCCGCCCCTGAAGCTGTTGCAGGCCACCCAGATCATAACGGCGATTCCTTATCTGGAAACCGTAGCGTTTCTTATGATATTTCCCCGCTTGAGAGAGACGGACAAAATAAAANNTTCTTCGGCGGCTTGGCCCTCGGCGCGCTGACCATGCTGACGGTCGTAGCCAGGGATATCGGGGTTCTCGGCAATATGGCGGGGCAGTTTGCGATGCCGACCTATCAAAGCATGACCCGGATCGCTATCGCGGACGTTCTCACCCGCATGGAGGTGTTGTTCTCCGCTCTGTTTATTACGCTCCAATTTTACAAGGTATCGATTCTTTATTATGTAACGGTGAAAATAACGGAGCAGACGTTCGGGATGAAAAGGCAGGGCAGCCTCGTTCCCGTGATCGGCGCGCTGATCGTGCCGTATGCGCTGACCGTATTCCAATCAGGCAGTGAAAACACCTTTTGGGCGGGTACGGTCGCTCCGTTCTTCTCAAACTTTTTTGAGATGGTTTTGCCTGTTTTGACCCTGCTTGTCGCGGCTATCCGCTTTCCCCGTCAAAGAGGTCGGCCTCCGGACGGGGCAGCCGCCTGACGCTCTTGCATAAGCGCAGGCATAGTCGATACGATTTGAAACCAATGTTTCCCTTCGAGGAACAAAAGGTTAGGCGTCCGGGCAAGTTCGATGAAAGCTGGAGGAAGATCGGTGAATCAGCAAGAAAGCAAAATTTCCGGCATGCATGTAATGTTTGCGATTGCCTGTGTCCTGCAGGGCTCGTCTTTCCTCACGGCATTTTTTACTAATATCACCACACGGGATTCCTGGATCATAGTGATAGCCGGCTTTTTGGCAAGTCTTTTGTTTTCTCTCCCCTACGTTGCGCTGGTGGGAAGATTTCCGGGGAAAACGCTCGTGCAGATGCATGAGGCGGTATACGGAAGAGCAGCGGGGAAGATCATATCCGCGTTCTATATTTTTTTCTTCTTATCCCTCTGCGCGCTCAACAGCAAGGATTTGGGCAGCTTCATCGGGAATGAATTGCTGTCGGAAACCCCGATAGAGGTCATCATAAGCGTATTCCTGTTTTTCTGCGCCTGGGCGGTGCGCAAAGGAGCGCTAAACCTCCTCCGGTACAGTGTTCTGTTTTGCGCTTTGACCTCTGCGGCGGTTTTATCCAGCATTCTGCTCCTGATACCGGATTTTGAATTGGGACGTTTTTTTCCGGTTCTAACCTTGCCGTCCGTGAAATATATTCAGGCCGTCCATATCATTGTTGGGATTCCATATTTGGAAATCGTCGCTTTTCTCATGATATTTCCCGTGATAAGAAAACAGGAGGATATCAAGAAAGTGGTCTTCGGCGGCTTGGGAATCGGCGCGCTTACCCTGTTCTTTATCGTGGTAAATGAGATCGGCGTTTTGGGCAATATGATCGAGCAGCTGAAAAACCCGACCTTTGAAAGCCTGCATTTAATCAACGGAGAGATACTCACGCGGCTGGAAGTGCTATTCTCCTTTTTTATAACGATTCTCCTGTTTTATAAGGTGACGATTCTATTTTATGCGGTCCTTCTCGCAATCGGGCAGACGCTGGAACTTGAGCGGTGCAAAGGTCTGACGTTCGCGATTGGAGCGCTGATTCTCGTCTACGCGCTCGTTGTTTTTCCGAATGCCGCGGAACACGCGGTATGGGGGAATACGGTTGCAGCGGTTTTCTCCAGCGTTTTTCAGATCGGTTTCCCGCTTGTCACCCTAGCCGCTGCAGCGATACGCAAGCCGGAGCAAAAGGGAGGGGTGAATCAGGCTTGATTTTTCTTGTATTGATACTCGTTTTTACGGTAATCGCCCTGTTGGATGTCCCGGGGTTCGTGCGCGGAAAATACTGGAGAGACTTAGGGGTGTTTTTGTTTTTTTATTTTCTTTCGTTTACCTTGTTATTTCTCTATTTCATGGATGTTGCAATCCCCAGCCCGATCAAGGGTGTGATCTTCATTTTCAGGGATGTGCTTCATCTTTCCTATGAGCCGGGGTAACGCTCCGCGGGTTATGGCAGGCGCGCGGGTTTCCGGATTCGGGCGGCGTATTGCTGTTGCAAAAACCGGTCCGAGAGGATATAATATCCGCAGGGCGGATATTATATTGCGCATGTGCCCCCTCCGGGGCACGCGCTGAAATAAAGCCGCGGCGTCAGAGACGCCGCATGGCAGAATAAAAGTTTGTTTAGCCGATGCAACAAGCAGATGAAGAAGAATTCCTTCGATAGTAAGGAGAAAGGATGTATTCCGATGAGAAAAAAGGTGCTGACAATCGTCATGACCGTTGTTCTGGTGTACAGCCTGTCCGTCCCAGCGCTCGCCGCAACCTACCGCGATCTGGCCGGACACTGGGCAAAGGAGTACATGGAAGATCTGTCAAGCAAAGGGTATCTGACCGGTTACGATGACGGCACCATACGGCCGGACGCAAACATGACGGCATCCGAAACGTTGGTGCTTCTCTCCCGGATGTATAACGTCACAGAAATACAATCCGAACAAATCGAAGGGGATTTCGCAGATACGGTCGCATCGGCGGTTCCGTCCGCGCTCAAATGGGCTTACGGCGCGATAGAGGTGTGCCTTGCCGCCGGAATCATAACCCCTTCGGAGCTCAGCAGCCTCGATTTGACCGCCGCCATCCAAAAACAGCAGCTTGCAGTGTTCTTGGTGCGGGCGATGAAGCTGACAGCGGCGGCGGAGTCGCTCTCCAACGCTGAGCTCTCCTTCGGTGATGCGAGTCTGATCTCAGCCAATTGCCGTGGCAGCATTGCGGAGCTTGTCGTCCTCGGTATCCTCAAAGGGGATGACAGCAACTTTCTGTATCCGAAATCCAGCGTAACCCGCGCAGTGGTAGCCACGATGCTGTCCCGAGCCCTGGATTATCTGGAAACAAACAATGTTGCGCTTGCAATTGACGCCTATGAAGGTTTGACACAGGAAAAAGGCGTGATAACCTACGTTGGCGGAACCACCGTGCGCGTTCTCGGCTTTGACGGGCTGATACGGGAATACACCGTTTCTTCCAGCGCGGCCGTATATGTCAACGGCATGAAAAAATCGCTGACATCCCTCTATGAGAACTGCTATGTGAAACTCACTTTAGAAAAAGGGGTAGTAGGCAAATTAGAAATCGAAAGTGATTCCGCCGTAAAATGGGTGCAGGGAATCGTCTATTCCGTCTATCCCTCCCTCAATTCTTACTCAAGTTCTTATTTTTACATCAAAGACCCGCAGACCGACACCATTACGAAATATGTTTTGTCTAGCGATGCTTTACTTACGCTGAGCGGCAAAGAGATTACCGTCAATAACCTCGCAAGCTCCCAGCATGTCCTCATTAAATGTAAAAATGACCTGGCGACGGAAGTGCACGCCGTTTCCGGCGATTATGAATTAACGGGGGGGGTTGCGTCCATCAAGTACGGA
>DCTG01000077.1 GCA_002329245.1 Clostridiales bacterium UBA1446
CGCCATACTTCTTGGTGGCCTTCATGGCCCGCTCCATGTTACGGGTGTCGTTCAGGGCGTCGAAGATGCGGATGATGTCGATTCCGTTCTCAATGGATTTCTTGACGAAATATTCGACGACGTCGTCTGCGTAATGCTTGTAGGCAAGCAGGTTTTGTCCCCGCAAAAGCATCTGGAGCTTGGTGTTTTTAATGCTTTTCCGAATCTTTCTCAGCCTGTCCCAGGGATCCTCGTTTAAGAAGCGAAGACAGGAATCGAAGGTTGCGCCGCCCCAGCATTCCAAAGAATGATAGCCGACTTTGTCGAGTTTATCTAATATGGGTAGCATGTCGTCTAAGCTCATCCTGGTCGCTATCAGGGACTGGTGAGAGTCCCTCAGCACCGTTTCGGTGATTTGTAACTTGCCCATAATAACCTCCATGCGCACCGCGCACAAATTGAATTGACCATTAAACCTCACGTAACCTCACGCATGCGCAGAGGTTAACGGCGCGTGCCGCGGCTGCCGCTCGTTTCGACTAAGCGGCTTTTCCTAAGAAATGGTCACGAGGACTTCGCCGGCTTTGACGGCGGCGCCTTTTTCCGCGTGAATGGAAGCGACGGTTCCGTTTACGGGAGAGGCGATTTCATGCTCCATCTTCATTGCCTCGAAGACAAGCAGAATCTGGCCGCGCTTCACGGTGTCGCCGACGTTCACGTTGAGTTTCTTAACGGTTCCGGGAATCGGAGCCTTGACGACGGACGCGCCGCCCGGGACCGAAGCGTCCTTTTTGGGAGCGGGCTTGGAGGCGGCGGGAGCGGGAGCCTTCGCGGGAGCGGCCGCGGGAGCCGGAGCGGGTTCCCGGACAGAGACCGGTGCGGGTGCCTTGACGGGGGCTTCCGGTTTTGCCGGCGCCGCCTTATCGGCTTCGAAACTTGTTACTTCCTCGACTTCCACTTCGTATTTTGTTCCGTTGACTTTAATCAATAGCTTCCTCACAGTAGTTCCTCCCAAAAGTTAATTAGAAATGATTGATGTTTCCGAGTCCTTCGGTTCGGGCTGCGGAGCTCCACACCGGGTAAGCCGGCGGCAGTCGCCGGATGCTTTTTACCTGCAGACGGGTTCCCGGTCTTGTTTTTATCATGGCTATGGCGGCGGCGATCACCGCAACGATTTCGTTGCTGGCGCGTGAATGGTCATACGGCTTCATACAAACCTCCTGTTTCTTACAACGGAATATTTCCGTGTTTTTTCGAGGGTCTGTTTTCTCTCTTGCTCGCAAGCATATCGAGAGCGTTAATCAGACGGATGCGCGTTTCGGCGGGATCGATGACGTCGTCCACATATCCCTTGGAAGCGGCCGTGTAGGGGTTTGCCACCTTTTGGCGGTATTCCTCGATTTTCCGGCTGCGTGTGGAAACGGGATCGTCCGACGCCGCGATTTCATCCCGGAACAGGACGTTTGCCGCGCCTTCCGCGCTCATGACGGAGATCTCCGCGCTGGGCCAGGCATAGACCAAATCGGCGCCGAGGTGTTTGCTGTTCATGGCCACATACGCCCCGCCGTACGCCTTTCGAAGAATCAGGCCGACTTTCGGCACGGTGGCTTCCGCGAAAGCGTAGAGGAGCTTCGCGCCATGNNGATGATGCCGCCGTGCTCCTGGGCGGCGTCGGGATAATAGCCGGCCGTATCGGTGAGCGAAACGAGCGGGATATTGAACGCGTCGCAGAAGCGGACAAACCGCGCGCCCTTATCCGCGGCGTGGAGATCGAGCGCCCCGTTCATCACAAGAGGCTGATTTGCCACAAAACCGACGGTCCTGCCGTTCAAGCGCCCGAAGCCGGCAAGAAGATTCTGCGCGAACTGGCTTTGGACGNNGTCATAGGGAGTATCAAGCTGGTCGGGTATCAGATGGCACAGCGCGTCGGTCATCCGGTTTACATCGTCCGTGCACGCGTATGCCGGCGTGTCGGACAAATTGTTGTCAGGCAAGAAGCCGAGCAGACGCTCCAGCTCCAGAAGACACTCCTCTTCGCCGGCGCATTTGAAATGCGCGACTCCGCTCGAAGCGGTGTGGACGCGCGCTCCGCCGAGTTCTTCCAAAGTGATCTCCTTGCCCGTGGCGGACTTGACAAGCTGAGGCCCGGAGAGGAACATGCTGCCGGTGTTTTCCACTAAGAAGATAAAGTCCGAAATCGCGGGGGAGAATACCGCGCTGCCGGCGCAGGGGCCAAGTATAACCGAAATCTGCGGGATAAGGCCCGAAAGAAGGGTGCTCTTTAAAACAATGTCACCGTATCCGGCGAGGGCGTCGACGCCCTCCTCAATCCGGGCTCCGCTCGTGTCGTAGAGGCCGACCAGCGGCGCGCCCATTTTAGCCGCCATATCCATAATCTTGCAGATTTTTTTGGCATAGGCAGCCCCCAAAGCGCCGCCTAAAACGGTGAAGTCCTGCGCGAACGCGTAGACGAGGCGTTCGTTCACGGTTCCGTATCCAATGATAACGCCGTCGCCGGGAACCTTCTTCTCTTGCATGCCGAAGTCGATGGACGCGGTTTCGACAAAGGAATCGAGCTCGACGAAGGTGTTGCTGTCAAAGAGCTTTAATAGCCTTTCCCGCGCCGTAAGCTTCCCGGAGGCGTGCTGCCGTTCGATCCTGTCGGCGCCGCCGCCCAATTCCATTTGTGCCTTTTTGCCGTTAAGCAAATCGATTTTGTCAACAATGGTCACTGGCCTTACCCCTCTTGTCTCAGATTATCATGCCAAAGCTCCGCTCCGGCCGGTCTACGATGCTTTTTGCAAAGACTGAGCCCGCTGTTCGGGGCCGGGATGCGGGAGCGCGCACCGCTAAGGCGGCTGCAAGGCTGAAGGATGAATATTGCATGACGAAATTTTGCGAAAAAAAATGAAAAAAGCCGTATCTCACCTAACAGGGGTCTTGGACGGTGCGTTCCATACTGCAATGCGCTTTCCTCCGCCGCGGACCGGCCTCAAAGCGGCATCCCGCAGGAAGGTACTGCAAACCGAGTTATATTTTTGTCACATTTGTAATTATATTTCATGATTCAAGATTTATCAATAGATGAAATTAGATAAAAAGCTTGGTGTTTCCATGCCTGTTTTTATGGATAGTTGAAATCCGTTTGCATTCCCTTTCGAACGGGGGGAACCGAGAGCGTCTCGGGAGGAACGCGCGGCGCGGTGCAAAAAAGAGGGCGGCTTTCCGGCTTGTCTGTTTGTCAATCTTGCAAGTTGATTTGGCCGAATCTTCAAAACTGCGGATACATTTGGAAATGCGAGGGGGGTATCGGATAAGGCGGCGCGCGGAGACCGCCTTATCCGGCGCGGAACGTGAGTCCGCCGGGACCGGCGTCCATCGTAAGGACGCCGCCTTCGGAAATTTCGCCGCGCATGAGGATCCGCGCGATTTCGGTTTCCACGTGTTTCTGGATATAACGCCTCACCGGCCGCGCACCGTAAACGGGGGAGTAGCTCTCCTGCGCGATGAAGCGCTTGGCCTCTTTCGTCACCGAGAGACTGAGGTTCTGCTCCCGCAGCTTATCGGCCGTTTTCGCCAAGATCAGGTCGACGATCCGGACGATTTCGTCCATGGTGAGCGGTTTGAACATGACCGTTTCGTCCAACCTGTTGAGAAATTCCGGGCGGAAGGTTCTCTGCAGCTCCTGCAAAACCATCTGCCGGGCGTTTTCCGGGATGCTTCCGTCGGGTTCGACGCCTTCCATCAGGTATTGGCTGCCGATGTTCGAGGTCATG
>DCTG01000078.1:0-146 GCA_002329245.1 Clostridiales bacterium UBA1446
CGGGCGGCTCGCTTGACCTTACCTCCCTCGGGTTCCAGAAGGGTCTTTACGGCATCGGCATCGCCGCGGTTGGCATGCTCTCCACCCTTGGCATTACGCTTGCAACGGACGCGTACGGTCCTGTGGCCGACAACGCCGGCGGCATC
>DCTG01000078.1:220-644 GCA_002329245.1 Clostridiales bacterium UBA1446
TGGCTCTTTTAGTCTCCTATATCGATTTGGTGAGAGTCAATCCCTTGGGCGCAGACCAGATCAACCTCGCAATTACGAATCCGCCGGTTCTGATCGGACTTTTCATCGGCGCCATGTTGGTCTTCCTTTTCTCGGCGCTCACCATGTCTGCCGTCGGCCGCGCCGCGCAGAGCATCGTTGTTGAGGTGCGCCGGCAGTTCCGCGAGATTCCCGGCCTCATGGAAGGCACGGCAAAAGCGGAATATGCAACCTGCGTCGATCTTTGCACCCGCAGCGCCCAGAAGGAAATGGTCTTCCCCGCCCTGCTCGCCATCATCGTCCCCGTTCTTACCGGTTTGGTTCTCGGCGTAAACGGCGTGGTCGGCCTTTTGGCCGGCGCCACCGTGGTCGGTTTCGCCGTAGCCATCTACATGGCCAACGCCGG
>DCTG01000078.1:697-4866 GCA_002329245.1 Clostridiales bacterium UBA1446
CCCCTTCAAGGATACCTCCGGTCCCTCTCTCAACATTCTCATTAAGCTCGTTTCCACCGTATCCATCGTGTTCTCCGCATTGATTGTCAAATTCAACCTGATCTCCCTGCTGTAAGACAGCGTAAACGCAACGGA
Source organism: Clostridiales bacterium UBA1446 (assembly GCA_002329245.1). Taxonomy (GTDB): domain Bacteria; phylum Bacillota; class Clostridia; order Oscillospirales; family Oscillospiraceae; genus UBA1446. Next base: position 833 of record DCTG01000078.1, read on the forward strand.
TCCGGCAAGCGGCTTTACCGCTTGCCGGATTTTTGTTTCATGCGCGGTCTTATTCCCGAGGTGAAGAAAACGGCGAAGGCCTCTCTCTTCCCGCCCGCAGNNACGGAAATCGGCGGCACGCTGAGGGCAGCGCGCCCTGCGGCCACAGACCGCGCGGAACAAGCAAGGCTTCCGGGATACTCCCGGAAGCCTTGTGTTCGGCCAGGCACGGCGCGTGCCTGCCTTACAATTTATTCTTCAATCTATCGTTAGCTATTTCTCGACTTTTGCTTAGCCCGATTCAACGGCTTATTCGTAGGCGGCCGTCAGGATTGCCATTTTATAGACTTCCTCCGAGTTGCAGCCTCTGGACAGGTCGTTGATGGGAGCGTTCAGGCCCTGCAGAATGGGGCCGTACGCTTCGAAGCCGCCGAGCCTCTGCGCGATTTTATATCCGATATTTCCGGCGTTGATATCGGGGAAGATAAAGGTGTTCGCCCTGCCGGGAACAACGGACCCCGGCGCTTTTCTCTGCCCGACCTCGGCGGAAAAGGCGGCGTCGAACTGGAATTCGCCGTCCACCGGGAAGTCGAGATTCATGCTTTGCAGCTTCTTCGTCGCGTTAACCATCTTATCCACCGTAGCATCGGAAGCGGATCCCTTTGTGCTGAAGGACAGGAGCGCGACAACCGGATCCAGTCCGAATACGCGCGCGGTCCGCGCGGTTTCGATCGTGATTTCAACCAGATCGTCCTCGGAGGGATTGATGATGATGCCGCAGTCGCCGAAGGCATAGATTTCGTTTCCGCCGCCTGCTTTCGGCCGGTTCAGGATAAAGCTGCTGGATACGCTTTTATTGCCCGGCTTAGTCTTGATGATCTGAAGGGCCGGACGAACGGTATCGGCGGTGGAGTAAGTCGCTCCGCCCAAGAGACCGTACGCATATCCCATCTTGACGAGCATTGTGCCGAAATAGTTGGATTTTTGAAGCGCCGCGGCACATTCCTCCAAGCTCATCTTGCCTTTCCGGATTTCATACATCGTCTGAACCATCTTATCCATTTCGGGGAAGTTCAGCGGATCTATTATCTCAATCCCGTCAATAGAAATCCCGTGCTTCCCGGCGGAGGCTTCTATTTCTTCCCTGCTCCCCACAAGAATGGGCTCAAGGATTTCCTCTTTGTGAAGCCTGCTTGCAGCCTCTAGAATCCTCGGGTCGGGTCCTTCGGGAAAGACAAGCTTTCTTTTTTTCTGCTTCAGCGATTGGATCATTGCGTTGAACATGAATATTCCTCCATCTGTAGATTTTCGCCTTGTCAATTTTTCCGTTGCGAAAGGGTTTTGAATCATAGGCGCGGCGAACCGTAATAACCTAATTTTATAATGTAGCACTGTTCCCTGGAAAATGCAAGGCATTGAGGAAAAGTTGTTTCAAGTCTTTACAGCTTGTATTTTTATGAGTATACTATACACACTGTTAATCCGGCAAATTCCGACCTCTTGCAGCTATAACATACAAATCGGGGTGTTTCTGTTGAACCATGATTTTTCCCGCCTGCTTTCCCTCCTCCGAAAAGAGAAGGGCATCAGCCAGCGCTCCGCGGCCGCCAGCCTGCAGGTTTCCCAGGCACTCCTGTCTCACTATGAAAACGGGATCCGGGAACCGGGGCTTGATTTCGTCGTCCGCGCCTGCGACTACTACAACGTCTCCGCAGATTTTCTGCTTGGCCGCACCATGTCGCGGGACGGCACCATGATCGCCCCCGACGAGCTGTTCGACAGCAGCAACGACAAGGGCAACCAGCTGCGGGGCAGCGTGATGGCCACCCTGCAGAAAAAGCTCCTTGTGAACAGCGTCAGCGTTATTTTCGATCTGCTCGGGAAAAACGGAAACCGGGACGCTATTCTGGCGGCCGCCTCCTATTTGGGCACCGCCCTATATAAGCTGTTCCGTTCCCTGGCGCGCTCCAGCGATACGGCCAACGAAAATATGTTCTCCGTCCCTCCCGTGACTTATGTGCACGGCGGTCCCAACTGCGACATGATTCGCTCCGAACTTCAGTATATAACCGCTTTGGAAGGACAGAAGAATGAAAAAAGCCCCTTCCCGGATTTAAGGGACGAAACGCTGCGACAGGAATACCCCGTAACCTATATGTCTCTTTTGCAGGTGATTCACGCAACCGGGGAGCGCATTAACCAGGAATTCGGCATTTAGGATAAAACGAGGTGAACCCATTGACCGACCAGAGCAAACTGAGAAACTTCTCCATCATCGCGCACATCGACCACGGCAAATCCACTTTGGCCGACCGTTTGTTAGAATTGTGCAACGCCGTATCCACCCGTGAACGGGAGGACCAGATCCTAGACAACATGGAACTGGAGCGGGAGCGCGGTATTACGATTAAAGCGCGCGCCGTTCACATGTCCTACCTCGCCAAGGATGGAAACACATATTATTTGAATCTGATCGATACGCCGGGACATGTCGACTTCAATTATGAGGTCTCCCGCTCCCTCGCCGCCTGTGAAGGCGCCGTCCTTGTCGTCGACGCGGCGCAGGGCGTGGAAGCGCAGACGCTTGCAAACACCTATCTTGCGCTCGACCATAACCTCGAAATCGTCCCGGTTATCAATAAAATTGACCTGCCCGCGGCGGAGCCGCAGCGCGTGAAGCAGGAAATCGAAAGCATCATTGGCATTCCCGCAATGGACGCGCCCGAAATTTCGGCAAAAGCGGGAATCAATATTGACTCCGTTCTGGAAAAGATCGTCCATGAAGTTCCGCCTCCCGGCGGAGACCGTTCCCAGCCCCTGCGCGCGCTTATTTTCGACAGCCAATACGACAGCTACCGGGGTGTGATCGTATCCATCCGCGTGATGGACGGCGAAATCAGGCCCGATATGGAAATCCGCATGATGTCCTCCGGCGCGGAGTATCAGGTTGTGGAAACCGGATATTTCCGGCCGAACTCCATGGAACCCTGCCAGTCCCTCGGCGCGGGAGAAGTGGGGTATTTTACCGCAAGCATCAAAAACGTAAAGGATACCCGGGTGGGAGATACCGTGACCGACGCGCTGCGTCCGGCTGCGGAACCGCTCCCCGGTTACCGCAAGGTACAGTCTATGGTCTTCTCCGGCATCTATCCCTCGGACGGCTCGCGCTATCCCGATCTGCGCGACGCCTTGGAGAAGCTGCAGCTCAACGACGCCTCCCTGACGTTTGAACCGGAATCTTCCGCCGCGCTCGGCTTCGGCTTCCGCTGCGGATTTCTCGGGCTTTTGCACATGGAAATTATTCAGGAGCGTCTGGAACGGGAATATAACCTTGACCTCATCACCACGGCTCCGAGCGTCATCTATCGCGTTACGAAAACAAGCGGCGAAGCGGTTTACATTGACAACCCCTTAAACTACCCCAGCCCGAACGAAATTGAGCTGGCGGAAGAACCCTTTGTGAACGCCGCCATTATCACGCCGCCGGAATACGTGGGCAATATTATGGAGCTTTGCCAGGACCGCAGGGGAGAATACAAGGATATGCAGTATCTGGACAACAGCAGAGTGGAGCTTCACTACTGCCTCCCCTTGAACGAGATTATTTACGACTTTTTCGACGCGCTCAAATCCCGTACCCGGGGCTACGCGTCGCTGGATTACGAACTGTCCGGCTATCGTCCCTCCAAGCTCGTAAAGCTTGATATTCTTTTAAACGGGGAAATTGTAGACGCTCTCTCCTTTATCGTGCACACCGACAAGGCCTATGCGCGCGGCCGCAAAATCACCGACCGGCTCAAGGAAAATATTCCCCGCCAGCTCTTTGAGGTGCCGGTCCAGGCAGCCATCGGCGGGAAGATTATCGCGCGCGAGACCATCAAGGCAGTGCGCAAGGACGTGCTTGCCAAATGCTATGGCGGCGATATTACGCGCAAGAAAAAGCTGCTTGAAAAGCAGAAAGAAGGCAAGAAGCGCATGCGGCAGTTCGGCAAGGTGGAGCTGCCCAGCGAGGCCTTTATCGCCGTGCTGAAAATGGGGGACGAGAAGTGAAGCGC
>DCTG01000051.1 GCA_002329245.1 Clostridiales bacterium UBA1446
CTGCGCATGCGCCCCCTCCGGGGGCACGCGATGAGAGAAAAAGCCGCGGCGCGGTTATTATCAGCGCAGGCGCTGCAAACGCGGAAGGCGAAAAGAGGGAATTGTTTGGAGGTTAGAGGGACCATGGGAAAGGTATGCAGTCTTTCCGAAGCGGTCGCAAACTATGTAAAGAGCGGGGACCGCATCGCGTTCGGCGGATTTACGCTGAACCGGAAGCCGCTGGCGGCCGTGAACGAAATTATACGGCAGGGGCAGCGTGATTTTATTATCGAAACCGGCGCGGCCGGCAGCGACGCCGATATGCTGATCGGCGCGGGACGGGTCAAGGCGATGATCAACGGGTTTATCGGGAACTCCGGCTTTACGACCGTCAGCCGCCGCTTCCGGGACGCCGTGGAAAAACAGAAGATCTTAGTGGAAGATTATTCGCAGGATGCGCAGATGCTGATGCTGCACGGCGCGGCATTAGGTTTGCCCTATGTCGCCGTCCGGCACCTCATGAAGGGGTCCGGTATGTTGGAGCAGTGGGGCATCAGCAAAGAAATCCGCAAAACCATCGACAAGCTTCCGAATGACAAGGTGATTGTGCAGGACGACCCGTTTCACCCCGGGGAAACGGTGGTTCTTCTCCCCGTGCCGGAAATCGACACGGCGATCATCCACGTGCAGAAGGCTTCGCCCGACGGCACCTGCCGCATTGAAGGCCCCGCTTTTCATGACCTGGATATCTCCTTGGCCGCAAAGCGCGTGATTGCGACCTGCGAAACGTTGGTCAGCAACGAGGAGATCCGCGTCGATCACTGCGCCAACACGATTCCCGGATTTTTGGTGGACGCCGTCTGTCATGTGAAGCACGGTTCCCACCCGTCCCAGTGCTATAACTACTATGATTATGACGCGGAGTTTTATATGGAATACGACGAGGCTTCCAAAACGGACGAAGGGTTTGAGGCGTTTCTCCGGAAATGGGTTTACGGCGTAAAGAATCAGGATGAATACATCGACAAGTTGGGCGCAAGCCGCCTCCGGAAAATCGAGGTCGTACCGGGGTTCGGCTACGCGCCGGACATGGAAAAGCTGGCGCGGGGGGAGTGAGGAAGATGTCCGATTACAGCAGGTATACCAATACGGAGATGCAGGCGGTTGCCACNNCCCATCATCGGCGCCATTCTAGCCAAACGCCTTTATGCGCCCGACTGCATTCTGATTGTGGAGAGCGGCCACATGGACTGCAACCCCCTCGAGTCGCCCCGCAGCGTGGCGGAAAACCGGATGGCGGCGCATTGTTCCGTTCTCACGAGCAATGTGATTTTCGTCGGCTTTGAAACGAACGAGCTGCTGCACAATTCCGAGCGTCTGATCGCCTTCATCGGCGGCGCGCAGGTTTCCCCTTACGGCGACGTGAATTCCACCGCAATCGGCGATTATCACGCGCCGCGCATGCGGCTGACCGGAAGCGGCGGCGCCAACGGCATTGCCACCCAATGCAACACCATCCTCATGATCCAGCATGAGCGGCGTCGTTTTCGGGAAACGGTCGATTACGTCACGAGTCCCGGCTATTTGGGCGGCCCGGACGGCCGCGCGAAGGCGGGGCTTCCGACAAACCGCGGACCGCAGATGGTTGTCTCCGACCGCGGCGTTATGAAGTTCGACGAGAAGACAAAACGGATGTATCTTTCCGGCTACTACGAGACCTCCAGCCCGGAGGACATCATCGAAAACACCGGTTTTGAAATCGACGTGTCCCGCGCCGAAAAAATCGATCCGCCCACGCCCGACATAATTAAACTGATTCGCGAGGAAATCGATCCGAAACAGATTTTTATCAAGCACTGATACGTCTCGCAACGGAAAGGGAGGATTGTTATGCCCGAAGAAAAGAAACCGGCAAAAGAAGTGCTGCGGGAAATCGTCGACCGGGTCTATCAAAACGCCTGGGAGGCAAAAAAACGGGGAGAGCCCGTCGGATGGTCCTCCTCCAAGTTTCCCGCGGAAATTGCGGAAACCTTGGGGCTTGCGGTTTGCTATCCGGAAAACCAGGCGGCGGCGATTGCCGCCAAGCACGCCGGCCAGCGCATGTGCGAGATTTCCGAATCCATGGGCTATGCAAACGACATCTGCGCCTACGCAAGAATCAGCCTCGCCTACGCCGCTGGGGCCGAGTGCCCGGAAAAACCGATGCCGCAGCCGGATTTTCTGCTTTGCTGCAATAATATCTGCAACTGCATGACCAAATGGTACGAGAACATCGCGCGGATGCACAACATCCCGCTCATCATGATCGACGTACCCTATAACAACAGCGAGGAAGTGCCAGACGACTATGTCGCCTATCTTCGGGGGCAGTTTGACGCGGCGATCCGGCAGCTCGAGATAATCAGCGGCCGCAAATGGGATGAAAAGCGGTTTGAGGAGGTTTGCCGGAACGCGAACCGCACCGCCGAGGCCTGGCTGAAGGCATGCTCTTACTGCCGGTATACCCCTTCTCCGCTCAGCGGCTTCGACCTGTTTAACCATATGGCCGTCGTGGTCACGGCGCGGTGCAAACCGGAGGCTGCGGAAGCCTTCGAGCAGCTTGCCGCGGAGTACGAGGCCGGGGTGAAGAACGGGACGTCCACCTGGCGGTACGAAGAACGCCACCGCATCATGTTCGAGGGGATTCCCTGCTGGCCCGAACTGCAGGCGCTGTTCCGGCCGCTGAAGGAAAAAGGCATCAATACGACGGCTTTTGTCTATACGCCTGCCTTCGGCTTTGTCTATCGCAATATGGACGAGATGATGCGCGCCTACTGCAAAGCGCCCAATTCCGTGTGCCTGGAAACCGGGGTTGCGTGGCGGGAAGGCATCTGCAGGGAAAACAACGTAAACGGCGTCTTGGTCCACTATAACCGAAGCTGCAAGCCATGGAGCGGTTATATGCCCGAAATGGAGCGGCGCTTCCGCAAAGATCTCGGCGTCGCCGTCGTGGGCTTTGACGGCGACCAGGCGGATCCGAGGAATTTTTCCGAGGCGCAGTATGTGACCCGGGTGGAAGGCCTTTTTGAAATCATGGAAGCCGCTAAAAGAGAAAAGAAGGAGGTCGAGGCGAAATGAAGGACATTGGCTCGCTGCTCGACCGGTTTCAGACCGTCGCCTCGTCGCCGCGGAAGCAGCTTGAGAAGTATCTTGCCGCGGGAGAAAAGGTCATCGGCTGCTTTCCCTACTACGTGCCCGAAGAACTGGTGTACGCCGCCGGGATGGTGCCGTTCGGCATTTGGGGCTCAAACGACCTTCCCGTCAACGCCGCAAAGGAGTACTTTCCCTCTTTTTATTGCACCATTGCGCAGCTGAACCTGGAAATGGGACTGACCGGTAAGCTCAGCGGCCTCTCCGGCGTCATTTCCCCCTCTCTGTGCGATACCCTGCGTCCCCTGACGCAGAATTTCCGCGTGGCCGTGCCGCAGATTCCGCTGATTTTTTTGGCCCATCCCCAGAACCGAAGACCGGAGTTCGGCGTCCGGTTTACCTTGTCGCAATACCGGTCAGTTAAGGAAAAGCTGGAGGAAATCGCGGGGCATTCCGTCACGGAGGAGAAGCTGCGCGAGGCGATTCGGGTTTATAATAAAAGCCGGGCCGCCCGCCGCGCGTTTGTGGAGCTTGCGGGAGCGCATCCGGAGGCGGTTTCCGCCGTCCGGCGCAGCGCGGTGCTGAAAGCCGCCTGGTTCATGCGGAAAGACGAACACACCGCTTTGCTCGAGGAGCTCAACCATGCCTTAGCCGGCCTGCCTCCCTCGGGGCAAGAGGGCCTGCGTGTACTTACCTCTGGCATCATCCTCGACAATCCGAATCTATTGTCGCTTTTTGACGAAAACGGGCTAATTATCTGCGCCGACGACGTGGCGCACGAGTCCCGCTCGTTCAGAGTAGATGTACCGGAGCACGAAGACCCGATGACTGCGCTGGCGCTCCAGTTTGCGGCGCAGGATCACGACCCGCTTCTCTATGACCCGGAACTGAAAAAAAGGCCCGCTTATGTGGCGGACCTGGCGCGGCGAAGCGGCGCGGACGGCGTTGTCGTCCTCATGATGCAGTTTTGCGATCCGGAGGAGATGGAATACCCCTCGCTCCTTCAGGCCCTGAATGATCCCGGCATTCCCAACGTCAAGATCGGCTTCGACCAGCAGATGCGCGATTTCGGCCAGGCCGCAACCTCTCTGCAGGCCTTTGCCGATCTGCTGCGCGCCCGGAAATGAGCCGGATGCAGAAGGATACGGTTAGAGAAAAGCCCGGCGCTTCCCGGATCAGGGTCCAAAAGCGCCGGTCTTTTTCGCCGGCAGAGGCAAAGGAATAGCCGTGTTTCCTGCCACATACGATGCAAGGGAGGTGTATCGGATGCTACGGCAGGAAGAGGAGGTTCTTTTTGTGCTGCTCCGGCGGCTTTGGGAGCAGGGGCTGATTTCGGAAGCGGAGTATCACGGCTCGCGGGACGTTTTGGAGCGCGGCGGCGGCAGGGAGAGCAAAGCGGGGGAGGTGAGCCGCCCTGGATATTCGCAAAATCCGTGAACTGATGGCGGGCGGCCGTTCTCTCTATGAGATTCCGATGCGCGTCACCTTTTACGCGAGGGTCTCCACGGATAAAACCGAGCAGATCGGCAGTCTTGACAATCAGGTCCGGTATTACACGGAACTGATTCAAGACAATACAAACTGGATATATGTGGAGGGCTACATAGACGAGGGGGTCAGCGGGACGGACACAAAGCGCCGCGAGGGCTTTCTCCGGATGATTGCGGACGCGAGGGCGGGGCGGTTCGACTTTCTTATCACGAAGGAAATCTCCCGGTTTTCGCGCAGTACATTGGACAGCATCCGCTATACGCAGGAACTGCTTGCGCGCGGCGTCGGAGTCCTGTTTCAAAACGACAACATCAATACCTTGGACCCGGACAGCGAATTTCGGCTCGTCGTCATGGCGGGCGTC
>DCTG01000106.1:0-4200 GCA_002329245.1 Clostridiales bacterium UBA1446
GCAAGCAGGACGGCGACCACAATGCCCGCCGCGATGAGAACGGCCGGGTCAAGGACCACTTCCCCGAATTCCTGCGAGCCCTGCATGGCGCCGGTCTCGAATCCGGGCGGAGGAACAAATTCCTCCTCAGTTCCCAACGGAATCAGCGAAAGCAGCCAGTTTATCAGCCGGAGCAGCCCGTGAAGCGCCGCTTTGACTGCGGAGCCGACGGAGGCGGCGATTGCGGAGGCAGCGCTTCGCGCGCCGGAGGAGAGGAGAGTAAAAAACAAGGCCAAGAGCGCAGCAAGCGCGCCGAACATGCCGGCAAGCAGAATAATTCCCTGCCACTTCGATCCGCACAGGATATTCCGGCCGTCCCCGAAGGTGCGGAGAAAGGCCAAAGCGGTGATCTCAACGATGAGCGCGGCAAAGAGAATCCCGTTGTATTCAACCGGCAGGCCTCCCCCTCCCTGCGCGAGCGCAAAAAAGCACAGGCCGAGCAAATGCACGCCTAAGATCGTGAGCATGCGGGATACGGTCAGGGAATGCATGGCAACGGAGAAGGCGCGCACGGCCGTAAGGATCAGGAAAAACACGGCGAAGGCAACCGGCAGAAAACCTTCGACCTGCTCCGAATAATAAAAAACCAGAGCGGTCATGCCCGCGAAGCCGAGAAGGTTCAAACCGGCTATCGCCGGGAGGGGGCGCGGCTTGCGCAGGAACAGCACATTCCCAAAAAACNNAACAGAGCGCAGGGCGCCCAGGGAACAACGCCGAGGTTCATCAGGCGCTCCGTCTGCAGGTAGGCAAAGGTGAAATAGAGCATATTGAGAACCACCGCGTCTCCGACCAAGACGGCGGCGCCGGCAAAAACCGCGGATTTTTTCATGCCGCGCCGCCCCCCTTCAGTCCCCCGAGCGGCAGCGTCCGGCAGGGGGCAAGCAGATCGCCGGCGTTTGCCGCGGCAGGCATTTGCGAGATAACCTGCAGGCGCGCAAGGTCCAATCTCCGGAACAAAGCATCGCAGCCGGTCCTCCCGCCGCCCCAGGTCACAAAAAAGGTCTGCCCCACGCGGCTTTGCATCCCGGCCGCCAACCGGGCTCCGAAAACGGAGGAAGCGGACTGCCCGTCAAACGCGGAGATTTGAAACAAAAGGTCGTGCACGCCGGCACTCCGGTCGTCCGGGAAGAGGTCTACGCACGCGCGGCAGGCCGTTTTGGGCAGGGAGATGCCGCAGCGAACCCCGGCGGCGTCCAATCGAAGCAGCACGGAGGCGACGACGGAAAACATCTCTTCCAGCTCCGCGTTATCGGGTGACAAGCCGGCAAAGGACGCGCAGTCCAAGATAAAATGTACGCTTTTCGGCAGGATGGTATCGAACACCTTGACCTGCAGCTCCTCCTGGCGGGCGGCCAAACGCCAGTTGATGCGCTTCCAGCTGTCGCTCTCCCGGTAGTCCCGAACGCCGCGCAAAACCGTGATGTCTTCCAGATAGCCCCGGTTGCCGGTCTGTCCGCTCCAGACATTCCGGAAAAACGCCTCCGTGCGCACCGGCACGATTCGGGGATAGACGACAAACGTGGGGGAACCCGGAACGGCATGGCTCCGGAGGCTCTGCGAGAGCCCGAACCCGTCGCCGGAGCGAAGAAGGACCTCCTTAATCTGATAGACTCCCCTGCTTCGGGCCGTCCACACCGTGTTCCAGGACGCGCTTTGATACCACATCAAAAAAGCAAGCCTGCGCCGGTAGAGACCCTTTTCCGCCCGGCCCTCCGGCTGCTCGTCCGGAGGCGGCGGCGCGCAGTATTCCATCGTATCGTCCGGCCCCATACAGCCGCCGTCCGGCGCCGGCTGGCAGAGTTCAAGCCAAAAAAGCGGCAGCAGCTTGTCGTTTTTAATCCGGTAGGTTACGGATACGGACGAACCGGCAAAAACGCGGCAATGCTCCGCCTCCACGTTCACGGAAACCCGCCCCAACGCGGAAAATCCCCAAAGCCGTGCCGCAAGGCCGAGCAGCCCGAGAAGCAGCAGAAAGGCCGCAAGCGCGGTAAACTCCCCCCAATTGGCGGCTAAAGCCAAGACAAAGGAGCTTATAATTATTTCGCGCGACACCAGAGGGCTCGAAAGGTCGCCCACCCTACCTCTTTTCCGCATGGAAAACCTCGTTTCGGGCGGGCGGGACCGGCGTTGCTTCCAATAGCTTTCGCACCAAGGCCTGCGCGGTCTCCCCCGAAATGCCGGCCTCCGCGGAGAGAATCAGCCGGTGGGAAAAGACCGGCTCCGCGAGCTTCTGGACATCGTCCGGCGTGACAAAGTCTCTGCCGTCCATCGCGGCAAGCGCCTTGGCGGCCTTGTACAGCGCGCGGGAACCCCTCGGGCTGACCCCGCTGCGGATGAGGGCGTGGCTGCGCGTGGCGGCGCAAAGCGAAACCAAATACGCTAGAACGCTGTCCGAAACCGCAACGTCCTGCACGAGCTTTTGCATTCCTGTAATTTCTTCCGGATTCGTAACGGCATTTACAAGATCAAAGGGAATCCTGTCGCCCACGGTTTGCAGCATGCGGGCCTCCTCCGCCCCGTCGGGATACCCGAGTGAAAGGCGCAGGAGAAACCGATCCATCTGCGCGGCGGGCAGGCGGAAGGTGCTTTCCAGATCGACGGGATTCTGCGTCGCCATGACGAAAAAAGGCTTGGGGAGGGGCCGCACCTTTCCGTCGATCGTCACCTGGCGCTCCTCCATGGCCTCAAGCAGCGCTGCCTGCGTGCGCGGAATGGCGCGGTTGATTTCGTCCGCCAAAAAAATGTTGGTCTCGATCGGTCCCTGAACGGCGCGGAACGCTCCGGTGCTCCGGTCGAAAATGTTCATGCCCAAAACGTCGGACGGGAGCAGGTCGGGCGTAAACTGCACGCGNNAGCGTCGTTTTCCCGACGCCGGGCAGATCGTCGAGCAGGATATGCCCTTCCGCAAGCAGAGCCGCTATCATCAGGTGGATTTGCTCCTCCTTCCCGACGACAATCTTCCGAACCTCCTGCTTCAGCCGAAGGGTAAATTCCGGAATCCCGCAAGCCATGAAAAAACCTCTTTTCCCAGAATATATTCTTTGCAAACCTGAATAGACGAATTTATGATAACAAATTTAACCCCCCGGGGCAAGGCGCTCCCGGGGGCTCTCTCTTCATTATTTACAGACTGTTCACATTTCCCGGCGTCCTTCCAGCGCGCGCAGAAGCGTCGCCTCATCCGCGTACTCAAGGTGGCTTCCCACGGGGATTCCGTAAGCGAGGCGCGTCACCTTCACGTCAAAGGGCCTGAGAAGCCGGGAGATATACATCGCGGTGGCTTCCCCCTCCGTATCGGGGTTGGTCGCCATAATGACCTCGGAAATGCCGCCGGCCGCCACTCTGTCGATGAGCGACTTGATTTGAAGATCGTCCGGGCCCACATGGTGCATCGGCGAGAGCACCCCGTGCAGGACATGATAGGTGCCGTTGTATTCGCGCATGCGCTCCATGGCGATTACGTCCCGCGGGTCCGCCACCACGCAGATAATCGCGGGGTCCCGCTTCGGGTTCGTACAGATGGCGCAGGGTCCCCCGTCGGTCAGATTCCGGCAGATGGGGCAGCTTGTTACGGTCTGCTTTGCCTTCAGGATTGCGTCGGCAAAGGCGGCCGCCTCTTCCTCCGGCAGGGTAAGCACATGAAATGCCAGCCTCTGCGCGGACTTGCCTCCGATGCCGGGAAGCCGGGCAAAGCATTCCACCAAATTTTGCAGCGCCGCGGGAAGATATTCCATATGCCTTAAACCGCTCCTTCCGTTTTTTCCGCGCGCTCGGCCGCCGCGCGCAGCGCGCGGATGCGCTCTTCGATATCGTCGGCGCGGTAAACCGCGCTTCCGGCGACAAGCACGTTTGCGCCGGCCTCCACGACAAGAGGAGCCGTTTCCAAATCGATCCCCCCGTCGACCTCCAGCTCGAAGGCGGGGTTCCAGGCCTCTATCATCTCCCGGACCGCGCGGATTTTCGGAAGCTGGTCGCGCATGAAGCTCTGGCCGCCGAAACCGGGCTCCACCGTCATGACCAATACGAGGGAAAGCCGGTCGATCCACGGCAGAAGCGTCTCGGGCGGGGTTTTCGGCTTGATCGAGAGGGCGGGCCGCGCGCCGCAGCTTTGGATCCGCCGGAGGGCAAGTTCGGTGTTTTGCGGCTCGTCCGCCTCCAAAT
>DCTG01000106.1:4267-4401 GCA_002329245.1 Clostridiales bacterium UBA1446
TCCGATGGTGATGTTCGGCACGAAACTGCCGTCCATGACGTCCACATGCGCGTAATCGGCGGTTCTGATCCGATCCAGTTCCCGCTCTAAATTTGCAAAATCTGCGGATAGGATGGATGGGGCAATTTTTATCA
>DCTG01000226.1 GCA_002329245.1 Clostridiales bacterium UBA1446
AATAGCTTTTAATAAGTATAATTTATAGTATATCTAACATTTTAACCAGTTTCTAACACGCGGAAAGGCAATTCCAAAGCATTTCGCCGCGGTCTGCAAGTCGATTGGAAGCTGTTATTGGCATATACCCGCCCATAGAAGATTCCTTACGGAGAAGGCGAAAGCTTCGGAGTGCATAAAAAAACCGCTCCGAACGGAACGGTTTTTACGAAGATTTTATTCGCGGGAATGTTTTATACGCTTTCAACGAAAAATCGCGGATTGCCATTACACAATTTCTTTCTCCCGCTCCAATTCTTTTTTCATTTTCCGTTCGATAACGATAAACATCACGAGTCCGATTATGATTGCGGCGTAGTCAGAGATCGGCAGCGCGTAAATGATTCCATTCAGTCCGGCAATTTTATTGGCAATGACGACTACGGGGAAAAACACGAATCCCTGTCTGCTGATGGTCAGAATCAGCGCAGGCAGCGCCTTGCCGATAGCCTGAAACGTGATGGTAAACAAAAGCATTACCCCGATGACGGGTCCCGCAACCATGAGCGCCCGCAGCATTGGGACGCCGCTTGCGATTACCTCCGTGTCGGAAATGAATACGCCTATGATAGTTTCCGAGAAGAGAACATACAAAGTAGTTCCGACCGAGCCGAAGACGCAGGTGCNNTGAAAAGCGCATGACCGCCTTCATCCTCTCCAAATTCCGCGCACCGAAGCTGTAGCCGATCAGAGGCTGGACACCCGCCGCAATGGCAAGCTGTACCATGAAAATGAAGATATTGGCGCGCATGGCCACGCCCATCGCGGCAACATGGATATCGCCGTACGCGGCAAGATAGTTATTCAAAAGCATTCCGGATGCGCTGGAAAGAATATTGTTCAGGGATGCGGGCAGACCGATAGCCATGACGTTGGTTAAAATCCGGTCGGACATCCTGAAATCCTTCGGATGTACATNNACAAAAGGGGCTCGCGGCGGATAGTGTAGAGAATATAGTAAATGGTGGATGCGATGTTTCCAATCACCGTGGCGACAGCGGCTCCCTCAACCCCCCAGCCAAGCCAAAGAATCATGATAGGGTCAAGGACAATATTGAGAATTGTACCGAGCATCATTCCGGTCATGGAAGCTCTTGCCGCGCCCACGCTCCTGACGATGTTCCCGAAAGAAAAAGAGACAAGAACGAAGGGCGCGCCGGCGGCGATCCACCAGACATAGCTCTCCGTAAACGTCACCGTGTTGCTGCTGGCACCGACAAGCCGGAGAACGAGAGGCATCGCTACCTGGAATACGAAAAACAGGAGCACCCCGACCACCGCGGCGCCATAAAAACAAAAGCTCGAAATGTATCGGATCTGCTCGCGCTTGCCCTCACCCAACCTGCGCGAAATAATGGAGCTGCCGCCCTGTCCGAAGATTTGGCCGAATCCCATAAACAGCATAAAAACCGGGCTTGCCAGCGAAACGGCGGCAACCTGATTCGGATCCCCCGTCTTCCCCACAAAATAGATGTCCACCATATTGTATACGATCGTGACAAGCATGCTGAGGATGGTTGGCAGCACCAGTACAGCAACAGCCTTAGGTANNAAATTGCGCGTCTATCCATTCGATTGTTCCCTTCCAAACCTTGCATAGAGGCGGCTGATGCCGCCGTATAGAATAATCATCGGAACCTATTCCGACTCCTGCAGATTCCGGTAGATTCGACCGAGCAGCAAGCTCAGCGTATCGATTTCGCATTTCGAAAGCCCGTTAACGAGCCGGCAGTCAACTTTTCGTTTGCTCTCTTCCATCCGCCTTTTCACTTCATACGCTTTCTGTGTCAGGAGGATCGTTCTGCATCTTCCGTCTGCGGCGTTTTTTTCGCTCTGCAAAAACCCCTTGCTCTCCATCCGCTTGACTATGCCGATTACCGTTGGATGCTTCAAACCGAGAAAGCGCTCGATTTCGCGCAACGTCACGGTTTCCTCCCGTTTCCGGAACAAAAAGTTTAGCACCGCATACTGCGACATCGTAAGATCCAAGCTTTTCAGCTGACGGTTCATGCCCGCTTCCAAAATATCGTGGATCTGTTTAAACTGCAGCCCCAAACTGTTTTCCTTTTCCACTCCCCCACCCTCCTATACGTAGCACGCTACGCATTATAATGCGTCCAAATTATTCTGTCAAGGATTTTTATCGCGAGGCTGATAAATAGAACTTGAGACAGTATACATACAAGAATGAGCCAAAAGAACTCTCAGAAACGCGGCGGGGTATTCCCCGCCGCCGCCTTACCATCCTGTTCTGATGTGATTATCCGAGAGCTGAACGTTGATCAGCATTTCCTCAATCTTACCGACGGCCTTTTCCACCGCTTTCTTCTTCTCTTCGTCCGTTGTGCCGGTGTTGTCCACCAACAATTCGTCCACGTATCGGAATCCGAGAAAACGCATGATATCCTCTACATAGCCCAGTCCCTTGTTCATGGAGGGCCGGAGAACCCATGGAATATTGCCGCCGGAAGACTGCACATAGAAAAAGGACCGGTCTCTATCGCCCATTAAGCCCACCGGTTTCTCCTTCCGGAAGGCAATCGTCTTGTTCTTCTGGATGACGCAGTCCAGATAATCCTTAACGACTCCGGGAAAGGAGAGGCTCCACATCGGAGCGGCAAGCACAATGATCGATGCGGATATAAACTGGTCGCACAGGCTTTCCATCCTCCTTACCTGCGCCTGATCCTGAAGCGGGAGCTTCTTCAGCGCATCTCCGCTTACAAGGCAGCTGCGGCTTCCGAAATAATCCCAATGCGGCCGCGGAATATTATCCGTATAGAGATTCAGTTCCTCAACGCTTGCATCCGGGTGAATTTCCATCAGGCGTTTCACAAGCGCTCTTGCAACCGTACGGCTGACGGACACGGCTTCCGGTTTGGAACTTGCGATAAGGTAGAGTATTTTCCCCACATGCATTCCTCCCTTTCTGTAATGCCATTAGTATGCGCAAGGCGTTGTTTCTCATGTGGAGGAAAAGGTATAATTCCCCTTAATAAATGAATGGGGCTGCTGTGCTTCGGATACATAAAACCCAAAGCGCAGCAGCCCCAGCCGAGTTTCTTTGTTCTTTCGCCTGGATTACACGGAACGCCTCCGTCTTCTCTGCGTGTTTACATCAGCCTTATAGGTCTTATAAATCTTAGCGGCCCTATCTTCCGCATCGGTCTCAGCCTTCGCTTCCGTCTTTTCTTTCAGTCTCAGGAAAGACAAGGTATCCTTCATTGCGTGCGACAGGCTCTTTAGTTCGTCGCTTGCCGCGGCTGTCTGTTCGCTGGCGGCGGAATTCGACTGGACCACAGTGGAAACCTGATCGATTCCCTCAAGCACCTGACCGATTGCCGTAGCCTGTGCCTCGGATGCCTGAGTAATGTTGCTGATCAGTTCCGTCATCTTCTTTGAGGTACTAATCAAATTATCAAGCGACTTTGCGGCCTCGTCTACGTTTTTCTTCCCGCGTTCCACAGCCTTGATGGATCCGCCGATCAGTTCGCCGGAGTTTTTAGCGGCTTCTCCGCTCTTCGTGGCAAGATTTTTCACTTCCTGCGCCACCACAGAGAAACCTCTTCCGTGGATGCCGGCTCTGGCTGCTTCGACCGAGGCGTTGAGCGCAAGTATATTTGTCTGGAAGGCGATTTCTTCGATGGTTTTGATGATCTCACCAATTTGGGCGGAGGTAGTGCTGATTTCAGACATGGATTCAACCATCCGCTGCATCTGCAGATTTGTGTTTTGCACCTCGGAAAATGTCTCCTGGGAAAGCTCATTCGCTTTTTCCGCGTTTGTGGCGTTATGGTTCACATCATTTCCGATTTCCGTAACGGTGGCTAACAATTCCTCTATGGCGGACGCCTGCTCCGTCGCCCCCTGTGCCAGCGACTGCGATGAGGAAGACATCTGCTCCGCCCCGGCCGTTACCTCGTCCGTCGCCTGCATGATGCTTGCGAAGATTTTATTCATGTCTTCCGTAATCGTTTCCAGCGCGGTTTTTATGGGCAGGAAATCTCCCCTGTAATCCTGTACGGGTTTTACGGTCAGATCGCCCTTTGCAATGCCTCCTAAAAGATCCGAAATCTCTTTGATGTAACCGTTTAGGGTATCCACGGTTTTCGTAAACGCTTTGGACAATACCCCGATCTCATCCTTGCTTTGGATTTTCGGAACGCCTGTATGCAGGTCTCCGTCGGCAAGCATCTCAATCCTTTTGACAAGCGCCGAGATTGGATTCGCAATCGGGCGGGCGATAAGAATTGCAAGAAATATCGAAAGCAGAATGAAAACCACAACCATAAGGCCGGTTATCGCCATGCCGACGTAGAAGCTGTTCATCATTTCACTGACGTTCACACAGACTGCGATGCTCCACCCGTCTGTATTTTTAATCGGCAAATATCCGATACACACGTGCTGACCTTCCAGGGTAACCTCTTTTACATCCGTATCTCCCGCGATCATGCTCTGAACCACGGATGCGATTTCGGAATAAGAATTATCCTGCTGCGCTAAGGTAATGTAATTGACGAAGTTTTTGACCTTATCCTTATTCTGGTGCGCAACGATCTGGCCGCTCTTATCTACTATAAAACCGTAACCGGATTCGCCGATGGTAATGTTTTTTACTACCTGGTTAAACTTTTCCGCCGCATAATCGGCCATGAGGACGCTTTTTTCTCCGGTATCGCTGTTGATCAGGGCGCTAATTCTGATCGCAGGCATACGGGTGGCCTCATTCATGAATGTTCCGGTCATATAAGTCGACCCTATCATTGCCTGCTGAAAATACACTTCGGAACTGACATTTTTCCCGTCTGTCGTGATTCCGTTTTCATTCGCCAGGTTGATCTCAAGCACACCCGAAGTAATTCTTTTTATGTAATCGACTTTTTGCTCTAACGTAATGCTTGTATCCGTGACTCTCGGGTTTTGCGCAACTGCCTCCACTTCCAGTTTGTAATTTTTGATTGCATTGTCGACCGATTCGCTGTACGCGGTCACACTGGACTGCACCTGATTTCTCATGCTTTGCACATTGTTATTATACAACAGGATACCCATCACGGCGCCGGAAAGGATTGTAATCAAAACCGCCAACCCCGCCATGGAAAAAATCAGTTTCTTTTTAATAGAGCTTTTCTTTAGTAACGAAATATCTCGTTCCCGCATTTTCTTATTGGCTTTGGTTTTTTGGGTCTTTTCCATTTTTCCGTTTACCTCGTTGGTATTCGCCTGCAGCAAGCCGTTTGTCAGATTCTTCGGCGTTTCAAGCTTTTCGTTCGTCTGGTCCTTTTGCGGCTCAGGCTGCATCCCCGCCTTTGTCAGATCCCCTTTTTTTGGGGATTTTCCATGTGTAAAACGTTTCAATAAATCTGCAGCTTTGCTGAAAATATGCATGACAATCACATCTCTTTCCAGTAGATTGAGGATTCCCGGCGAAAAATTCATCCCATAACGTCAGGTTAATCTTATCAGACTCTAACATATAATCATTATATCGACACCCAAAACCCAATTCCTTATATATATTTTCACTAAAGATTATTACGGGTTTTTGTCTGTTTTCTCATTCCAAGGAACAAATAGTTAACAAATGGAGCTGGTAAGTGGTGAAAACCACCATTACCAGCCCCGTTCCATCTTTTTCTTTTCGTTGTTTCCTATTCCGGTTGAAGGGCGGCTTTATTTTTTCTCCGCCTTATCTTTTTATCACGGCGCAAAAGCTCAAACTCCTGCTGTAGCAATAACGCGAATTTTTCCACAAGTTCGTTTTCCTCTTCTTCACGCCAGATAGCTAAAAGAGTATCCATCTTTCCCGTGTAGTACTTTTTCAGGTTGCGGTCTCTGGCAACTCTGCTCATCTCCGTTCCAACGACTATGCCGCGCCCCATCTCAGCAAGCGTATAGGAGGAATCCCGATCGGGCGACCAAATGACCTCCTTCGGCGAAAGCCCCCACATTCTGATTTCCTTCTGTACGCGCTGCTCGTACTCCTTCGGACTCTCGTTTTCAAAGGTATCCACGATAAACGGCTCATTGACAAAGGTAGCATAGGTGGCGCTCGGTGTAACGAGTGGGTTTTCCGGTGAAATCATCACCGCCTGCGGAGATTTTAAGAGCTCCAACTGCCGCAAGCCCGGTTCGTCCGGCGCAAAGCGTCCATTGATAACAATCAGGTTGCAGCTTCCGTTGAGCAGCCGTTCATTGAGCATAAGGGGAGAATAGCGCACGCTGTCCACACTGAGTTCTGGGTATTCTTTTCGCAGTTTTTCCAACGCGCGGTTCGGAGTTGATCCCAAATCAAGAAAATTTTGATATCCGACGCGAAAACTCTGATATTCCCGTTCGTTCATGTGACCGATTTCTATGAGCGCTTCGTTGTAGATACGGCTGATTTCAAGAAGGGCTTGATAATACCGTTCTCCGGCCGCCGTCAGCGTAACGGAACGCGAAGTGCGGATAAAAAGGGAAAATCCGAGCCGTTCTTCCAGCGAGGCAATATTTTTGCTGACCGCCTGCTGTGAGAGGAACAGTTCTTTGGCAGTATTGGTAAAACTCAGCGTTCTGGCAAGCGATAAGAACACTTTTATTTTGGTATCCTGAAGCATGTTCCGCGCCCCCATTCCGCTTTCTCAAGGACTCGTTGCCAAACGCAGATAATAACCGCATTTTTCTGTCGTTTCGTAAATATGATACTCCGTATTCCCACAAAAAGCAATGTATTGTTCGCGGTTTCTGTCAGTATGGCCTCCTTCCTCATGCCGCTTCCCTTCCTCAGACCTGCTGATACATTCCTTTTAACTACTTATGGTTGTAGATTCGCGTATTTTGTTGTTTGCTTTTCCCACTTTCAAATACTATACTTATCATTGGAATCAACCGAGCGCATTTGTACATCGGACGGACATACACCGAATCGCATCGACCGCGGCGACGCGCAATTTTTCTCTGCAATTCCAGCGCGCTGCGGCCTCATAATCAGGAGGACAGGAGGGAAATTCGTTGAAGAACAAATTTAAACCTGATGCGGAACGTTTAGTCAGT
Source organism: Clostridiales bacterium UBA1446 (assembly GCA_002329245.1). GTDB lineage: Bacteria > Bacillota > Clostridia > Oscillospirales > Oscillospiraceae > UBA1446. The sequence continues at coordinate 7,078 of DCTG01000226.1, forward strand.
TTCAGCCTCATGGGCCCCGAGAGCGGAGGCCTTTGCCGCGTTGACTGCAATGACGGTAAGATCACCCGCATCCAACCCTATGACTACGACACGGAAGACACGAACGCCAGGTGCCATCCCTGGAAAATGGAAGCCCGCGGCAAAACCTTTGTCCCGCCGCAGCGCGTCACTCTGACGCACGGNNGGACTGGGACCCCAAGGGCGAGCGAAATCCGCAGAACCGCGGCAAGTCCGGTTATGTCCGCATTTCCTGGGACGAGGCTGCGCAAATCTGCGCCGACGAGCTGAAACGCATGAAAGAGACGTACGGCTGCGAAGCAGTCCTCTGTCAATCCGATATGCATGGCGAAGGCAAAAACGTCGCGCCCAGCCATGGCTGCCCGAACCGCCTTTTATCCCTCATGGGGGGATACACGCTCCAGATGCGCAACATGGACAGCTGGGAAGGCTGGTATTGGGGCGCCAAGCACGTCTGGGGCTGCGAGCCGGTCGGTGAGCAGACGCCGCAGGCGAACCTATTTCCCGACATAGCAAAACACAGCGATACGCTCTTCTTCTGGGGCTGCGATCCCGAGGTTACGCCGCTCGGCTTCGGCATGCATCTGCCTACGCTTCTCTCCTACTGGTTCACGGAGCTCGGCATCAAATCCATTTACATCTGCCCGGAGCTGAACTACGGCGCAGCCATTCACGCGGATAAATGGATTCCCATTCTTCCCAACACGGACGCAGCCATGCAGCTGGCCATTGCCTACCTTTGGCTGACGAACGATACCTATGAGAAAGAGTACATTGAAAAGCATACCTACGGCTTCGACAAGTTTGCGGACTATGTCTTAGGCCGTGAGGACGGAGTTCCCAAAACGCCTGCCTGGGCCTCCGAAAAATGCGGGGTTCCCGAGTGGACGATTAAGGCGTTGGCGAGACACTGGGNNGCGGTCCGTATTCCACAGAACCCGCCCGCCTCGAGATCATGCTGCTCGGCATGCGCGGCTTAGGGAAACCCGGCGTCCACCAGGCCAAGATGATCGAATGGAACATGTGGGCAAAAGACTACCCCATACCGTTCACCGGCGAGTTTCTGCCGACGGTACCGCATTGCGGCGACCCGTTGCGGCCTGTGAAAGGAGACCTGCCGGACGAGATCAACATGAAACGGTTTGAGCTCAACGAAAAACAGAAAAAGCAGGCGCCGGAGCTCATGCAGCTCTTTGAGCCGCTGCCCGCGCCGAAGCAGTTCATCCCGCGGTGCCTGGTCAATGTCGCAATCACCCAGGGCAAGGCCGAATGGTACGGTATGCACTGCTTCTCCACAAGCCAGATTCCGAAAGAAAACAACTATCGCCTTCCGACCAATAAATATCAGTTTGAAAAAATCGTCTATCCGCGTCCCGGTATGTCCAAGGTACATATGATCTGGTCGTCCGCCCCCTGCAACGTCACCTGCTGGAATCACGGCAACCTTTTCATAGAGGCCTACCGTCATCCGGACATTGAAACCTTCGTTGTCCAGCATCCCTGGATGGAAAACGACTGCTACTTTGCGGACATCATTCTGCCGGTCTGCACAAAGCACGAGATGAACGATCTTGGAAACGACTTATCCAACGGCGTTTTCCAGTCCGTCTATCTGGAAGAGCCTTGCATCGAAGCATTAGGCGAGTCCGTCTCCGACTTTGACGCCTGTGCGCGTGTCGCTGAGAAACTTGGACCGGAATACTTTGACGCCTATACCGGCAAGCTTTCGGAGAAGGAACGCGTCCGTTTCTTCTACAAGGCTTCCGGCTGCGAGGAGCGCATGTCTTGGGAGGAGTTTCTTGAGAAAAAGATCTATGTCGTTCCCATAAAGGAAGAATCCCAGCACGTGCCGGCCGGCCTTTATAACTTCTATAAAGATCCGAAAAATCATCCTTTAACCACTCCGACCGGTCTGTTGGAGTACTCCTCTACCGACATTGAAAAGCACATGCCGGACGATCCCGAGCGTCCTCCCGTACCGCATTGGGTTGAAAAGAGCGACTATCATGACGAGCGTCTGAGCAGCGAGCGGGCAAAGAAATACCCCCTGCTCTGCATGTCCAACCACGGCCGCTGGCGCGTTCACGCCCAGTGCGACGACGTAATCTGGACACGCGAGATCGAAACCATGAAAATCAGAGGAAAAGACGGATATCAATACGAACCCGTTTGGCTCAATCCTAAGGAAGCCGAAAAACGCGGCATCCGTCACGGAGACATCGTCAAGGTTTTCAACGAGCGTGGTATCGTACTCTGTGGCGCATATGTAACGGAACGTTTGATTGAAAAGGTATGCTACGTCGACCACGGCGCACGCCTTGACCCCATCATCCCCGGCTGGCTGGACCGTGGCGGCTGTATTAACACAATCTCTCCCACCTCAATGACTTCTAAAAACTGCACCGGTATGGCAACAAGCGGTTATTTAGTCCAGGTGGAAAAAGTCACCGACGAAGAAATGGAAGGCTGGAAACGAGACTATCCCGAAGCCTTCGCCCGGAAAATCGACGAAGCCGCCGGCGTCTGCATGGACGGCTGGACCGTGAAATAGGAGGGTACGGAAATGTCTAAGGTATTTGTCATCGACGTCGCGCGTTGCAGCGGCTGCCACAACTGTCAGCTGGCATGCAAAGATGAACACGTTGGAAACGACTGGACCCCCTACGCAAAACCCCAGCCCAAGATCGGCCAGTTTTGGATCCGCGTGCAGGAAAACCTTTGCGGCTCAATCCCGAAGGTTAAGATCAACTACAGGCCGCTGCTCTGCAACCACTGCAGGAACGCATCGTGCATAAGCGCCTGCCCGCTGGACGCCATCTACCGCCGAGAGGACGGGATTGTCATCATCAATCCGGATACATGCACGGGATGCCGCGCCTGCGAAAGCGCCTGCCCTTATGAAGTCATTTATTTCAACGAGGAACTCTCGATTGCTCAAAAATGCACGGGCTGCGCGCACCTTTTGGACAACGGCGCGAAGACGACCCGATGCGCGGACGTTTGTCCTACCGGCGCGTTGAAATTCGGCGACGAAGAAGATTTGAAAGACGATATCGCCGGAGCGGTTGTACTGAAACCGGAAGAGGGCCTCAAGCCGAGGGTCTATTATCGCAACATACCTGGCAAATTCATTGCCGGTACGGTCTATGACCCGAAGGAAAAAGAAATTATCGAAGGCGCCAAGTGCCATCTGACTGCCGGCCCCCGTGTTTGGGATGTTCTCACGGATGATTTCGGAGACTTTTGGTTTAAGGATCTCCCGGTCGGCACCTACGAGCTTACCATTTCTGCTCCCGGTTTTCAGCAGAAGTGCTTCAGCGGCCTGCGCACGGATAAGGATCTGAACCTTGGCGATATCCCGTTGGAGAGATAGCATTCTTTCCAAAGCCGGCATTTCCTTTATTCGTTCTGCCATTCCTAAATACAGCGGCTCGGATACATCCGGGCCGCTGTGTGTTTGTTAACAAATCTTTATATTTAATTTTTTCTTGTGCCGGACACATGATGCCGCTATAATTTTTTTATACTAATAAATTACAAAGGAGTGAACAGTATGCCTGATTTTGGACACGCGTTTTCCGGTCTGAAGAAGGAACGCATACTAACCGACGAGGAATTGATCCGCTCCATCCGCTTCATGATTGCCGCCGAATATGAAGCCATTCAGCTTTACATGCAATTGGCGGAGTC
>DCTG01000183.1 GCA_002329245.1 Clostridiales bacterium UBA1446
GGAGGGGCCGATGCCGCAGACCCGGTTCGTGTTGGGCCGGGCGCTGGAGCTGGGACACCGCGTCATCGTGGTCATCAATAAAATCGACAGGCCCGACGCGCGGATTCATGAAGTCATCGACGAGGTATTGGAACTGCTGCTCGACTTGGATGCCACCGCCGAACAGCTTGATTCGCCTATGCTCTTCTGCTCCGCGAGACAAGGTACGGCCGCCTTTTCCCCCGAGCAGGCGGGAGCCAATCTCGGCCCCCTGTTCGATACCATCATCGATTATATCCCGGGCCCGCCGCAGGAAACCGAAGGACCGCTTCAGATTTTGGTATCCTCCATTGACTACAATGAATTTGTCGGGCGGATCGCGATCGGGCGCATCNNCGATTACCACAGGGAACGCCCGGTCAGGCGCGCGAAGGCGGTCAGTCTCTATCAGTTCGAGGGGCTTGGACGGGAAGCGGTTGCCGAGGCGTCGGCAGGCGACATCATCGCCCTGTCCGGCATACCGGACATCACCATCGGCGATACCATTTGCGATCCGGAGGCGGCGGAGCCGCTTCCCTTTGTCAAGATCTCGGATCCGACGATGGAAATGACGATTTCCGTCAACGACTCCCCCTTCGCGGGACGGGAAGGGAAATACGTCACCTCAAGGAACCTGCGGGATCGGCTTTTCCGGGAGACGCTTAAGGACGTTTCGCTCCGCGTCTCCGAGACGGAAAGCACGGAAGCGTTCAACGTGGCGGGACGCGGAGAGATGCACCTGTCCATCCTGATTGAAACGATGCGCAGGGAAGGGTACGAGTTTCAGGTTTCTCCGCCGCGCGTGCTGTATAAGACCATTGACGGCGTACTCTGCGAGCCGATGGAGCGGTTGGTGGCAGACGTGCCGGAGGCGGCCGTCGGCGCGGTGATTGAAAAGGTCAGCGCGCGCAAGGGTGAGCTCACGGAAATGAATCCGATGGGAAGCAGGATGCGGATTGCTTTTTCAGTTCCCTCCCGCGGATTATTCGGATACAGAAACGAATTTTTAACGGATACGCGGGGCGAAGGGATTATGGCCTCCGTATTTGACGGATACGCCCCCGTAAAGGGGGAGGTGGTCCGCAGGAACACGGGAGCGCTTGTGGCCTTCGAGACCGGCGAGGCGGTCACCTACGGTTTATATAACGCGCAGGAGCGCGGCGCCCTGTTTATCGGCCCCGGCACGGATGTTTACGCCGGAATGATCGTAGGCGTTGCCTCCAAGCCGGAGGATATTACCGTCAATGTCTGCAAGAAAAAGCAGCTGACCAACATGCGGGCGGCCGGAAGCGACGACGCGCTGCGTTTGACGCCTCCCAAAATCTTAAGCTTAGAACAGTGCCTCGAGTTCTTGGCGGACGACGAACTGCTTGAGGTCACGCCGGAGCATCTGCGGCTGCGAAAGCGGCTGCTCGACCACGCCGCGCGGATGCGCCAGCTCAAGAGCGGAAAAAGTTAAGGCAATGAGAAAGGAAGGCGCGGCTTTTGCCGCGCCTTCCTTTGTCTTATCCGCTTATGGATGCTGTTACATTTCCACGACAACCGCGTTGCCCATGCCGCCGCCGATGCAAAGGGTGGCCAGGCCGTGCTTCACGCCGCGCTTTTTCATTTCATAGAGCAGGGTAACAAGAATCCTGGCGCCGGAGCATCCGATCGGATGACCGAGCGCGATGGCGCCGCCGTTTACGTTGGTGATGTCCATGTTAAGGCCCAATTCGCGGGCTACGGCGATCGCCTGTGCGGCGAAAGCTTCGTTGGCTTCCACGAGATCCATGTCTTTGACTTCCAGTCCGGCCATTTTCAGCGCGGCGCGGGAAGCGGGCACGGGGCCGATGCCCATGATCTTGGGATCGACGCCGCCCTGGCCGTAGCCGACCAGCTTTGCCATGGGGGTGAGGCCGAGCTCCTTGACCTTTTCGCCGCTCATAAGTATCACGGCCGCAGCGCCGTCGTTAATGCCGGAGGCGTTGCCGGCGGTGACGGTGCCGTCTTTCTTGAAGGCGGGCTTCAGAGCGGCCATCTTCTCTAAGGTTGTGGTCTTCGGATGTTCGTCCACCTTGAAATCCACAATATCCTTCTTGATCTTGACGGGGACGGGAACGATCTCGTCTTCAAAGCGGCCGGAGGAGATGGCTGCGGCGGCTCTCTGCTGGGAATGGAAACCGAATTCGTCCTGTTCCTCACGGGTGATGCCGTATTTCTCCGCGACGTTTTCAGCGGTGATGCCCATGTGATAATCATTAAAGGCTTCCCAAAGTCCGTCCTTCACAAAACCGTCGATGATCTTGCTGTCGTTCATCCTCTGGCCCCAACGGGCGGCCGGCAGATAATAGGGAGTGGCGGACATATTCTCGGTGCCTCCGGCCACAACGCAATCCGCGTCTCCGCAAAGAATGGTGCGGGCGCCTTCAATGATGGCCTTCATGCCGGAACCGCAGACCATGCCGACCGTGCTGGCGGGAACTTCGATGGGAATGCCGGCGTTGAGCGCGCACTGACGGGCGACGTTCTGGCCCAATCCGGCAGTGCAGACGCACCCGAAGAACACTTCGTTTACCTGTTCGGGCTTAACGTTGCCCCGTTTCAGAGCTTCCTGAATGACAATCTTGCCCAGTTCGGTGGCCGGGGTGTCCTTCAGAGCGCCACCGAATGTGCCTACGGCCGTTCTAACCGCACTTACGATGTACACTTCTCTCATGCTTATACTGACCTCCAGTTTTATTCTCGGGGTCTGTTTTTCCCTGCGATGCCGGGGGAAAGGCCCCGGTTTAGTACACAAAAAGATTATATACCCCCGTCTGAGCCCCGTCAACCGTTCAAGTGCAGCTTTTTATGCATGATATAGGAAAAGAGTTGGCAAAAAGTCCGATAAAAAGTATTCAAAATGCATAAGGCGGGAGATTGCCCGCCCGCGGAATACCTGAGATCGGCAGACCATCTTTCAATAAGCTGAAGCAAAGAAAAAGGGTCGCCTCCCCGGCGGTATAAAAGATTGCGGGGAGGCCCTCAGACGTTTTCCCAGAATTCGGTGTGCTTCACCGGGTACAAATACCGGCGTTTGTCCTCGCCCGTACTTTCGTCAAAATGGCAGGCGTCCCTGAAGTCGCAGAAGGCGCAGGCGCTTTGCCGTTCGTTCTTATACCAGGGGTCCGCGCTGATGTTCCCTTTGCCCAGTTCGCGGCAGATATCCCGCAAAATGGTGTTTACATGCCTGTGCAGTTTGCCGAGCTGTGCCGCACTGACCAGAGCCTCGCCGGATATCCGGCCGGTTTTTTCGCTGATATGGACGGGGAGGAAACGAAATCCGCCTTCTCCGGGGGATTCCATCGCGCCAATGATATCCGGATCGTCGAGAACCAGGCCTTTTCGGCGAAGTTCCCGATCTGCGGATCTGCGCAGCTCTTCCTGGGTCATATCCCGGCCTCCGCGAACGATAAAGTCCCGCGCGGGAAGGTAAAGCACGCCGGCCGGAATGATTTCCCGCTGGTAAAGCGCGCTGCCCTTCTCTCCGAGGGTGAACAGGTAAAGGAGCATCTGGAGGCCCAGACCGTGCCAGATGTCGGTCAGATCGAACGGCTTTTCTCCGGTTTTATAATCCACGACCCGAAGGAAAAGCTTATCGTCTTTCACATAGCCGTCGACCCGGTCCACGAATCCGCTGATGCTGACCGTGACGCCGTCCGCCGTAAAAGTGACCGGCGGGAGATCGCCGTTTGCCCCGAATCCAAGCTCAAAGGAAATCGGGGTGAACGCGGAAGAGCGCAGTTCGGTCACTGAATTGGAAACCATCGCGTGGACCGTTTTGTGCAGCCGCTTGTAGAGATACCGGAAACGGGCGGATTGATTGTCCAGGCCGCCAAGCTGCTCCTCCGCGTACCGCCGGATATATTCGTCCGTCAGCGCGCAGTAAAGCTCGTCCGAAGTTTCGCGGATGCCCGCTCCTTTCGCCGCGTCGCGCAGCACGTTCTCCAAAACGAAGTGGATAAACGTTCCGATCTGAGGCGCGTCGAGAGAGGCGGGGCTTCGGGGCTTCGCCTTCAGTCCGTACCGCATGAAATAGGCAAAATGGCAGGACTTATACTGGTCTAGGCGCGAAGCGGAAAACTGCACGTTTTTGCCGTAAAGCCGGTCGGAGGCTTGGGGAGAAAGCGCGCCGCGCCTGCCGGCAAGCGCCGCCCGGATACTGTTTGCCGCTGCTGCATATTCCGGCCGCCCGGCCAAAGCGTCTAAAACGCCGCCGTCGTCCGCTCCCGCGAAGATGCGGCGGGCGGCCCATTCCAGCGCGGGCAGGGGAGAGGCGGTCCGGTAGCTGCCGTCAAGCTCGCGCTCCCGTTTGGGCGTCAGCCCGGGGAAAAGCTTCTGCAACTGAGCCTGCAGGAGGGAAGGACGAAGGACGGTTCCGTCCGCGCTGCCGGCGGGCCGGCTGATAAAAAGGCCCGATTCCGGAGCGGTGCAGGCATTCCGGATCGTCCACAGCTCGCGGAAAATCTGCTCTTCGGACTGCAGTTTCATCGGAAGTCCCATGCCGGCCAACAAAGCGCGGTCTTCCTCTGAAAGAAGGCCGGGCGGCGTCACAATCCGGGGAATGGCGGTATCCGTCGCGCCGAGCAGCAGCAGGTGTTTCATCGGACGGAAGCATACGCGGCTCGGTTCTCCCGCGCTCACCTGATCCAAGGAGGCGGGAATGGATCCGACGTCATATTGGGTAAGCAGCAGGGAGAAAAGGTCCGCGAAGGAACTTAAATCCATTGGGGTATCTCCCAATATATCCACGCATTGATCGAGCGCGTCGCAGAGAATATCCCATAACTGGCCGTATTCCTGCGCCAGCTGCTGCTCTCCGGCGGCGGCAAGCTGCCGCGTCCGTTCGGAAAGCCTCTGCGGAAGATCGATTTCCTCGAGGAAGCGAAACAGGGCGGTTGCATGAGCCCGGACTGTCTCCCCGCTTCCCCCGAGAAGGCGCAGCGGCGCGCAAAGGTTCCGGCGGAGAATATTCAGCCGGGAAAGCAGCGCTTTGTCCTCCTCCTCCCAGGGCAGATTGTAGCCGCGCGGGTGCATCGTCCAATCCGCCTCCCGCATCCATGAGGCGCCCCGGATATCCCATTTGAGCACGTAATTTTCCAGAAGGCTGCAGTCTTCCGCCGGGATTCCCGTGAGGCCGGTTTTCAGATAGCGGAACACGGCTTCGTACGTATAGTTTTCCGTCCGGACCGCCAGTGCGGAGAGAATGAGAGCCGGCACCGGCTTTTTCAGGATATCGGTGCGGCGGCTGAAGAAGACCGGCACACCGTACCGCGCGAAAATATGCTCTATGGCGGGCGCATATTCTTCAAAGTCCGGCGCCGCCACCGCGATGTCACGGAAGCGGCATCCTTCCTCCCGCACCAGGCGGAGTATGCGCGCCGCCGCGTATTCCACTTCGGAAAACGGAGTCTCCGCCTCAAACAGTTCGATTTCCCGGAAGTCGGAGGAAAAGGGGACGGGCGGCCCGCTCAGCAGATGCCGGCGCAGGTGATTGAGCGCCGGGGAAGCGGCGCCGGAATCCGGCAAAAATTCCGTTTCCGCAGAGATTCCCTGCCTCCTTGCCATCTGCAAAAGGCTTTCGGCGGTTTTTCGAACGGTTGAAAAGATGCCGGGGCCGTCATCCGCCTCCGCGCGGTCGCATACGAGCCCTACGGTTACGGAGGAGGCCTGCCTCATCAGCTGCTGCAGAACGCGTTCCTCCTGCGCGGTAAAATCCGTAAAGCCGTCGATCCAGAAGTCGGTTCCTTGCGCAAAAGGGATCTCCCGGAGCCGTTCCGCCAGACGATCCAAACGGTCCCGCGGGTCGGAAGCGATTTTGGCGGTAACGGCGTCGTACGCTCCGAAGATGAGAGAGAGCTCCCTCAGCTTTTCGCCCTGCTTTCTCCCGGCCGACATGCCGGCCTGCAGCAGGGCTTCCGGCGGGATGCAGCAGCGCTTGAGTTCGTCGAAGGTATCAAGAAGCCCCTGGATAAAGGCCGCCTTTCCGGAGGGACGGTTGTACAAAGACAACTGGTCCGATACCATGGAAAGCGCCGTCTTCATCGCAAGGACCCGTCCGCCGGGATCCAACGTTCGTTCCGCCAGTCCCCCCGTCTGGGCGAAAACCCGGTTGAAAAGCCGGGTAAAGCTCAATACTTCCGCGTGGACGCAGATGCCGTTTCCGCCGGCGGCGCAAAGCTGCCGCTCCATTTCATGGGAAAACTGCTCGGGAACAAGAAAAAGCTGGCGCCTGCCCTTCGCCGCCCTCTCGCAGGCGCGGCGGAGCAGAACGCCGGAAAGCTGAACGCCCGTCCTGCAAAGCAGCAGCTTCAGCATGATGATTCACCGCCTTAAGGCGGGGGGAATTGCAAATCCGCCCCGGCCCGTTATAAATTGCTTCGCCCGTTGCCTGTCCTGAAACTTGCGCCTTTGCCCCCATCCGGTTCAAAGCGCGGCGCTTCTCATTTCGGCAAACCGGCGGATAAGCTCCACCGAGTTTTCAATCCCGATCGCGCCGCTGTCGATACAAAGATGATAATTGGCAGCGGCTCCCCAGCGCGTATCCGTGTATCTTTCGTGATAGAGCGCCCGTTTTTTATCCGTTTTCAATATCGTCTTCTCGGCCGTGTCCGAAGTCAGGCCATAGTATTGCACGGCCCGCTTTACGCGGTTTGCTAAGGAAGCATGGATAAAGATATGGATTGCATTCGGATGATTACGCAGGATGTAATCCGCGCACCGGCCGATAATGACGCAGGGGCCTTTGTCGGCGGCTTCTCGGATGACCTGAAACTGAGCTAAAAAAATCTTATCCTGCGGGGACATCGGGGGAAGGGACTCCTGCATCTGCAGATGACCGGCCGGTCCGGCGTAAAACAGCTGACCGGAAGGCTGTTCCTCTAACTTTTCCATGAATTGCGCCGAAAAGCCGCATCGCTCCGCCGCCAGTTGAATGATCTCCCGGTCGTAGAACGGAAGCTCCAACGATTCGGCGAGAAGCCGGCCGATATAGCGGCCGCCGCTGCCGTATTGGCGGCTGATGGTAAAAATGCAGTTTCGTTTCAGGATAATCCCCCCAAGCCGAAAATAGAGATCTCAACTTCATTATATACTATGGGAGAGAAGAAATTGCAATCCAAAACGCGTAAGGCGGGAAGAAGAGAGCGGATGCATAAAGAGGCGCAGACAGGGAAAACCTGTCTGCGCCCGCGAAAAAAGGTATCCTCGTGGAAAGAAAGGAAAGATTCAGAGGCTAATCGTCTTCGTCCTCATCCTCGTCTTCGCTGCACTCCGCGCAGCAGCAGTCTTCAAACTGGAGGGACAGCGTTTCCTTGCAGTTCGGGCAGACGATTTCGCCGTTGTCTAAGGCTTCGGAGTCGAGGGCTATAATTTCCTTGCAGTTGGGGCACTTGATTTCAAAAAAATCTTCCTCGTCCTCGTCTTCTTCAAACACGACCTCTTCCACGTCCGAAAGGTCGTCGGAAAGAACGTCAATTTCCTCTCCCAATTCGGTGATTTCCTCGTCCAATTCGGATATGGAGAGTCCGATATCCTCCAAAATATCCATCATAACGGAAATGAGTTTGCTCTCCTTGGAACTTTCGGGATCCAGTCCCAAGCCTTCGGCAAGACCTTTGAGATATGCGACTTTTTCGCTGATTGTCATGTTTGTTCCCCTTTCTTTTGTTCCGTTTCCGGAGCGGCGGCGTCAGTTTTTGCAGCGTTCAAGATATTCGCCGGAGCGGGTGTCGACGCGGATCTTATCGCCGATGTTGATAAACAGGGGCACTTTGATTTCCGCCCCGGTTTCTAAAACGGCGGGCTTCATGACGTTTGTGGCCGTGTCGCCCTTGACGCCGGGTTCGGTATGCGTTACTTCAAGCTCTACAAAATTGGGAGGTTCCACGCCGAACACTTTTCCTTTGTATGACATCACCTTGCAGGGCATGTTCTCTTTTACAAACCGGAAATTGTCGCCGAGCAGTTTGGCGTCGAGAGGAATGAGCTCGTAGGTCTCCATATCCATGAAATAGTACAGGTTTCCGTCGTTATAGCTGTATTCCATATCCTTGCGTTCCACATAGGCATTTTCGAACTTGTCCGACGGATTGAAGGTGGTCTCGGTGACGGCGCCCGTAATCACGTTTTTCATCTTGGTCCGGACAAATGCGGCGCCCTTGCCGGGCTTCACATGCTGAAACTCCACCACCTGCATGACGTTCCCGTCAAGCTCAAAGGTAACGCCGTTCCTGAAATCGCTGGCTGAAATCATATTCGTTAGTTCCTCCCATATGTGTGATGTCAAATATACCTATTCTTGCGCACCATTTTATCTTATTCTCCCCGTTTTTGCAAGATATAACAGCGGAATGTTTTCTCGCCGCCCGAACTGGGAGGATCAGAAGAATCAGGAAAATAATGGTACAATAATCGACAAATTTTGCAAATCGTCAAAATGGACCAGCAATTATTTACGTAATTACAATACTCATCTTGGGAAAAGGGGTGGATTTCAGCGGTGCGGGAAGATAAAATATAGCGCGAACCGCGGTGCGGACCGGCCGGGGTCTTGAAAGCGGCCGGTGTGGGCTGTCGTTCCAATTTATTCATTTTATAAAAAATTGGAGGGTAGCGTTTGACTTTTTATAAAATTATGATAAGATATATAAGCTATTGATTTATCGGGAAAGGGGAGGAAGAATTGCCCGGATTGCGGAATATTCGGGTTTTCGGTTGAAACCATTCATTGAACCGAGAGGAAGGGAGTTATTTTTATGGATCTCACGGCAGTTGCCGCGATCGGAATTATCGTAATGGTAGTATTGCTCTTTATGGGCATGAACATAGGCATTGCGATGTTTTTTATCGGATTTGGCGGCTATTTTGTAGTGCGGGGATGGGATTCCGCGATCGCCATTTTGCGGACAATCCCTTTTACCAAGGCGTCTGATTATTCCTTTACGGTAATCCCCCTGTTTGTGCTCATGGGACAGTTTGCGTTCCACTCGGGCCTTTCGGAGGGACTCTTCGGCGCTGCGGACAAATGGCTCGGGCAGTTCCGCGGCGGGCTTTCCATGGCGACAATCGCGGCCTGCGCCGGTTTTGCGGCGATCTGCGGCTCCACGGCGGCCACCGCCGCGACCATGGGCGTCGTTGCCCTGCCGGAAATGAGGAAATACGGGTATAAGGACAGCTTGTCCACCGGTTCCATCGCGGCGGGAGGAACGCTCGGCATTCTGATTCCGCCCAGTACAAGCTTCATTATATATGGTATCGTAGCGACGCAGTCCATCGGAAGGCTCTTCGCCGCGGGCATCGTGCCGGGCATTTTTTTGGCGCTGTGCTATATTACCGCGGTCGTTATTCAAATGAAGATCAAACCGGAACTGGCTCCGGGTACGGTGAAGTACGGCTGGAAGGTGCGCTTTACTTCCCTGAAGGGCACCATCGGCATGGTCGTCCTCTTCCTCGCCGTCATCGGCGGCATGTTTGTCGGAATCTTTACGGCCAACGAGGCGGCCGCCATGGGCGCGTTCCTGTCCATGTGCTTCATGATTGTCATGCGGAAATTTACCATTCGGCGTTTCATTCAGTGCCTGGAAGAGACTGTCCGCACCAGCTCCATGGTCATGCTGATTTTGGTGGGAGCCTATGTTATGGGCGCGTTCCTCGCAATCACCAAAATGCCCATGAAGCTTGCCGATTTTGTTACCGGCTTGGGGCTCAGCCCGGCGCTGATTTTACTCTGCATCCTGGTCCTTTATGTCTTCCTCGGCTGCATCATGGACTCTTTGGCCATGGTCATGCTGACCGTGCCGATTTTCCTGCCGATTATAGAGGGCCTTGGTTTCGACCTCATCTGGTACGGCGTGCTGATGACAATGGTCATGGAAACGGGACTGATTACGCCGCCGGTCGGCATGAACGTCTACGTCGTGGCGGGCGTTGTGAAGGATGTGCCGCTTCCGACGATCTTCAAGGGTGTTTTCCCGTTTATTATCGCGATTTTCTTTGCAATTCTGATTGTCGCGCTCTTCCCCCAGCTTTCCCTGTGGCTTCCGAACCTCATTTACGGACCGGCCTAAACGCTCCTTTCGGGGAGATAATACCTTAGGGAGAAGGAGGGAATGTAGGCAATAACGGCTTGCCGCCTGATCGCAATTCTTCCGTTTGTCTTTCATGCAAATAATGAATGGAGAAAAGGAGAAATTAGAATGAAACTGAAAAAGTTCCTTGCGTTGCTTCTGGCTCTTACCATGATTATGGTACTGGCTGCCGGCTGCGGCGGCAAAACGACCCCGCCCCCGGCAAATACGGCTCCTGCTCAGACCCAAACCGCATCGGCGCCCACCGGCGGCAGCGACGGCGGAAAGACCTACGACTTTATCGTACAGAACTGGGACCCCGCCAGCAGCGTTTGCGCCATGTATGTCGAGGTGCTCGGCGGCATCATGAATGAAAAGTCCAACGGCCGCATGAACTTCACGTATTATCACGGCGGCTCCCTCGTAGGCTCTAAGGACACCTGGGAAGCGATTCAGAACGGCGTTTGCGACATGGCCTGGGGCGCCTGCAGCCCGTTTGCCGGCGTGTTCCCGATTTCCGAAGGCGTTGCCCTTCCGTTCAACGGCGTCACCTNNGGCTCCGCTGTCATCTGGGACATGTTCACCAATTATGAACCCCTCCAGAAGGAGTATGAAAAAGTGCACGTTGTCGCCATCGGCGCGAACGTCACCGCTCCTCTGAGCCTCACCGGCAGCAAGCCCCAGACCCCGAAGGATCTGGCTGGCCGCCTCATTCGCGTGCCCAACTCCGTGGTCGGCCTGTGGTGCACCAACCTTGGCATGACCCCGCAGACCATCGCTCCTCCCGAAACCTATGAAGCCCTTGAGAAGAACATCGTCAATGGCGCCGCCTCCGACTGGCACTTCATCAACGCTTTCAGCCTCACCGAGGTTCTGAAAAACATCTGCGACGTCAACGTCGGACACTCTCCCCTGTGGTTCCTGGTGAACAAGGATGTCTACGAAGGACTGGACGACGAGTTGAAGGGCATTATTGACGAGCTAGGCAACGGCTTTGCCTCCGAACTGATGGGCGAGGCTTGGGACTATACCCGCAGCTGGGTCATCGAAGACGCTCAGAAGAAGGGCATTGAAGTTTATAAGCCCTCCGCGGAACTGGAAGCCGCCATGGTTGCAGCCGCCGAGAAGACCTTCCCCGAATATATCAAGTACTGTGACGATTTAGGCGTGAACGGCCAGGAAGTGTTTGACAAGTACCAGGAACTGATCGCCAAGTACGCTGATAAGTACGCCGATCCCTGGACCAACTATGAGTCCGCGTTCGTTTCCTACAAGGATAAGTACTATGTAGGTGCCAGCGCGAAATAAGAACACCGCAAACTAGCTGACCGATAAACTGAAAAGCTCTGCCGCCTGCCGCCCGGCCCGCTTGCGGGCCGGGGGCGTGCGGCGAAACAAAGTGATTGCTCTTCACGCTTCAATTGAGCAAATATTTCAAGGATGAGGGTGTACAACATGAAAGCACTCACAAAAATTTTAAATGAAATCAGCCGGTGGGTTTCATGGCTTGCCATGGCGGGATTGGCTGTCATGATGTTTCTGACGACGATTGGCGTCGTTACGCGGCTGATTTTCGGTCAGCCGCTCCGTGGGGCCTATGAAATTGTAGAAATGATTATGGCGATTGTCGTCTTTGGTTCCTATGCCTATACCCAGACGAAGCACGGGCATGTCCATGTCACGATGATCATTTCGCACCTGCCGAACAAGCTTCGCTTTCTTTTCTTTGGTTTTACGTCGCTGCTGTCCACAGCTGTTATTGCATGCACTACGCTGGCTATGTTCCAGCAAGCCGCGAAAAATGCGGCGACCGGTCTTACCACAGGCATTGTTTATCTGCCGCAGGCTCCGTTTTACTATGCCTCGGCTGTCGCACTTTTGCTGTTTACCCTTGTGCTCCTGCTTGACGCGGTCAAAGCCGTGCTTGCCATGTTCAGCAAAACATATGCAGAGGAAATTATGTCTACTTGGGTGTGACGGTTCCCGTCTGCTCCTGAGAAAAATCGCGGGGAATGCTTAAATTTGAAAACGATGCATGCCGTGACGGCGTGTATTTTAGTCAGCCTTAGCCAATGGGAAACCGTTGGCTAAGGGTGTATCTATCCGGGAACCCTGTGTCGATGGCTTTCTTTGCCTGTCGGATAAGGGGTGGTCGGATTGCAAATAAATGCGAGTATTTTTGTTTCATTTTGCAATTGTTCTTTTGAAAATAATTTTTTTATAATGTAATAGAATGAAGGGTTTTATGCAAGCTTTCCGCTGCTGAAAAAACACGGAAGCTAAGCGTTTGCCGAAGGATGCTTCATCGTAATAAAGCGGTCTTGCTAATTCAACCGATCGGAAAACCGAAATTCATGTGAGGAGCGAGGAGGAGTTATGTCAAAGGTTTCAACTGACAACAAAGCGCAGCTGCAAAGCGCCATGAAGCGTTATCTGGATGCGTTCCCGGGCGACACGATTTGCGCGCTTCAGGTTTGGTATGAAGGATTAGGCGGCTGCGGAGTTCCCAATTCGCAGGAAATGGAAGCAATGAACGCGGTTCTGGAGAGCTTAGAGGGCTGGAAGGCCGTCGGAAACGTACGTTACGAAAAATTCGGTTTGCAGTACAGCTTTAAACGAACGAAATAACCGGTATGGAGGAGATTCTAAGCGGCCGGCAAAGATCCGGCGCCTAGAAGGGAGAGGAGAAAATGGCAAACAAGATAATGGTTCAGCATATGTTCAAGCTGGGCAGCCTGTATAAGGCGCCGGACGGCAAGGTGTACAAGGTTGTGGTGTCCGAGGTGTTCAATGTCAGGTGCTTTGAGGTAGTAAACGGCAATATGGTGGGCGGCATGATCCGGTTTCTTCCGGAATCGGATTTTGCGAAAAGCTTAGTGGAAGTTACAGATTAATTCGCTTGCGCGTTTAGGCATCGGTTTGTTGATTATTGAATCCGCGGCAAGGAGGAAACAAGGAGGAAGGACCAATGGCTGAAAAAGTCACACACAGCATATGCGTTGGCGGCGCCATAGCCATTCATACGGAAGACGGCGTCATTCGACGTATCAGGCCAATCGTATTAAACAACAACGACCCGGCTGGTTGGGTTATCAAGGCCCGCGGGAAGGAATTCACCCCGAACCGGAAAGTGCAGCCGGGATTTATTGCGCTGACTGAGAAAAACCGCGCCTATTCTTACGACCGTATCCGTTACCCGATGATCCGGGAAGATTTTGTGGAAACCCCGGACGGAAAGAACCGGAATACGCAAAACAGAGGAAAATCCGGCTATCGCCGTGCAACCTGGGACGAGGCGTTGGACCTGGTGGCTCGTGAAATCAAGCGGATTCAGAGCACATACGGCAAGGAGTCCGTTACGGCCTGTACCAGCTCCCACCATTCCTGGGGCCTGCTTGGCTATAAGCTCTCTGCATTCGCACGCTTTTTCCGTATGCTCGGCTATACGGAGATCAAGGATAATCCCGATTCCTGGGAAGGCTTCACCTGGGGCGCGCCGCATACGTACGGGTATTACTGGCGTTTGGGCGGAACCGAGGCGTTTGACCTTCTGGAGGATGCGCTGCAGAATGTCGAGACCATGATCATGTGGTCCCACGACCCGGATACGACCCGCGGCGGTTACGCGGGCAACGAGTCCACCATGTGGCGCCACTGGCTGAAGGATTTGGGCGTACAGTTTATCTATATCGATCCGTATAATAACTTTTCCGCGGTCAAGCAGGCGGACAAGTGGCTTGCTCCCCGTCCCGGCACCGATGCCGCGCTCTGTGAGGCCATTGCTTACGTATGGCTCACCGAAGGGCTCTATGACAAGGAATACATTGAAAAGCACGCGCACCGTTTTGACGAGTGGGCGGACTATATCCTTGGAAAGGGCGTAGACCGCACGCCCAAAACGCCGAAGTGGGCCGAAGAGGAAACCGGCATTCCCGCCGCGGACATCAAAGCCTTGGCCAGACGCTGGGGTACGACCAAAACAATGGGCGGTTCCGGTATGCGCGGCGGCTTCGGCGGCGTCTGCCGTACTGCCAACGGCACGGAGTTTGCGCGCACGATGGTGCAGCTTTTTGCCATGCAGGGTATGGGCAAGCCGGGCTCGAACATCTGGTCCGGCACAACGGGAGCGCCGATGGATTACACCTTCTGGTTCGGCGGCTNNGCTCAGCCAGATTGCCAATCAGCCCATTGCGGACAAGACGGCGGTCAACTGCGTAACGCAGAAGCTCTATCGTCCCACTTTGCCCGACGCGATCCTGAACGGTCACGATGAGTGGTACGGAGAAGGCTTCTGCGGCGGCGGCATCGATCTGGAGTTCACCAAGCATATTTATCCCGAACCGGGCTGCTCCAAGGTGCATATGTTCTGGCGTTACGGCGGCTGCTTTATGGGCACCATGTTGGATACGAACAAATGGGTCAAGATGTACCAGAGTCCCGAACTGGAGTTCGTTGTGAACCAGGACATCCATTTCCACGGGGAAGCGCGCTTCGCCGACGTCATCCTGCCGGCCTGCACGAACCTGGAACGCTACGACATCGGCGAGCTTTGCAACTCCGGCAACGGCGGCTACCAGTCCCATTCGCAGACCGGCAACAGCTGGCAGATCGTCGTATTTCAGGACAAAGCCATCGAGCCTCTGTGGGAATCCCGCAGCGACTATTGGATCTTCTCCGAAACCGCAAAGCGCCTTGGCTGGGGCGAGGAATACACCGAAGGGCGCACCGAGCTCGACTGGTGCAAGCGGTTCTGGGAAAAGTCCGACCTTTGCACGAAGATCTCCTGGGAGGAGTTCACGAAGAAGGGCTATTATATAGCCGGCGTACCCGAGAACTGGGAGCGTCACTTCGGATTCCGCTGGTTTGCGGAGGGCTATCCCTGCGATACGCCGAATCACAAGCCGTTCCAGGAAGAGGGCAAGCTCGGCACGTTTACCGGAAAATTCGAATTCGTGTCGGAAAGCCTGCTGTATTGGGCGCCGCACGACGAAACCCGGACGCCGATTTCCACGTATAAACAGAGCTGGGAAGGGCACCACTCGATCAAAGCGCGCAAATATCCCTTCCATCTCATTTCCCCGCATCCGCGTTTCGACTATCATACCCAGCATAACGAATCCACACCGTGGTTCTGGGAGATTCCGGAAAACCGTGAATACAGAAACGGGAACCCGTATTTAGTCGCCCGCATTCATCCCAAGAAGGCGGCCGAAAAGGGCATCAAAGACGGAGACTTTATGCTGCTATTCAATGAGCGCGGCAGCGTGCTCTGCGTGGCCCGCGTCACCTACCGTGTGGAAGAGAACACCATCCATGCCTATGGTTCCTCCGGTATTTACAACCCTGTGAATCCCGGCGAGACATCCATGGACATCGGCGGCTGCGTGAATATCCTGACACCCGGTAAGCTAATCGGTTCCATGGTCCCCGGCATGGCGCCCAACTCCACGTTGTTGGATGTCTGCAAGTATGAAGGCCCCATCCCCGACAGCCAGTGCTTCGAATTCAAGCTGGATGCGGTGGCTTCGGATGCCGAAACCAATGCCGAGACCTGCAAGGAGATCATCGAAGGACACGGCTTTGAGAAGATTCAGGAAAAGGTAAGAAAGAGTTATCTGAAAAAGGAGGCTGGCGCAAGATGAGACTGGGAATTGCTGTTGATTCCCGTATGTGCATGGCCTGTTACTGCTGCTATACAGCCTGCAAGGACGAGCACTGCGGCTATGATACCGCTCTATCCAAGGCGCAGCCCATGATGGGGCAGTTTTGGATCGACGTCAGGGAATGGGAACGCGGAAACAACTCGCGGCGCATTAAAACCGCTACGGTTCCGACGCCTTGTTCCCACTGTCAGGATCCCGCCTGCATGAAGGCCGGTGCCCCCGGCGCCGTTTACAAGCGGCCGGACGGAATTGTTATCATTGACCCGGAGAAGGCGAAAGGCCAGAAGGCGATCGCGGACGCCTGCCCGATCGGCGCGGTGTACTGGAATGAGGAGCTTCAGCTCCCCCAGAAATGTACGATGTGCGCCGAGCTGTTGGACGACCCTAATTATTTATCCTATCTTGGCGACGAAAAGCTGAAGATGCCCCGCTGCGTGGAAGCCTGCCCCAATCAGGCCCTGATCTTCGGCGATCTGGACGATCCCAACAGCGCGATCAATAAAAAGATCGCGGAAAACCGCGTAACCCAGCTGGAAGCCCTCAAGGGACAGGAGACAAATGTTATCCACCTGAACATTCCCACGGTTTTCTTAGCCGGGACCGTATATTATCCCAAGGAAGAAGAGGAAGTCGCCATCGGCGCGAAGGTCAAGCTGACCTGCAGGGAAACCGGCGCGACCGTTGAGACGGAGACCAACTACTTCGGAGACTGGGAAGTGGAATGGCTCGATAAGGGCAAAAACTACGATATTGTAATCGAGATGAAGGGCTATAAGCCCGTTAAGCTCAGCGCTCTGGCGGATATTGACCGCTATGTGGGCGAAGTGTATCTCGAAAAAGCCTGAGTTCCAAAAAGTATCGGGCAAAGGGGTGTCCTGATAGGGGCGCCCCTTTGCCTTGTTAATGATTTAGACCGGATCCGTACGTGTCTATCGCGGGAATTAATGGGCTAATTTTCTTGACAAAAGCAGAGGAATCTAATATGATTATGCAGTCAACTATCCTCTATTATTCTATATGATGGCGAAAGGAGAGGTTTCCCATAGCTAAATCAAAGGTCGTGTCTCTGGAAGAGGCCCTGAAAAAGATTCATGATGGACAAACCATCATGGTGGGAGGATTTCTGAACGTCGGCTCTCCCAATAAGCTTTGCCGCGCTTTGGTGGATGCCGGTATCAAGGATATCCATATGATCACAAACGACGGCGCGTTCGAAACGAAAGACGGCCCCGGCACCCTGATCTGCGAGCATCGGGTCAGAGAACTGACTGCGTCCCACGTGGGAACAAACCCGCAGGTTGCCGCTCAGATGCACAGCGGCGAATTGAAGGTCAATCTTGTTCCGCAGGGAACCTTGGCGGAGCGGATTCGCTGCGCCGGTTCCGGTCTCGGCGGCGTATTAACGCCGACTGGCGTCGGTACGGTTGTGGAAGAAGGCAAGCAGGTCATGGAAGTGAATGGCAAGAAGTATTTGCTTGAGCTGCCGCTGCACGCCGAAATCGCGCTCGTAAAGGCCAAGAAGGCTGACACCTTCGGCAATCTTGTCTATCACAGGGCTGCCCGCAATTTCAATCCCCTCATGGCTATGGCCGCTGATTTTGTCATTGTTGAGGCGGAGGAGATTGTTGAATTCGGGGAGATCGACCCCGATGAGGTTATCACCCCGGGCGTTTGCGTAGACATGGTTGTGAAACTGTAAGGAGGTAACGAGATGAACGGCAGAGAACTGATTGCGACCAGAGCCGCACGGTTTTTCAAGGATGGCGACCTCGTAAATCTGGGGATCGGCATGCCCACAATGTGTGCCAACTTTCTCCCGGAGGGAGTTCATATTATCCTGCATTCCGAGAACGGATTCATTGGCATCGGTCCTACTCCTTCGCCGGAGGACTGGGATAAGGATGTCGTAAATGCGGGCGGCCAGCCGGCTTCCATTGTTCCCGGCGGGTGCTGCTTCGATTCCGCCATGTCCTTTGGTTTGACCCGCGGCGGACATGTGGACGCCACGGTTTTGGGCGCCTTGGAAGTGGACCAGGAAGGGAATTTGGCCAACTGGATTATTCCCGGTAAAATGGTGCCCGGCATGGGCGGAGGCATGGACTTGGTCGCCGGCGCCAATCTTGTGGTGGTCGCGATGGAACACTGCAATAAGACCGGAGCGCCTAAGATTCTGAAAAAGTGTACCCTGCCTCTGACCGCGGCCGGCGAGGTGGACTATGTTGTCACCGAGCTGTGCGTTCTCCACAAGACGGACAAGGGACTGGTATTGGAAGAACTGGCTCCCGGCGTAACGGTGGAAGAAGTTCTTTCCAAGACGGACGCAGACCTGATTATTCCCGAGAAAATCGGCTGCATGCTGTAAGTAACTTCCTCTCATATGCCATGAAAAAAGACACCCGCGGCCGGAGAATTCCGGCTGCGGGTGTGGTGTTTTTGTTCAGCAGAAGAAGTGGAGCGCGGCGCCCAGTGCCGTGGCGAACACAGCGTCCTTTGGAATCTGGAACGAAATGTTGTGGAGTTCGGAGAGGGTATGAAAAATCGGAACGGCTTGCGGGATCTCAGTCAGCGATCCGGTCAGCACGACGTCCCGGGTCGTATCATTGCGGCAGGCGAACACCGCCATCATCCCGACCGTTTGAAATACCATGTTAAGTACGCCTAAAGCGGTATCCTCCTCCGTTGCGCTGTCCGCCCAATGACCAAAATTGGCGGCGGTCACATCGGCGGGAAGCGTGGAGATGGCGCCCTGGAAGATGTCCTTTACCATGAGATCCACCTGAGACAGGTTTCCGCGCTCGGCTAATTTCGTAATGGTATCAAAATGCTGGGCGCAGGTCAGACGGCTGCAAAGGCCCATAATGGTGCCGCCGCCCACTCCGCTTCCGCCGATATGCGAAAAACCGTTGATGAGGGAGGAACGGATAAAAGCGGTGCCCGTTCCCATGCTGACGACAAGCGCCTCGCTCAATCCGGAAAGAGAAAGCCCTCCGCGGCCGATTGCGGTGAATTCTTCAACCGTATTTGTGGGGATACTGTACATAGGTCCCCGTATGAAAGAAGCCCCTACGCCGGTTAAAGTGATGCGGGAAATCGAGCTGAGCGGGATGTTATTTTCCGTTAGAAAGGAACCGAGCGCGCCGAACGCAGAAGCCGTCGGGCTGGAAGCTTTGATCTGAAGCGTGCCGAGTTGATTGCCGTCGGTATCCAGACCGACCAGCTTGGTGGTGGAACCGCCGATGTCAATTCCTAATATAATCCCCATGAAAAAACCACTCCATGCCGATTCCGGATATACGTATATTGTGATATCATAAAGGAGAAACGGCTGTTTGTCAATATTTGCAGCTTAAATACGCGGCATTCGTTTCTTTCTTCGCGCACCTGTAACATACAAATAAAAAATCGATTCGAGAGAGGGCGGCAGACATTGGATACGGGAGAAATTTTAAGCCATATCGATCATACCCTGCTGACACAGACCGCGACATGGGAAGAAATCCGGCGTCTTTGCGAGGAAGGGATACAGTATAAAACGGCCTGCGTCTGTATTCCCCCTTCCTATGTAGAGCGGGCGGCGCTTTACACCGGAGGCAGGATAACCGTATGCACCGTGATAGGGTTTCCGAACGGCTACAGCACAACCGAAGTCAAGTGCTTTGAAGCAAGCCAGGCCGTCCGGAAGGGCGCAGGAGAGATCGACATGGTGATCAATCTCGGCATGGTAAAGGAAAAAGCGTTTTCAGAAATTGAGGCCGAAATCCGGTCGATCCGTTCCTCCTGCGCGGGGAAAATACTGAAGGTGATTGTGGAGACCTGTTTGCTGACGGAGGCGGAAAAGATAGAACTATGTAAGGTTGTATCCCGGTCGGGCGCGGATTATATCAAGACCTCGACGGGGTTTTCCACCGCGGGCGCGACCAGGGAGGATGTCGCCCTGTTTGCCGCATATCTTGCTCCTTCCGTAAAAATCAAAGCAGCCGGCGGGATCCGAACCCTTCGGGATGCGGAAGATTTCATCCGGTTTGGAGCCGCTCGTCTGGGCAGCAGCTCCCTCGTAAAACAGATGGAGGCGGAAGCGAAAAGAACCGATTAAGAATCTTTGCATAAAAAATCCCTCCTTGGCCTCACCCTGCTTCCCATCCTCTGTTTTGCACTGACGTCCAATTACTTCCATAAACATATGGTAATAAGTTGTGTCGAAATAACAATTTGCAATCGCGTTCGGGAATAAACCCGGGAAAAGCGGCGGGCGCAGCATACGCTGCGCCCGATTACTAGTTGGCGTTTGCGGATTACGCTTCATTATCAACCGGATCCCGCTCCCGGAAAAGGAGGGAAATGCACCAGAGTGCGGCAAGGCCGACGAGAGTATAAATTACCCGGCTTACGGAGCTGGTTTGACCGCCGAACGCAAAAGCCACAAAGTCAAATCTGAAGATTCCGATGCTGCCCCAGTTGAGTCCCCCGATAATCGCGAGAATTAGCGCAATTCTGTCCATAATCATTGGTTTTCCTCCGTTGCGGCTGAAGATAGGACGATAACACGACCGTTGCTTGACGTGCCCGAACCTGCGATACGGCGTGAAAGGAACAGATTCGTCGCATGCCGTTTCTCAGGCGCGGGAAAAAGTAGAACTTGCCGCTCGGGTTTATTTTCTCCGCTTCTTCCTGCATTATTCATAAACGAAAACGGCTAAAGGTTCGGAGCGGAAAAATATCTTTACCGAACTTTTTGCCTGTTATGCTGTTTCAGAAAATTATAATAGCGCGACTAAAAGCCAGATGAGTCCCGTGAATCCCGCGCCGGCCGCCATGAAGGCGGGCGCGGGGATTTTTTTTAGGTATCTTCCCGGACCGGTGTTTTTATGAATATACCCTTTTGCTACCCGGCGCGCTTCCTCTAAAATCTGCTCGGCCGTCACGCCCGTGGTGCCCGAGGAGTTTTCCCGCACGATAAAAATTGCCTGCTCAAACAATCGAGGATCCGGAGATTTTACTACAATTACTCGCCGAGAAACTCCTTTGACCATAGCGTCGTCACGACCCCTTTCTTCCAAGCGGGGACGCCGCCGCCGTGGCTTCCCCCGCGCATTTCATGGTTTCATTGTAACCCGCGGAAGGGAAAGATATGCATTGAAAATGGACATGTTTGGCGGTTTTCTTTCCGGTTTGTCCCAGATTCAGATATCAACGCCGAGCAGGTTTTTCACAAGAATCCCGATACCAAAAGAGAGCGCCGCGACACCGATGCTGATGCAAGCCATTTCCAAAAAACGTTTCTTGAATTTCAGGTTTTTCGCCACGGAAATATAGAAGTTGAAAACAAGGATAATCAGCACCACAATCGCAAGCATGAGAGCAAGCGCAAAGAGGTATTGCTGCGGGCTGAATATCAGATATGGCAGAATCAGCAGGGCGACCGTGAATAAATAGGCGACGCCGGTATAGCCGCAGGATTTAAGCGCGTCGTCCCGCCCTTCGCTTTTGGCTGAGAGAAATTCGGAAGAGGCCATGGAGAGCGTGGCGGAGATGCCGGTAATCAAGCCGGACAGGGCGATGATCCGCGTGTTCTGAAGAGCGAGCGTCAGGCCGGCCAACGTGCCGGTCAGTTCCACTAAGGCGTCGTTCAAACCCAATACCATGGAGCCGACATATTTCAGGCGTTCCTCGTCCAACATGTCCATGAGCGCGTTTTCATGCGCTTCTTCCTGACGTTCGATTTCCGCGCTTTCCGGAATCTCCTCCGCAAGGTAGGAATAGGCCGCCCGGGCCCGTTCCTCCCCGGTTTCCATCAGCTTGATCGTAAAGGTGAAACCAAATAGTTTCGCCATTATTTTACGAAGCAGGACTTTCGCGCGCTGGGGCCGCAGTTCAAGTCCCGTATAGCTTTTCCATATCTCATAATGTGATTTTTCATCACGGGAGAGCTGTAGGAGTATTTCGCGGTTTTCGCCGCTTTTCATGCCGGATGCAATCGCTGAATAGGTTTCGCTTTCCGTTATTTCATTTTGCTGCAGTTTTTTTAAGAGAGACAGCGCCTTTTCGCTGATCTCTCTGCCGTTTGGTTTGTCCAAAACCTGACCTCCTTTTGCAGTTGCCTTCTTCCATTATAACTCCAAATGAAAAGACAGGCAATTCAAACCATTATATGGGAAGTCTGTTCTCCGATTTGGGGCAGCGTTCGATCTGGCCGGATAAAAGTTCGATTCGGGAGCGTCTTTCGGCATCCACGGCGTTCAGCCAATCAAAAAGCGCAAGCTGCCACCGTTTTTGCGGCTCGTCTCGGAAAAAACACAACTCCTTCGCTTCTGCTGCGCACTGGAAAAGCAGAGCCAGCTCGCCGTCCTCCAACGTCGGGAAGAAAGCGGAGTATTCCTCTTCGAAGAAACAGTCGGCATCCAAGAGGTCGAGCAGATCGGAGAACGAGGGGAGATGCCTGCGTAGCAAGGCAAGTTTGTCGGAAACATATCTGCAGGATCTGAGTTCTTCGGTCAGTTGCCGGAAAACCTCGTTTTCCATGGCTTTGCCGTCCTCAAACAGGATGGCCGGAGCAGGCGTATCCTCCGCCGGAAGATCCGGAAGCGTTCCGTCGGGGAGAAGGCCTGCTTCAATGACCTCGCCGATGTTCAGAAGAAGCTCCTCATAACCGGGATGCGCGCGGGACATAACCGCGTGAATCTGTTCGGCGGAAAATTTTGAGCAAAGCCTGCTTTCAAGCAAAAGACGGCCTAGGTATTCTTCCATATAATCCACGCCTGCGGCCCGGATGGGAGGGCCTCCTGCCGGGTAGTCGATCATCCCCGGCGTTTCATGCCCCCCGAACTCGGGGTCATAGCCGCTGAAAAAAGCCGGAATGCCGGAATCCAACGTGTCGTTGTAGGCAATGTTTTTCGTTCTGATCCGGCTTGCTGAAATTTCCGTGTAAAGCGTGTTTGCGTTTTTGAGCTTTTCCTGAATCCGGTTTTGTCCCATCCGAAACAGCTCGGAGGCGCCGAATTCCTTCAGCCGCGCAATCCCGGCTTCGGGATCGGGGATTGTTTTCAGATATGCGCCGATACTATAAAAAATGGACTGCAGCAGGTTCTGTGCCGTTTCGATTTTCACCGAACTGCTTTCTCCGCGCGTGTAGCGAAGCGACTGCGCGGCGAGCAGACTCCCAAGCTGAATTTGCAGCAGATTCCATTCCGATTCGCTTACAAGGCCGGAAAGCCGAGCCTCGCGCAGGAGCGATTCAAAGTAGTGAGGCTCCTGCAGGGCGTCGGTGCGGATGGCGTGTTTTCGTTGCGGCTTATCCATCGGAATCCTCCTCCCCGTCCGGGGCGCCTCTGTCGGGAGCGCCGTCAAAGTCAAAGCGGTCGTGCCGGATCTCAAAGGCCATTTGTTCCAGCTCCCGGTTCCGAAGCAGGTCCAAAGAACCCTCGCAGCTGGTGTCATAATACTTTTTCATCCATTCGATGAGTTCGTCGTCGGATATTTTATCCTGGCACTCGTTCTTATAATAATAGAAGATTTCGATGAGCTCCTGAAGCGTTTCCGTATAATTACTTTGGCATAGATAGGGGGAATCGCAGAACGCAAGAATCATTTTTTGCATCACGCCCGGGCCAAATTCAATCCTTCCGCTCGAGCGCAGCGCCTCCGCCCGCGTTTCGAGGAGTGCCGCGGCTTCGGCCGGAGAAAGGATCAGTCCAAAGCGGGCGGTCTTTTCGTTGCACCCGGTGAGCGCCGCGGCGGTTGGACCGGTAAGCGCCGTCGCAAGAACCTGCAAAAACTCGTTTTCCATGCGCTTTTCCCCCGCTTTCCTTCTCCATATGGCAACGTCCATTATAATCCCGCGGACGAAATAGTAAAGACTTGTATTTTCAGTTATTTTGTGGTATAGTAAATGCAGAAAAAAAGAAACGGTGACGGTTACCCGCCGCCGTTTCTTTTTTGCGCGGGAGAATCCCCCGTTCCGGTTACCGGGAAAACGGCGGTTCCATGGGAGGCGCGGGGCTTTTTGTGTGTTTTGCTTTACCCTGCAGCTCGGGAACCGGCCCGGCGTTGTTTTTCGGGAAATGGGAGATCCGGTTGCTTTCCGTGCCGTGCGGCTCTTTGGGATCGGGCCGCCTCATACCTGCTTTTGCCATAACCTCTCCTGTTATACGTCGTTGTTTTTTGTGCTCTTCGTTTTGGCGTTCCGGTTTTGATTCTGATTTT
The DNA here is from genome assembly GCA_002329245.1 of Clostridiales bacterium UBA1446. Classification (GTDB taxonomy): domain Bacteria; phylum Bacillota; class Clostridia; order Oscillospirales; family Oscillospiraceae; genus UBA1446. The sequence goes on from DCTG01000183.1 coordinate 23,969, forward strand.
CCCGCGTTAGGGGTATCTGATGGTTGCACTTTTCCCTCCGGGCTTGCTTCGGATCCGGCTGGCTGTCTTTCGTCATGCGATCACCTCTGCTCCTTAGTTTCTCCGGATTGCCGCGTCGGCATGCCTCGGAGCGCGGATCGGTGAAAGCCAAAAAGCCCCGCCGTCATTCGGCGGGGGCCGGAAAAACCGCGTGGGCTTCTCAGGTGCCGGCGCAGCGGGCTNNTTCCTCTAAATTGGAAAACCCGTAGCCTTTTACCGTGTGCTCCAAGATTTTCTTTGTGATATTAACGCCTTTCCGCTTCCTGTCGGCCAAAAAGTCATAAAGCTGGCGCAGCGTTTCAAGAGAATACGTGGAAATTTCGCAGCGAAAATAAGTTTCGCTGGAAGGGGAAACCCGATTGTCACCATCCGAGCTTATGGGGCGTCCACGCCCGAGGATGTGCGGATACTGTTCGGCCGCTTCCCGGATCCATTCCCGCTGAATATCCATGATGCTTTCGATGAGCCGGGTCTCCTCCGGGCCCAAAGCCGGAAGGAAATGCCGGATTTCCTCAAAGCGCTCCGGCGCGGTGCGCTCCATCATGCGCGCGTACTTCTCCGTTACCAGGTTCCTGCCCGCCGCCTCAGCTGTTTCGAGGTCCTTGAGATAACTGGCTAAAACCGGTTCCGGCCACACGGAAAACTGGCTTTCCCGCATGAGGCGGAACGTCGGGTAATCGTCCTGGCAGGACGCCCTGCCGCCCTCGTTCTGGACCCTTTGAAACATGTTCCATTCCAGCGCAATAATTCTGTCCAAGGTTGTCATCTGCATCCCTCCCTGATACGCATGTGGCGGATTGTTTCATCCGGTTTCTCTCATAGGTGATATCCGAGAATAATCATACCACACGGGAAAAGGAAATGAAAGAAACCAAGAAGCCGGAAATCGGTTGCTAACACGGCGCTAACAAAACAGAAAACAGGAAGAATAGCAGAAACCCCGTAACCATTGCGGTTACGGGGTTTCTGTGGTGGAGACAACAGGACTCGAAC
>DCTG01000064.1 GCA_002329245.1 Clostridiales bacterium UBA1446
GAACATAGCGCGGGTCGCCGGCAAACGGTTCTTGCTCCGGTGTATAAACATCGCAGATGAGGCGCGCGACGCGTCCGTGGTGACTGTGCCACGGAAAGATGACAAAGCTGTTTAAATCGGGCTTTAAATACTGGTCGGATTCTTCGATTCGGGCAAATCCCTCGATGGAAGAGCCGTCAAACATGCATTCTCCCGACAGCGCTTTTTCAAGCTGGGAAGCGGTGATGGTCACATTTTTCAGCTGTCCGAAAATATCCGTAAATTGGAGACGGATAAACCGGATGTCTTCCTNNCTCCTGTACCGTTCTCAAGATGTCCTGCCTGTTGACGCTTTCCATATCCTAAGGCTCCTTTCATTCTATGAACCACAGCATGCCCATATTCTCTATCCGGCAAAGGATTCCCCTTTACGTGATCTTTGAAATATCCACCGGCCTGAGCTCCGCGCTGTTTCCCTGCTCGCGCACGGTGAGAAGCGCCCGCGCCGTGTCGAGCGAGGTGACGCAGGGCACCCCGTGCTCCACAGCACAGCGGCGGATCCGAAACCCGTCTGTATCGTGCTTTTTCCCGCGGGTGGGGGTGTTGACGACGAGGCCCACCGTACCGCCGGCGATCATATCGAGGATGTTAGGATGCCCTTCGTTTACGCGGGCCACGGTCTTCGCTTCGATTCCGGCGGCAAGCAGAGCGCCGCAGGTTCCGGCCGTCGCAAAAATTTCAATATCCATTTCCGCGAAGCTTCGCGCGATGCCGAGCGCTTCGGGTTTATCCTCGTCCTTTACGGTTAGGATAATCCGGCCGCCCCGCTTGGGCACCTTCATGTTCGCACCCTTGAAGGACTTCAGAAGCGCCTGCGGGAAGGTTTCCGCAATTCCCAATACTTCCCCCGTTGACTTCATTTCCGGCCCCAAGCCCGTATCCACGTCGGTCAGCTTATCAAAGGAGAAGACCGGCATCTTGACCGCGTAATAGGAGGCATCCGGATAAATTCCCGTCCCGTACTTCAGGTCGCGAAGCTTCTCCCCAAGCATAACGCGGGTAGCAAGCTCGATGATCGGCACGCCGGTCACTTTGCTGATATAGGGGATGGTGCGGGAGGAGCGGGGATTGACCTCAATCACATAGATTTGATCGTTATACAGAATGAACTGGATGTTAATCAGCCCGATCACGCCAAGCGAGCGGGAGAGTTCCTTCGTGTAGCGCAGAATGGTTTCCCGGTGCTTCGGTTCCACGTGAAGGGGCGGGTAGACGGAAATGCTGTCGCCCGAGTGGATGCCCGCGCGCTCCACATGCTCCATGACACCCGGTATCAGGATGTCTTCGCCATCGAAGACGCCGTCCACCTCGAGCTCCCGGCCCATCAGATACTTGTCGACTAAGACGGGGTGTTCCTGAACCGTCTGGTTGATGACCGCCATAAACCTGCGGATATCGCGGTCGCTGTAAGCAATCTCCATGCCCTGGCCGCCTAAAACATAGGAGGGGCGAACCAGCACAGGATAGCCGACCTCGTTCGCCGCCCGGACGGCCTCCTCTTCCGTAAAGACCGTCCGTCCCTCGGCCCGCGGGATGTTAAGCGCGCGCAGGACGGCGTCGAAGCGCTCGCGGTCTTCCGCCGCGTCCACCCCGTCGGAGGAGGTTCCAAGAATGGGAACTCCCATCTTGGTGACGGCTTTGGCTAACTTGATCGCCGTCTGTCCACCGAATTGCACCACGGCGCCCCAGGGTCGTTCGATCTCCACGATGTTTTCCACATCCTCCGCGGTCAGCGGTTCAAAATACAGGCGGTCGGCTATGTCGAAATCCGTGGATACCGTCTCCGGATTGTTGTTCACGATGATGGTTTCGCATCCGAGACGGCGAAGCGCCCAAACGCTGTGGACGCTGCAGTAGTCGAATTCGATCCCCTGCCCGATCCGGATCGGCCCGGAACCGAGAACCAAAACGCGGCGCTTCCCGGATTCCCGGACATCCGCCTCGTTTTCTTTGTCGTAGGTGGAGTAGTAATACGGCGTCGCCGCGTCGTATTCCGCGGCGCATGTGTCCACCATCTTGAATACTGCGGTAATGCCCGACTGTTTGCGCAGCGCGGTTACTTCCGCCTTCGTCATGCCGCTAAGCTCCGCGATAAAGGAATCGGGAAAGCTCATTTCCTTGGCCCGCTGCAGGGTCTTTGCGTCGGGAACGCCCTGTTCCAGTTCCTTTTCCATTTCCACGATGGCTAAAATGCGGTCAATAAACCAGAGGTCCATCTTCGTGATGGCGTTAATCTGCTCCGGCGAAACGCCGCGGCGCAGCGCCTCCGCGATAACGAACAGGCGCTCGTCGTCCACGAGGGAAATGCGCGCCGTAATCTCGTCGTCGGCCAGTTCCTTAAGCTTTGGCAGCCGCAGGCTGTTCACATTGAGCTCGAGGGAACGAACCGCCTTCATGAGCGCCCCTTCAAAGGTGGGGGCGATGGCCATGACTTCACCCGTCGCCTTCATCTGCGTGCCGAGCGTGCGCTTTGCGGTTAAAAACTTGTCAAACGGCCATTTGGGAATTTTCAGGACGCAGTAATCCACCACCGGCTCAAAGCAGGCGCTGGTCTTCCCCGTCACGGCGTTGGGAATCTCGTCAAGGGTATACCCTAACGCGATCTTCGCCGCAACCTTCGCAATCGGATAGCCCGTGGCTTTGGACGCCAAAGCGGACGAACGGCTGACGCGGGGGTTCACTTCAATGACCGCATACTCGTAGCTGTCCGGATTGAGCGCGAACTGAACGTTGCATCCTCCTTCAATCCGGAGGGCGGAAATGATGTCAAGCGCGGCCGTGCGAAGCATCTGATATTCCTTGTTGGCTAACGTCTGTGTCGGCGCCACCACGATGGAGTCGCCCGTGTGCACGCCGACCGGGTCGATATTCTCCATTGAGCAGACTGTGATAACGTTTCCCGCAGAGTCCCGCATCACCTCAAACTCAATTTCCTTCCAGCCGGAAATGCACCGTTCGATCAGCACCTGACCGACGCGGGACATCCGGATGCCTCCCCCGGCAATCTCGTACAGGTCCTTGCGGTCGTAGGCAATGCCGCCGCCGGTTCCGCCCAGGGTATAGGCGGGACGCACAATCACAGGATAACCGATTTGATCGGCAAAGGCAACCGCGTCCTCGACGCGCTCCACAACCTTGCTCTCCACGCAGGGCTGACCGATCGCTTCCATCGTGTCCTTAAACCCCTGCCGATCCTCCGCCCTGCGGATGGAATCCGGCGAGGTGCCGAGCAGCCGCACCCCGTATCGCTCCAAAATTCCCTCTTCATGAAGCTGCATGGCTATATTGAGACCGGTCTGTCCCCCCAACGTGGGCAGGATCGAGTCCGGCCGCTCCCGCGCGATGATTTGAGAAAGGGAGGCTATGTTAATCGGCTCGATATAGACCCGGTCGGCCACGTCTTTGTCCGTC
>DCTG01000031.1 GCA_002329245.1 Clostridiales bacterium UBA1446
GAAGACAAATGGAAGGCGATTCCGCCGGAGGTCTTCGCGGAGGCGGACAAGTGGCTGAAGTCAAAGGGCATGGAGGGCAGAAACCTTTCCGACGCGATGACGAACTATCTTTTCCGCCAGAGCATGAAGCAGCAGCAGGCGCAGGCGGCGAACGCCCAGAGCGCGGGAGCCTCCACGGGGAGCGTGAAATCCACCGGTCCGGTTACGGGGGACTACATATCCCGGGAGGTCTTCGAGCAGAACCGGAACAACCAGGACTGGGTCCTGAAGAACTATGAAACCCTGAAGAAATCCATGAATCTATGGGGCAAGAAATGAACCCCGGAAAGGATGATTGAAACATGTCCGTAGCGAATTTTTTCCCTGAAATATGGGCGGCCGGGATCCTCAAGGAACGGGACAAGGTTATGGTCGCGGCTGCGCACTGCAACCGGGACTATGAGGGAGAGATCAAGGAGAAGGGCGACCGGGTGAAGATTCTCACCGTCGGCGACGTCGCCTCCTACGATTACGCCCGGAACAAGGACCTCAAGGAGCCCGACGAGCTGACCGACGAAGCCCAGTGGCTCGACATCGACATGGCGAAATACTGCCACGTCGCGATTGACGACATCGACAAGGCGCAGGCGAACCAGAAGCTCATGGCGGAGGCGCAGCGCAAGCTCGGGCTGAAGATGGCCGACGACATCGACAGCGATATCTTCGGTCTGTACAGTAAGATCTCCGCGGCGCAGACCATCGACGCGCACACCGTTGCAATTACGTCGAAAAACGTCTTCGATTACCTCGCGCAGATCCGGCAGAAGTTCAAGGAAGCCAACGTGCCGAACTCCGAGACAATTTACCTCGAGGTTGCGCCGGCGATCTACACGAAGTTCGTGCTCGCGCGGATTGCGCAGGACACGGACAACTCCAAGGTCATCGACAACGGCGAGGTGGCCAAGCGCCTGTACGGCATCGAGGTTTCCGAGTCGAACAACGTGGTGTACACCGGTTCGCGCTACAAGTGCCTGGCGCGGACGAAGGCCGGCATTTCCCTTGCCGTGCAGCTGACGGAAACCGTCGGATATCGTCCGGAGCGGCGCTTCGGCGACGCGGTGAAGGCCCTGCAGGTATGGGGCAAGAAGATCGTGCGGCCGAAGGAAGTCTTCCTGTTCGACGCCGCGGTCGGCACGGAAGCTTAAGGGCGCCAGAGGCAGAAAGGATAGGTGAAGCATCATGGCGGACATTGTCAAGACCGAAGCGGTCAAAAACGGCGGCGTGGCGCTGACAACGAAGGCGGCCGAAGCCTCGCAGACCATCGCAATCAGCAAGGACGAGCGGATGTGCATCATCGTGAACAACGGAGGCGAGGATGCCGTTTCCGCAAGCGTAACGGCCGGGAGCGGAATCTGCTCCGTGGAGGGAGATTACGAGGTTTCCGTCGCGGCCGGCGCGGTTGAGGTTATCGGGCCGCTGGAATCGGCCCGGTTCGGGAAGGACGGGAAGTTCACACTCGAGCTTTCCGCGACTTCCTCCGTCACAGTCGCAGCGATTCAGCTGTAAAAGAAGACCGGAGGACCGCGGGGGGCGTTATGCTCCCCGCGGTTGCCGGCAGTTTTCTCATAGGGGAGCCTTGATTGGAAGAGGTGAAAAACCATGGCGTACACGGGATTGGAAATCTTCAACATGTCGGTGGCGATTATGGACGCGCTTTCGGACACCGGCGCGGTCACGGACGCGCAGACAAAGGACTACAAATACAAGGCACCGTATTTATTGGACCTGTGGCAGCACGAGGACAAGANNCATTCAGACAACGATCCGTTTTCTGCGAAAGCCAGCGAAGAACCTGCTCGGCCGGCGCTTCGTGGTGGAAGATCATATCGCGGAAGACAAGATATACGAGGCGAATAAAACCGCCCGGTCGGCTGTTTTTACGGTGAACGACCGGGCGGAGGTATATATCGAGGAGCTTGTTTCCGGCGTATGGGTAAGTGCCGAAGGGTATTATTCCAGAGACGGCGGGGAGGAAACTGCCTTTTCGGGGCTTATTTCCGTTCCGGAGCTGAGCNNTGAGCGCGACGGGGACGAATACGAGGATCCGGTTTTCCGGGGAGTATTATTACCTCTTCAGCAACTGCGCGCTTTTCGAAGCGGCGTTTTCTTCCTGCGGGAAAGTGCCGGATTACGGGGAATATGTGAGATACCGAATGCCGGACAACTTCGACCGCGTAACGCAGGTGCTGACCGAGGAGCCGCGGGCAGGGATATCGCACAAGTGGGAGAACGACAAGGATCTGATGGTGAATTACGAGTACGAGGGCGAGCTCAAGATTACCTATCACCCGAACCCGACGAAGATCACGACGGTGGCGCAGCTTGCGCAGCCTTTGGAGATCAGCGAAACCTCGGCGGCAATCGGCGCGTATTATCTCGCGATGCACTTTGCGATATCCGACGCGCTGCCGGAGCTTGCGGGACTTTGCAAGACGGAATACGAGCGGCTGAAGAACGAAGCGAGGGTGAAGCGGCAGCTCGGGAAGACGAGAGTCCAGGACGTGTATAACATTGCGGGGATAAGATGAGAATATCTATTCCCGCCCAAGGCAGGTGGTTTTATGAGCACGACGGTTGAGAAAACGATTGAAAAGTTTCTCGGGGTGAACAAGAGCGCGACGGAGACGCTGTTGGAGCTTGGCGAGGCCTCCGACATGAAGAACTTCATCATTACGGACGACAGCAAGCTCAAGAAGACAAACGGCTACGCGCGGCTGTTCGACTCCCTCGGGGAGAAAAAGATCAACGGGATCTGGTACGGCTCCTTATCCGGGACGGAGCATCTGCTGTTCGCCTGCGACGGCCATATCTACGAGTGCGATTTGGAAACGAAGGAGAACACGGACCTCGGGACGCTCGAGGACGCGTACCCGACCACCTTCTTCGTCTCCAACAACACGGTGTATATCATGGACGGGGACGACCTGTACGAGTGGAGCGGATCGGGGAACATTTCCGCCGTCGCGGGATATGTCCCGACGGTCTTTACGGCCGCCCCGCCTTCGGGCGGCGGGACGCTTCTTGAAAGCATCAACTATATCACCGGGAAAAAGACGCAGAAGTTCAGCGCGGACGGCTCGACGCTTTTCCAGGTTGCGGAGTACAACATCAATTCCTTGGATTATGTCTACGTCAACGGGGAGCTGAAGCTGCCGGGGACGGACTATACCGCAGATCTCGTGACCGGGATTGTGACGTTTACTGACCCGCCGCCGGACGGGACGAACAACGTTTCCATCACCTGGACGAAGACGGTTTCCGGCGACCGGGAGCTGATTACGAACTGCCGGTATTTCGGCGGGGTGTATTACGCGCGGCTGTGGCTCTTCGGGAACCCGAACCGAAAGAATACAAGATTTGTCTCCGGCGTGACGCTGGCGGGACTTTCCGACCCCGGCTACTGGCCGAAGTTCGCGGACTCCGACGTGGGGGAATACGAGATTACGGACATCATCACGCAGTACGACAAGCAGCTGGTGTTTACCTCCGGAGACGACAGCGAGGCCTCGGCCTGGTACTCCACGCAGGAGACGTATATGGACTCTTCGACCGGGATTGTAACCACGCTCTTCCCGGTCTTCCCGATGAACGCGAAGGTGGGAAACGTCGCCAAGGGGCAGACGCAGCTCATTTACAACAACCCGTTCACGGTGTGGAAGGGCGTGTACGAATGGGTTTCCACCTATGTCATGAACGAGCGCAACGCGCAGTGGGTATCCCGGCGGATTCAGAACGACCTCGACAAGGTTGACCTTACCGGGGCGCTGACCGTGGACTGGGCGGACCGGGGGCAGTACTGGCTCTGCGTCGGGAAAAAGGTGTGGGTGCTCAATTACCGGGTGGGCGCGTGGTATATTCTTGAGCTGGCGCATACGCCGACCTGTTTTGAGATCGTGGACTCGGACCTCTACTTCGGAACGGCCGACGGGATGATCATGAAGTTCGACGACAGTCTCGCGACCTTCGACGGGGAGAAGATCGAGGCCTATTGGGAGATGGGATACTATAATTTCGGCGTGGACTACCTGCGAAAGTTCGTCCGAAGCATGTTCATTTCCCTTCTGCCCTTCACGTCGACGCATGTGGACATCTACATTTCGACGGACCGGTACGCGGCCTTTCAGCTGGTCGGGACGGCGAAGTATTTCTTAGGCAACTTCGACACATGGGACTTTTCAAGTTTCAGCTTTGAGACGAACTACTCGCCGCAGCCGTTTAAGAAGAAGCTGAACGCGAAGCAGATCAACACGCTGAAGTTCCGGCTGGAAAACAACAGCGAGGAGAACGCGGTGGTTTTGTCCATCACATTCCCGGCGGGAATCGGCGGGGAAGTGAAGAACAGGGGGTAAGATCGAATCCAACCCGCCGCATGAGAAGGAATAAGGGGCATTGCACCTTATGATCCCCGGGAACGGAGAGAACGGCGGCGCGCCGAGGTCGGCGCGCCCTACTTAGCTTCATGACATCGAAAGGAGATGATTTTATGGCGTACACGCCTTACACGGGTTCGACGGATACGATTTCGAACATCGGGACGACGCCGGAGGAGCGGGGACTGACGACGGCGCAGTTCAAGGCGAAGTTCGACGAGGACTTCGCCAAGTTTGTGCAGTGGTGGAACGAGACGCACTTGGCGGAGCTATTGGCGGCGCAAAACGGGTTGGAAGAAGATATTGAGACGGCGGAAGCAACCCTGAAAGGGATGCTGCCGAACCGGAACCTTCTGGACAACTGGGACTTTCGGAACCCTGTGAATCAGCGGGGCTTGAGCAGCTATACGGCAGCAGGATACACCATCGACCGGTGGAAGCTTTTAGGCAGCGGCAGCGTGACCCTGAACAGCGGATATATCACGCTGGCCGCAAGCGGAGCGGATCTGCAGTTTCTCCAATGGATTGAAAGCGGGTATTCGCTCTTCGCAGGGAAGACCCTTACGATATCCGCCATGCTGGATGATGGCACGGTTTTAAGCGGCAGCGCGACTGTTCCGGCAGTGAAGCCGAGCGCATGGACGAATATCATCAACATCATTACGAGCTTCGGATATGTGCAGTTCGATTACGACAACACGGTAGACATGCTGTTTTTTACCGTGATTGTTTCGGACGGTAAGACGGTTGACCTGGCGGCGGTTAAGACGGAGATCAGCGGCGTATCCACCCTTGCGTATGACCCGCCGGCGGATTACAGGGAGGAACTGCGTNNAGCAACCGGTCAGCTTGATTCCTCCGGCGGCATACATACCATGCGGCTCACATACAAAGAGGAAAAACGCGTCAACCCGACCGTCGCATTTTACGATAACGAAGGGAATTTGAATAAGATAAGCGTCGTAAATCCGGACTGGTCGAAAACCCATAACATTGCGCCTTTGGCATATGGCGGCGATACCAGGCAGTTTATTATCAACCATAATATATCCGGCGCGAACGGTTTTGAGATATCGAAGTTGGTTGCCGACGCGGATCTGTAAGCGGGGAAGGGCCGGAATTGACAATAATCACCATTATGTGATAAGATATCCATGAGGTGAAGGAGATGAAAAAGCGGCTCTTTTCGCTTATGATTGCGGCAATGCTGCTCGCGGGGACGGGAGCGGCGACGGTGAGCTATACGCTCTCCCCGGCGGAGTATCCCATTGTGGTAAACGGGACGGCGATGGAGTTTGACGGGGCCGTGCCGATGAACTGGGAAGGCTCGACCATGCTGCCGCTGCGGGCCATTGCAGAGGCCTTGGGCGTGGATATCCAATGGAACGAGGAGAAGCGGCAGGTTGAGATCAACACCGTAGACCTCGAGGCGCTGAAGGACAGCTGCGTGATGGTGTACGCGGGGAGCAACGGGAAATACGGGACTTACGATCGCCAGGGCAGCGGGGTTTTGATAGACTACGATGAAATCCTCACCTGCTGGCATGTTGTGGAGGACAAATCCCATTACATTGTCAAGTACGACGACAGCGACGCGGATATCTGGGTAGAGCTTTCGGACAGCGCCGAGAAAAAGGACGCGGCGGTACTCACCCCGCCGGATCGGAGCGTGAAGCCGGTGAAGATCGGAGACAGCAACGAAGTGAAGGTTGGCGACACGGTTTACATCATCAGCAGCCCGCACGGAGAAAAGAACGTAATTACGAGCGGGGAAGTGCTGAAATCTGCACATTATACAAACAAGATTTTTGGGATGACCGTTGAGCCAATTACAGAAACCGGAAGTTCCGGCGGAGCTGTTTTTAATTTGAAAGGGGAGCTGATAGGGATTGTAGAGGCGGGAGATGATTATGAAACCTTCGTAGTCCCGATTAACTATATCCGGGCAGAGTTAGCGGCATAAAGCAAAACTTCATAAGAAAAGCGCTCTCGGAAGAGGGCGCTTTTTCATGCTCAAAAAAGGAGATGATTTTATGGCAAAGTACAGTCAGAGCACGGACATCGGGGAAAAGATACTCGACCTGATTTCTTCTGGCGCTTCGATTGAGGACGTGGCGTCGGCGACGAAGGAGCGCGTCGAAAAGGCGACGGGCACGCCGGGGCTGGAACAGTACGCCTACGACGATATTTACAACCAGGCGCTCAACTATATCGCGAATTACAAAGGTGATGAAAAGCCAACGCAAGGAAGTGCAACAGAATACGCGCCAGGGGCGGGTTACGGGCCGAGCCCGGGCAGTACGCCGATTTCCTCCGGCAGGTCGTCCATTTCCTCCTCCTCCGGAGGCTACACGGACGTCTATAAAGACCTGCTCGACGCGCAGTACGAGAACACCATACGAGGCCTGCAGAGCACGTATGAAACCTCGCTGGCGAACATGAAGAACGCCTTGGATTCTTCCCTTCTTGACATTGGGACGCGGCAGAGCGGGCTGAAGGACACGTACTACAAGAAGCGAAACGAAGCCGCGGCAGCCTCCGACGTGGGGGCAATGAACTTCGCCCAGTACATGGCTGCCAGGGGGATTAAGGGCAGCGCCGGCGGGATGCCGGAAATCTACCGCAACGTGGGGCTGCAGGGGACGCTGAACAGCCTGAACCAGTCCGAGGCGCAGGCGAACCTCGATATCGAGAATCAGCGGTACAACCTGAAAAACACCTACAACACAAACGCGGCGAACCTTGCCAACGCGCTGCAGAAGGATCTTTACTCCGCTTCGAAGGAGCGGGATATTTCCTTCCTTTCCGAGTACATGAACAAGCTCAAGAGCGACGAGCAAAGGGCACGGGAGGAAGAGGAGCGGGCAAGGCAGGAGTGGATTGGCAACACGGATCAGTTCTACGCGGACTACCAGGCGGAGATCGACCGCGTGGCGAACAACGGGGATCCATCCGACGACTGGCAGATTCCTTACCTCAGAGCGGAACGGGAAAGGAAGATCAGGGAGCAGGAGGCGGCGGCGAGAGCCGCGGCACAGCTGGAAGAGGAAAACCGGATGCGCTGGACGCAGATCAACCAGTCGGGGAAAAGCGGAACGAGCGGGACGAAAGACACCGCTCTGACGGTGAGCGAGATCAACGCTTTGGTAAACAGCGGGGTTCTGACGCCGGAGGAGGCGAACCAGACGCTTGCCGGGATGGGGTATTTACAAACGAAGGGCGGCGGGACAACGAAGCTGAGCGACAACGCGATGCGTTTGAAGGAGCAGCTTGACGCCAACGCGGCGCGCGGCGGAGACGTGACCGAAACGATACTGCGCCCGCTTCTTGCCGCGATTCGGTACGGTTCGCTCCCGGAAGAGGAATTTATCGCCCTGATGGAATACTACGGGCTCGATTACACGCCGTATCTGGCATAAAAGGGGGTTGCCGGCATGAACCGACTTGGCGGCTTTGCCGCGTCAAAAGCGCTCTCCTCGAAGGCGGCGGCGAATTACATGAAGAAACTGCCGCCGGGAATCGTAAAATGGGCGAAGACAACGGAAGGAGCGAAGGTCGTCGGGAGAATATTGAAATCTGTGATAAGTGAAAACCTGGGAGAAGGGATGGAATACCAGATAGACAGATTGCTATCGCACAAAGTCATAACGGAAGACGGCAATGCCTTAACGTTCAAGACCGGGAGCGCTAAAAAGCGAGTTACCCGGCGATAAGGCACTGCCGTCTGACAACAATATAGCAACGATTCCTGAAAATGTCAATCTATTGGAAAGCCGTATGGTTTCGAAGACAAGGGACAGGCAAGGGGCAGGCAAACGAAGAACAAAAGCGGAAAAGGAGGCGAATGCGTGGAAATCAGCGAATTATTGTCGGCCGTCCAGTCGGCCAGCATCTTGATTGCCGTGCTGGTGGGCTGCGGAACGCTCCTGAGGCGGCAAAACGGCAAGGTCAGCGACCTGACGGAAATGCGGACGGACATCAAGTACATCAAGGAGACGGTAAGCAAAATAAACCCCATGGAAATTAAGCTGGCGGAGGTGGAAGCTTCGGCAAAGCAGGCCCACAAACGAATCGACGATTATCTCAATCGCAGAAAGGGGGGAGGAGATGAGTAAAAAGCAGGTGCCGACGTCCAAAAAGCTTCTCTGGTGGAGCGTTCTTCTTTTTATGGCCGTGGGGGCAGTCGCCGTCGCGGCCGTATTCGTGCTGCGGGACACGGCGCCGCTTATCTATCTCATCCCGGCCAGCGCGGGCTTTGTTACGGTGACCGCGGGGTTCTACCTCGAAAAATCCAAAAAGGAAAACACGGCCGGCGGAATCGTCCACGACACGGCCATGGCACAGCTCAAAACAAACCCGGACGAAGAAACGGAACAAGGAGGTTGAAAGCATGCAAACCATTCTCAGAAAACTCTCCAGCCGCAAGCTGTGGCTTGCAATCGCCGGCGTGGCTGCCGGANNCTGCCGGCATCGCGATGTCGCTCGGCGTGGACGCGTCCGACATCACGACCGTGGCGGGGGCAATTACCGCAATTGTGTCCGTCGCGACGTACATCGTCACCGAGGGGAAAATTGACGCCGCCGCGGTCAAGCGAGCAATCGAGGGCACGCAGGAAGCTATGGAAGCAGTCGGGGAGCAGGACGATGGCTAAGCGGCCGGCTTATTACATGCAAACGGACGGCCGGTGGAAGGCCGTCCGTTATGCCGTCGGGAAGTCGAAGGCGACAATCGGGGGGACCGGCTGCGGGCCCGCCTGCGCGGCCATGATCGCGGCGACATGGCTGGACCCCGCGATTACGCCAGTGGAAACGGCGGCCTGGGCGGTTGAAAACGGCTACCGCACGGCCGACAACGGGACGGCCTGGGCGCTCTTTCAGGGCTTCGCGGAAAGGCACAAGCTCCCCTTCCTGCAGACCGGAAGCCATAGCGCGGCGTTCTCCTGCGTCAAAGACGGCGGCCTCGTCGTTTGCATTATGGGCCCGGGGCGCTGGACGACGGGCGGGCATTACATCCTGTGGTATGCTTGCGAAGGCTCAAACGTACTGATCCACGACCCGGCAAGCAAAGCGGCAAACCGCGCGAGAGCGCCGCTTTCCGTCCTTCGGGCCGAGGTGCGCTGCTACTTTTGCTTCTGGCCGCCGGTATGGCCGGCGCTGCAGAAGCTTACGCGCCTTGGGGTGATCTCCTCGCCGGAATACTGGATGGCGCACTGGGACGAGGTCAAATATTTGGACAAGCTCATCCTCAAGGGCGCGGAGAAGGCGGCGCGCACCGGAACGGCTGAAACGGACATTGAGAAAGCGGTGAAAAAGCTCTCGGAGCGGGGCGTAATCGGCGTGCCGGAGTACTGGCTGGAAAACTGCGGGGCGATTGCGTATTTGGACGCGCTGATCTGCAAGCTGGCGGGGGCGGTGTGAGAAAACGGGGGCNNCCCTTGGGCAGGCCCCCGGAGTCTCTTGCGTAATACGCCCCGCAATATGGCGAAATATGCCGAAAAACCGCCGGTAGGCGGTACGGGCTCCCTTCCATTTCTATCGGGAATAAAAAGCGTTAAAACCGCGCGCGCAAATCACGATATATTTTAATAAGGAAGAAGAGGAGAAGCCGGATTTGCCGAGTCTATAACCGCTTCGCCGCTTTGGTCGGGGCGCAGCCGGCGCTCGGGAAAAGGGGGCAGGAATGGAACGCAAAATTGCTTTCGAAGTGGCAAAAGCAATCTGCCTGGGAAACTACGATTTCTTCGAAGAGAATTTTGAGGAGCTGTATCAAAAGTATCCGCAAAAATACATCTCCATCAAAGTCGGCAGGGTGATCGGAGCCTACGATACGTTTGAGGAAGCGATACGGGAAAGCCTGAAGGAACACGAGCTCGGAACTTTTCTTGTGCAGCATTGCGTCAGGCGCGAGGAACCCTGCGCCAAAAAGCCCTGTAAATCCTGTAAATAATACAAATCTCAGCCGCCCTTCTGCCGGTTTCATCCGGGAGAAGGGCGGCTTTCTTTATGTTTCAGCCCTTGAACTAAATCACATGTTTTCGGAAAGGGAACAGTCGATCCCCCGCTTTGCAGTGCCGCGGCGCAAATCGGCAGCGCTCGGATCCTTTCCCGTATCTGCTCCCTATCTTCCGGCCCAGGGCGGCCTTCCGTTTCTTCCGGGGCCCCCATCCCAAGGCGGTCTTCCGTCCGGTCCCGGTCTTCCTCCGGCCCAGGGCGGTCTTCCGTCCTGCCCGGGTCTTCCTCCGTCCCAGGGCGGCCTTCCGTCCGGTCCCGGCCATCTGTCCCGGTCGCGCCATCTGGGGGGCCAGCGCCTTCTGTCGTCCCAATAACGGCGCGGATACCGGATAAAAACGTAAGGGTCGAGGTAATACCAGGGATACAACTGATACAGGTTTCTGCTGATTGGGATCATAATTCTCTGTCCGGGGTAAATCACGTTCGGATTAAGTCTCGGGTTTAAAGCCAAAATATCCTGCACGCCGACATCAAAATAACCGGCGATTTTGGAAAGACTGTCTCCCGGCTGTACGTCATAGTAAAACAATTTCAGCACCTCCTTGAGACAGTATATGAGTATATCCGACAATATGCTTGCCGAACGGGAATGCTGCGGCGCGAAAAGAAGACAAAAAGAACCGGAAACCGTGGTGGCTTCCGGTTGAGGTCGGGTGTTCTTCCGCTGAAATCATTTTCTGCCTTCCTCTTCGCTTTTGAGCATGTTCAGCGCGTCCCTGAGTTTCTGGGGAATGGGAAGCCCGATTCTGAGCGCGTTTTCCAGGATGCTGATCCCTTCGTTGGAGATATAGAAGAAAATGACGGCGGTGCGCAGAACGCTGCCCTCTCCGATAATCTGTTTGTCAATCACACTGCCGATGCCCACGAACAGAAAGATAAGGACCTTTTTGAAAATCCCCCGGAATCCGACTTCGCTGCACAGCTTTTTCTCCACCACCGCGGCCATCAGGCCGGTCAGGTAATCTATCGCCATAAAAACGACCAACGCGTAAAGAAAACCGTCAAAGCCGCCTAAAAACCAGCCGAACCAGCCTCCGATCGCCACGAATGCCAACTGGATCATGTTCCAGATTTCTTTCATTTCCCGAAACCACGCTTTCCGTAACAGTTTCATCCGCCTTACAGCATATGACAAAAGCGCGCGTATGGTTTCCGGACGAAAAGCCTCCAAACACCGCCCGGCCCGCAAGCCCCCCGCCCCGCCGTACCTTAGCCTTTTCCGCATCCATTTCCGTCCCGCCGTCTTTCGTCTCAAGGCTCCCCTTGAGGGGAGCCGGCGCGAAGCGCCTGAGGGGTGGAAAAACAAAAAAAGCCGAAGCTTTCGCTTCGGCTTTCGTTTTGTCGCTTTATCGGCTGGGGAGGCTTTTCCCGGCAGTTACCGGCAAAGCGCCTCCGGGGTTTCCAGTAAGTCTGCCGTTTTCGGATACAGTTCCAAAACGACGTCCCGGAATTTATGCGCGGCGCTGTTGGTGCTGCGAACCTTCCAGGCGATCACGGAGGTCAGCAGGCTGTCGTCGCCCGGAATCGGCATATAGCTGATATTTGTGGAATGACAGGAGCTGATGATTTTCTCGGGCAATATGGTGATTCCGACCCCGGCGCTGACTGAAAGCAGCAGGGATTCCGCGCGGTTGTAATAACCCACGATCTTGGGGGAGTAGTTCCGGTTCTTGCAGATTTCCAAAATATTTCCGTGCAGAAGGGGAGCGTCGGCAAAATTGATCATCACGAACCGCTCCTCTCCGAGCAGGGCGAAGTCGGGCGTTTGGCAGGCAAGCGGGTGACTTGACGGAACCACAAGGCAATAGCGGTCCCGATGGGAAAAGGTGTAATCCAACATAGTGCTGCCGAGCACCATCTGCGAGATGGTGAAATGGAAGTCGTACCGTCCCTCCTGGATGGATATGCTCTGGTCGATACCCGTCGTCGTATGAACGTCGATGAGGATATCGGGATACCGCCTGGAAAATGCGGAAAGGCAACGAATAAACACCTCGTTGGAGGTGTTGACAATGCCGATCGATATCTTTCCGGATTTGCCCTGGCTGTGCCTTTGGACCTTCAGGATGGATTCCTGCATTTTATCCAACATCTCGATAGCCTCGCGCAGAAACAGCTCGCCCTCGCTGGTGAGAGAAACCTGTTTTCCGGCGCGCAAAAACAGCTTCACGCCCAATTGCTTTTCCAGTTCACTGATGTGATGGCTGATCGCAGGCTGGGTCATGAAGTATTTCCTTGCGGTTTCCGTGAAGTTGAGACATTGTGCGGCGGTAATGAAATAGCGGAGCTGCTCACTGTCCATAATACCACCCAAACATGCATTGTATTACAAAAGAAACAAAAATACAAGGCGTCTTTCATAATTATTTATTATATGTGACAAAATTTTAATTATTTCCCATTTTTCCAGAACTAGTATACACTAAAAAATAAGCTTGCTCAACACTTAAGGAGGGAGATTAGAAGTATGTTTCCTCATCTGTTTTCCCCGATGAAAATCGGAACGTGTGAAATCAAAAACCGCCTGGTGGTTCCCGCGATGGTGGCCAATCTGAATCCGAAGGACGGTCTGGCTACGGACCGGTACATACGGTATCACGAAGAAAAGGCAAAGGGCGGCTGGGGCCTCATCATCACGGAGGACTACATCGTGAATAAGCACGCGGGCGGGTACCCCTATATCGGGGGCCTGTACGACGAGGCGCAGATTCCCAGCCACAGGAAGCTGACCGACACGATCCATAAGTATGAAAGCAAGATCTTCTGCCAGATCTATCACGCGGGCAGGCAGTCGAACCACGAGGTCAACAACGGCGCGCAGCCGGTCTCCTGTTCTCCGATTCCCTGTCCCTGGAACAAGGAGATTCCGCGCGAGCTTACGATTGAGGAGATTCAGCAGATCGTTAAGGACTTCGGCATCACCGCCGCCAACGTGGTGAAGGCGGGGTTCGACGGCGTCGAGGTGCACGCCGCGCACGGGTATCTCATTCATCAGTTCCTCTCCCCGAACTCGAACAAGCGCATCGACGAGTACGGCGGGAACTACGAAAACCGGACCCGTTTCCTGCGGGAGGTGCTTACGGAAGTGCGCCGCGCGGTGGGACCCGATTTCCCGATGCAGGTCCGCCTGTCCGCGGAGGACGGCGCCGACGGCGGCCGCACCATGTTCGAAACGAGGCAGATTCTGCGCGATATCGAGGCGTGCGGCGCCGACGCGATCCACCTGACCTTCGGGATGTACGGGACGAGGTCCTCCGTCGCGTCCGTGCTTTCCTTCTACCAGAGCCACGGCTGGGGTGTGCGCTTCGCGGAGGAAGCGAAGAAAATCGTGAAAATCCCCGTCATTACGGTCGGAAGGATTCAGGAGCCCTGGATGGCCGAAGACATCATCGCCTCCGGCAAGGCGGACTTTATCGGCATGGCGCGCGAATCGCTGTGCGACCCGCATTATCCCGAAAAGGCGAAGCGGGGCGAGCTGCAGGAGATCCGCCAGTGCATCGGATGCCTGCAGGGCTGCACGGCGTCCACCTATATGCNNTCAATCCGGAGCTCGGATATGAATTCGAAACCGATTTTTCCAAAGCCCCGGTTTCCAAAAAGGTGTTCATCGCCGGCGGCGGCGTCGCCGGGATGGAGGCGGCCCGCGCCGCGGCGATCAAGGGGCACGACGTGCATCTGTACGAAGCCACCGGCAGCCTCGGCGGGCAGTTCGTCTCGGCTTCCTACCCGCCGTTCAAGGGCGAATTTGCAACCCTTCCCGCCTGGCAGCTGCGGCAGATTAAGAAGTTGGGCGTAAAAATTTACTTGAACACGCCGCTCACCGCGGAAATTGTCAAGAAGGAAAAGCCGGATAAGGTGATTCTCGCCACCGGAGCCCGGCCGATTATTCCCGACGTTCCCGGAATCAATCTTCCCAACGTGGTGCTTGCGGAAGACGTTCTGCGCGNNGCCGCGCGGACACCGGCATGAACGTATTGGTTGCCGGCGGCGGCATGATCGGCGCGGAGACGGCGTCCTATCTGTGCGTGCAGTGCAAGGAAAAGGTGACGATCGTCGAAATGCTGCCGGATATCGCGAACGATATGGAAGGCGGTATCCGGGACGATCTGAAGGATGTTCTGAACAAGTATTTCGTAAAGATCCTGACGAAGACAAAGCTGGCCGGCGTGACGGAGCAGGGCGCCCTTTTGGATACGGGCTGCGAGACCATACTCTACCCCTGCGATACCGTCGTTCTCGCAATCGGAACGAAGGCATACAATCCTCTGGAAGAAGAATTGAAGGGCCTGTGCGAAACGGTTGTCGTCGGCGACGCAATCACTCCCAGAAAAGCCGTCAAGGCTGTCCGGGAAGGCTTTGTGGCCGGGATGAACGT
Source organism: Clostridiales bacterium UBA1446 (assembly GCA_002329245.1). Classification (GTDB taxonomy): domain Bacteria; phylum Bacillota; class Clostridia; order Oscillospirales; family Oscillospiraceae; genus UBA1446. Next base: position 14,797 of record DCTG01000031.1, read on the forward strand.
TTAGTCCGGAGGGGGCTTCGGGCCGTCCCTCCGGCCCCCGGCGAAAGGCGAGCGGGGGTAACCGGCGGGGCGGGTTCATCCGGCATGGCATGCAGAAGGGGGGACGATGTTTTACAAAGAGAACAAAAGCGGCAAAATGGGGATTTCAATAATCCATTCGAGGAGGTAATTTTGTGATTGAAACTGCAGAGGCGAAAAAGAATAAGATAGACACAAAGTACATCATAAAATCCTTAATCGGCATCGCGATCATGGTTTGCTTCCGCTTCATTCCTCCCTTCGATCCCATTACGCCCAGCGGCATGGCCCTGCTCGGCGAGTTTATCGGCGTCATCTATCTCTGGTCCGCGGTGGACATGATGTGGCCCACCTTTGTGGCGATCATCCTGTTCGGCCTTGACGCCTTCGCGATCTATCCGAATTCCTGGCAGCTTGCCGGCATCTACGAGGCGGGCATGCAATCGTTCGGCCAGTGGATTACCGTCTTCGTCATGTGCGCGCTCATTCTCTGCTTCGCGCTGGAAAAGTGCGGCGCCATCCGCAGACTGTGTCTCTGGTTTGTAACGCGCAGCTTCGCGAAAAAGAACCCCTGGACGTTTACGTTCATGCTTTTGCTCTCCGGCCTTGTGGTCGCCCTGTTTTTGGACGTGACCCCGGCGCAGTTCTTTATGCTCGCCATCGTCCATGAAATGTTTGAAATTTTAGGCTTCAAGAAAGGGGAAGCCTGGCCGCGGATGATTATCATCGGCGTGACCTTCACGGCCATTCTTGGCTTCGCCATGACGCCCATCTGCCATACGCTTCCCATTTTGTGGATGAGCATTTATTCGGCCATGACCGGCGAGGTAGCCAACATGGTCGGCTACATGGCGGTCGGCATCCCCGTGGGCTTCATCATCTGGATCCTCATGTTCTTCTGGTTCCGCGGCTTTGTCAAGCCGGACATGAGCAAGCTTGAGAACATGGACCACGCCAAGATAGAAGCGATGCGGCCCGGTCCGATGGAAAAGCGCGAAAAGCTCACCATCGCCATCAGCGTCATTGTCCTGATCCTGTGGCTGATCCCCGGTTTCTTGGGCTTCTTGGCGCCCCAGTCCGGTCTCTATGCCTTTATGAGCANNGAGCAGACTGACCGACTCCTCCTCCCTCATGCTTGGCATCATTCTGCTCGCCATCATCCGCGTCGACGGCGAACCGCTGCTGAGCCTGCCTGAGGCGTTCTCCAAGATCAACTGGCTGCCCGTCGTTCTGCTTGCCGGCATCATGATGGTCGCCGGAGCCATGGGAGAGCAGACAACCGGCATTCCCGCCTGGATTGCGACCTATGTGGTGCCTCTGACCGCGGGCATGAGCCCCTTCCTCTTCATCGGCGTTCTGTCGATTCTGTGCGTACTGATCACGAACGTGGCCAACAACGTGCCGGTCGGCATCATCTTCATCAGCGCGGGCATTCCGATCGCGATTTCCATGGGAATCCCGCCCGTGTTGGTCGCCATTGCCGTCAGCGTCAGCGCGAACTTGGCCTACACGATTCCGCCCGCCTACGTTCCGGTCGGCGTGGCCTATGCCGACCCCTGGTGCAAGGGCAGCGCGGTATTCANNTGACGGTAATCAGCTGCGTCATCTGCTTCCTGCTCCTCTATCCGTTAGGGAATCTGGTCTTCTGAGGCCAACCGTAAAACACGCTCAGAACTTACGGGCATATCCGCCCGGAACAGGCGGTATGCCCGTAAGCTCCTCCTGAGGAATTAATCAACCGCCAAGGGAAGTGATGGAATGCTCGTACTGAAAAACGCAGTCCTCATAGACGNNCGCCGCAGCGGGATGCGACGGTCATACTCAAAGGAAAACAGATTGAAGCGGTGGGCAGGGGACTCCCCGTTCCCGACGGCGCGCAAGTCGTCGACCTTCAGGGTATGACGCTGCTGCCCGGTTTTTCCGACGCCCATACGCATTTCGGGGGAAGCGCCCGGCTGGACCGGCCGGGGCTGACCGGAAGGTTCGGGAGCTACGATTATGCCGAGCACAGGGAAGCCGCGCTCCGGTGGGGGGTGACCGCGGTCCGCAGTGCGGGCGACTTCACGCCGGAAATTTTGGAGTTCCGGGACGAGGTGAACGCGGGGAAAATCCGCTCTCCGCGCGTAATCGCCGCGGGTCGCATGGTCCAGGCGGACGGCGGCCATCCGGCCTTTACCGTCTTCTTCAGCGACGCCGCGATTGTGGAAAACGCCTGCGTCATCCTGCGCGCGGATACGGATATCGAAGCGGAAATCGCAAAGCTTTCCGATCTCGGCGTGGACTGGATCAAAATCTTCGTCTCGGACGACAATAAGATGCAGTACCCCTGCACGGTCCCGCGCCTGTCGAACGAGCAGCTGCGCCGGATTGTCGACGCGGCGCACAAACACGGGAAACCCGTGATGGCGCACGTGGACGATATCGGGAACCTGAAGGACGCGGTGCTCTGCGGGGCAGACAGCGTGGAGCATACGATCAATGTGGCGACCTCCGACCACGAGGTGACGGACGAGGTTCTGCGTCTGCTGACCGGCCGGGACGTTTGGGTGGTCCCCACGATGACGGCCACGAATCTGCACGAAGGCTCCATTCCGGGCGCGCCGCCGGTCTATCCCGCCTTGGAAACTGCGGTGGGCAAAATGGTGCGGGCAGGAGTGAAGTTCGGCGTCGGCTGCGACTCGGGAATCCCCTTCATCCCCTTCGGGGAATGCGTCCATATGGAAATGGAGCTGCTTGTGCGCGCGGGGATGGAGCCGCTTGCGGCCGTGACCGCCGCCACGGGCGGGAACGCGAAACTGTTCCGGAAAAACGACGTTTTCGGCACGGTGGAGCCGGGCAAGGCGGCGGATCTCGTCGTACTCGGGTCCAGCCCTCTCGACGACATCCGCAACACGCGGGACATCCGCCTGGTGTTCCGGGACGGCAGCGTGGTTATCGACCGCTTCTTCGCGCAATAATCCTTCCGCTTTCCGTACACGAACGCTATCGCTTTCTTTCGCAGGCGGCCCGCCGCTCTCTTCGGGCCGCCTGTTCCCAACAAATAAGGCGCGCCGACCTTCGGCGCGCCTTTCGCTTTTCGGTTCATCGCTTTGTTATATCCGCTTCCCTTACCCTCCGTACTTGTACGGCCCGCTGCCCTCAGCGCGCCGCGTAACTTTCGTCTCCATCTTCCATCCCTAGGCCTGCTCCGGCGTCGTATACAGCAGCGCGTTCACAATGGCGGCGGCCACATTGCTGCCGCCTTTGCGCCCGCGCGCGACGATGCAGGGCACGTTCGCCTGCAAAATCAGCTCCTTGGCCTGTACGACGTTGACAAAGCCGACCGGCGCGCCGATCACAAGCGCGGGCGCAATCCGGCCCTCGCAAATCAGCTCGTACAGGCGCACGAGCGCGGTGGGGGCGTTGCCAATGGCGAAAATGAGCCGCCCGTCGAGCCGCGCGGCCTTCTCCATGGAGGCGGCGGCGCGCGTCGTGCCGCGCTCCTTCGCGGCCCGCGCCACGTCCTCGTCGGCCATGAAGCAGAGAACCTCGCCCCCTAGCTTGGACAGCGCCGCCTTGTTGATGCCGGTTTTGGCCATATTCGTATCCGTCACAATCCGCGCGCCGGCGCGCAGCGCTTCGCGCGCGGCGGAAACCGCGTCGGGAGAGAAATAAAGCGAATCGGCGTATTCAAAGTCGGCCGTGGTGTGGATGACCCGCTTGATAATAGGCGCAAGCGTACCGTCCAGCGGATGCGGCAGCTCCGACTCAATGATTTCAAAGCTGCGCTTTTCAATTTCGTCCGGCAGGACGCGTTCCAGTTCCGGTTTCAATATTCAATGCCCTCCCTCGCGGTAATTCCCCGGTCAAACGGGTGCCTGCGTTTTTGCATTTCCGTGATATAGTCTGCCCGCTCCAAAAGTTCGGACGGCGCGTCCCGCCCGGTCAGCACGAGCTCGAGACCCTCCGGCTTGTTCTCTAAAAAAAAGTCCACCCGTTCCCGGTCCACGGCGCCGTACCGGTAGGCGGGAGNNCCCCCGCCAGCGCCCGGTCAACCGCCTCCGAAAGCAGCCTGTCGTGCCGCTCCCGCACAAGTTTTCTGTCCTCCTCCGGCATGGTTTTATAAAACCCGTAGTCCCTGTCCAGCCGGAGCAGGGTGATGTTCGGGAGAAAGGCGAGCGCCCGCACCTCGCCGCTCTCCCGGCCCTGGAGAAACTGCACGATCAGCACGCGCCGCCCGCAGCCCGCCGCGCGCAGCGCAAGCCCGAGCGCCGCGGTCGTCTTTCCCTTTCCGTCGCCGGTGTAGACATGCGTCAGACCCTTCATATCCCGGCCTCCAATATGCGGTAGATGAGCGCCATGTCGAGGTTTTCCCGCACCGCGTCCGCCAAAAGGTCATACTGCTTATGCTTGTAGGCCGCAAAGTCGAACATCTCCGCTTCCGCGTCCCTTCCCGAAAGCGCGCGGCAGAGCGCCGCCCGGCACTGCGCGGAATCGAAAAAGCCGTGCAGGTAGCTGCCGCAGACGTTTCCGGAACAGCAGCCGTCGTACTGCCCGCCGTCCAAGAAGAGGAGAGGCGCCGCCCCTTCGGAGAGGGCGGTTTCGCCCATATGGATTTCATACCCCTCCACCAAAGCGCCGCCGAGCGGGGAGAACGCCCCGCCGGGCCGCAGAATCCGGCCGGTGACGCGCGTGCAATGCTTTTCGGGTGCAAACTTGGTCCGGATGGGCAGCAGCCCCAATCCCTCGACCTCGCCGCCGCCCTCCACGCCTTCGGGATCCGATATCAGCTCCCCAAGCATCTGATACCCGCCGCACAGGCCGAACACCGCCGTGCCCGCCGCCGCGAGCTTCTTGATTTCCGCTTCCAGGCCGCTTTTCCGCAGCCAGTTTAAATCGCAAATCGTGTTTTTGGTGCCCGGCAGAATCACAAGGTCGGGAAAGCCCAACGCGCGGACGGAATCCACATAGCGGACCGAAAAGCCCTCCGTCGCGTCCAAGGCGTTAAAATCGGTGAAGTTGGAAAGCTTCGGAAGGCGTATCACCGCCACGTCGATGCCGCTTCCGGCTTCCCGCTTTCCGAGGCGCTCCGAAAGGCTGTCCTCGTCTTCAATATCCAAAGAAAGGTACGGCAGCACGCCCGCGACGGGCTTCCCGGTAATCTCCTCGAGCATGCGAAGGCCCGGGGCGAGAATCTCCCGGTCGCCGCGGAATTTGTTGATGACGGATGCCTTCACCAGAGCGCGCTCCGCCTCCTCGAGCAGCAGGAGCGTTCCCGCAATCTGAGCGAACACGCCGCCGCGGTCGATGTCGCCCACAAGCAGCACGGGCGCTCCGGCGCGCCGCGCCATGCCCATGTTCACAATGTCGTCGTCCTTGAGGTTAATCTCCGCGGGGCTCCCCGCGCCCTCGAGGACGATAATGTCGTTTTGCTCCGCGAGCGTGCAATAGGCGCGCATAATGTCCGGCACAAGCTCCCGCTTCATGGCGAAATACTCCGCCGCCGTCCGGTTGCCGATCACCCGGCCGTTTACAATCACCTGCGAGCCCATGTCCGTGACGGGCTTGAGCAGAATCGGGTTCATCAGAACGGAGGGCTCGAGTCCGCAGGCCTCCGCCTGCACGACCTGCGCGCGCCCCATTTCGAGGCCTTCCTTCGTAATAAAGGAGTTGAGCGCCATGTTCTGG
>DCTG01000083.1 GCA_002329245.1 Clostridiales bacterium UBA1446
ACGACGAGCTTTCCCGGCGCGTGCCGCAGATTCTTCAGGCCCAAATCGACCCGATCAGCAGGAAAAAGCCGCTTTTATTCCGGGGCGCAGCGGCGGGGCACATCACAATCGGAAAGTATATCGGCGCCCTGCCGAACGGCAGGCTTGCCGGGTCGCCCGTCAACGACGCGGCCTGCTCGGTCATGCCCGGCATGGACGTGAACGGCCCGACGGCCGCGATCAATTCGGCGACCAACGGGCCGTACGCCGCCGAATACGTGGGCTATACCATGAACATGAAGTTTTCCAAGAAAGTGCTGAATACCCCGGAGAAGATCGACAAGTTGGGCTGGCTTCTCAAGGCCTTCATGAAGCGCGATGGCTGGCATATCCAGTTCAACATCCACAGCAGGGAGGAGCTCTTGGACGCGCAGGAGCATCCCGAAAACCATAAGAACCTGATCGTCCGGGTCGGCGGATACAGCGCCTACTTTATCGACCTGCCGCCCGAGCTGCAGGCCGAGATCGTTACGCGGACCATGCACGAGGTCGTGTAGGAGGAACCGTGACCCGTTTTTGACGCGGGGAAGAATCCGAGCGGTCCGCATCGGTGGAAGGAAGGAGGAGAGGGAAAATGGCTGCGGAAGAAAGGAAAATCGTGTGCTGGCCTTCGCCGGGATGCAAGATGTACTGCGGTCTTACGGCCGTGGTGGAGGGGGAGAAGCTCCTTTCCCTCAGGCCCAATCAGGAGTACCCGGCCCCGAACAAGGGCTGCGGGGACCGGCTTCCGCATCATATCAAATGGCTCTACAGCGAACACATGCTGAAGCATCCGCTCAAACGGGTCGGAGAACGCGGAGAAAACAAATGGGAACAAATCTCCTGGGAGCAGGCGATGGATGAGATCGCCGAAAAGCTCGCGGCGCTCAAGGAAAAGTACGGACCCGAGACGCTGGCGCTCACGGAAGGCACCTATCGCAGCGACATGTACGGAATCCGGACGCGTTTTCTAAACCTGTTCGGAAACCCGAGCAACATCGGCTGCGCGGGTACCGTCTGCCACTGCAATACGACGGCGCTTTCCTACGCGCTCCTCGGCACCTGCCAGGGCGGAAGATACAGTGGCGGTCCGCCAAAGCTTGCGGTCTTGGACGGGAGTGACATGAGCGCAAGCGGGCCCCTGCAATGGCAGCGCCTGAAAAAACAGCGCGAGGACGGTATTACCAAAATCATTCTCATCGATCCGAGAAAAACCGCCATGGGAGACGATGCGGACATGTGGCTGCGCATTCGCCCCGGAACGGACGCGGCGCTTTTCATGGGATGGATCAACATCATCATCCGCGAGGAGCTTTACGACAAGGAGTTTGTAAACGAGTGGACCTACGGCTTTGAGCAGCTGAAGGCGCGGGCGGCGGAATACACGCCGGAGAAGGTCGCCGCAATCACCTGGCTCACGGAAAAGCAAGTCGTCGAATCGGCTCGCATGTACGCAACCCAGTTTCCGGCGGAGCTGAAGGACTCCTCCTCGGGCGATCAGATCGGCCGCAATTCCATTCGTGTGGAGCAGGCGCGCCTCTGTCTGCGCGCTCTTACAGGGAACCTGAAGGTCGGCGGCGGGGAGTGCTGCGCCGGACCGGGCCCCATCCGGGGCGGAAAAATCGCTATGCGGGATTCGATGCTGCAGCTTGCGGATAAGCTGCCTGTGGAGCAGCGGAAAAAGCAGATCGGCGCCGACCGTTTCCGGCTCATGACCTGGCCCGGCTATGAAATCATGGCGCCGCTTTACGAAGAAACCTACGGGATCCCGTTTCCGATGTGCGCGCATAACTTCCTTTCGGTGCAGCCGCTCATCTGGAAGGCGATTTTGGAGCGGGATCCGTATCCGATCACGGCGAACATCACCTGGGGCAGCAACCCGCTCTTAAACGCCGGGGATACGAAGCTTGTTTACAGGGCGCTGAAAAGCCCCAATTTGGAGCTCTCCGTGGTCTGCGACATGGTCATGACGCCGACGGCGATGCTTGCCGATTATGTGCTGCCCTCCGCGAGCAAACTCGAAACGCCGATGTGCGAAACGCACGAGGACATGTCCGCGCAGATCAAATGCGGGGAGCGCGCGGTCCGGCCGCTGGGAGAGCGCCGGGGAGACTATCAGTTCTGGAAGGACCTGGCCGTACGTCTGGGATACGCGGAATACTTCCCTTGGAAGGACGAGGAGGAACTGGCCGATTACCGCCTCGCGCCGTTGGGACTGACATTCCGGGAAGCCGCGACGAAGGAGTACTTTATCCGCAGCGACGAGCCCTGGACATACGACAAAATAAACCCGCGCACCGGAAAGCCGACGGGCTTTGCTACGCCTTCCGGAAAGATCGAGCTGTATTCAAACGTATTGGAAAAGCTCGGCTACGATCCGCTTCCGTTTTACGAAGAGCCTGCCGAAAGTCCGTACCGCACGCCTGAGCTTGCGAAAGAGTATCCCTATATCCTGATTACGGGCGGGAATTTCCGGCCGATGTTTCATTCCGAAAACNNTCGGCACAAGGGAACAATATCCCGAGCCCATTATGGATATCCATCCGGAAACGGCGGCCAAACACGGGATAGAGGACGGGGACTGGGTTTACGTGGAAACGATGCGCGGCGTCATCCGGCAGAAAGCCCGTGTGGCCGACGAGATTGATCCGCGCGTCGTCAATGTGCAGAGCCACTGGTGGTTCCCGGAACAGCCATACCGCGAGCCGTGGCTGGGCGGGCTCTGGGAATCCAACGCCAACGTGCTCACGCCGGCCGGGGATCCCGATTTTTTCGATCCGGTTACGGGAGGATGGCCCTTGCGCGCCTTGCTCTGCAAAATC
>DCTG01000090.1 GCA_002329245.1 Clostridiales bacterium UBA1446
GGGACAGTATCGTCCCGCCGGGGCATGTATTTCGCGCGCTGCGCGCCTGTTTGATTGGATTCTTCCCCGTTCCTTATCGTAAAACCGCTTCGTCCCTTAAGGGTTCGACGGTAGCCAAAGCGCCTCCCATGCGTCCGTTTAAATCCCGGATTTCTTCTAAGACACAGCCCACGGTGGGACACACCGTTACGCCCGCCGCCCGGAGCCGTTCGATTTTGGAACGCGCCGTTCCCATTCCCCCGGACACAATCGCCCCGGCATGCCCCATCTTTTTGCCCTCCGGCGCCTGCGCGCCCGCGATATACGCAAAAACCGGCTTGGGATACTTCGTCTCCATGATGTATTGCGCGGCATCCTCTTCGCTCAAACCGCCGATTTCGCCGATGAGGATAACGGCAAGCGTATCGGGATCGTCGCGCAGCAGCGCAAGGCCTTCCGTATGGCTGAGCCCCCGGATGGGATCCCCGCCGATGCAAAGACAGGTGGATTGGCCGAAGCCGGCGAAACTGAGATTGGAGGATATTTCGTGCGTGAGCGTTCCGCTTTTGGAAACGACGCCGATTTTGCCCGGCTTGTAGATATATTCGGGCATGACCCCGATTTTCCCCTTGCCGGGCGAAATCACGCCGATGGTATTGGGCCCCACAATCGTAACGCCGCGCTCCCGCGCAGCCTTTACGAAGCGCAGGGTGTCCAAAACCGGGACAAACTCGGTGATGATTACGAGAAGAGGAATTTCGCAGGCGATCGCTTCCAGCGCGGAGGAGAGGACGGCCTTGGGCGGCGTAATGATCATGGAGGCGTTGATTTCGGGATGCTTTTGCAGGGCTTCGGCCGCCGAATCGAAGACCGGAACCCCTTCTGCTTCGCTTCCCCCCTTCCCCGGCGAAACGCCCGCGGGAATTGCCATGCCGCAGTCAAGCATCCGCTGCGTATGATACCGTCCCTGCTTTCCGGTGATTCCCTGCACGAGAAGCCTCGTCTCTTTTCCCACCAAAACGCTCATGCCTTCGCCTCCAGTCTGCGCAGAAGGAGCTTGACGCCGTCGTCCGTCGTGCCGTAGCGAACCTGCCCCAAGCCAAGCTCGTCGTAGATTTTCCAGCCTTCCTCCTGGGAAAAGCCTCTGCTTTTCACCATCACGGGTTTTCGGCTCCCGGTATTTCGGATGGCGTCCCGGATACCCTCGGCAATCGTCAGGCAGTTGTTGATGCCGCCGAACACGTTGACAAACACGCCCTCGACTTCCCGGGTATGCAGGAGCAGGCTCAGGGCGGCGCAGGTCTTTTCGCGGGAAACGCCTCCCCCCAAGTCCAAAAAATTAAAGGGGCGGCCTCCGTAATACAAAATCGTGTCCACGGTGGCCATGCCGATTCCGGCTCCGCCGGCAATCACGCCGATATTCCCTCCGCCGCCCAATTCCACATAGGCAAGATCTGCCTCGCGGGCTTTCCTTTCGTTTTCGTTTTCCCTTTTCCGGCGGGAGAGAATCGTATAATCCTTCCGCCGGAAGGCGGCGTTGTCGTCCAAGACGATTTTGGCGTCCGCCGCGACAAGCGATATTTCATCCGTTTGCGCAAGAGGGTTTATCTCGGCGGTTGTGGCGTCAACCTCCCAGAACAGACGAAAAAGCCGCTCCGCGATCCGGCAAAGCTGCTCCCGGACAGCGTCGGAGAGTTCGAACCTCCGCAGCCCTTCTTCCACGGCCGCGCGGTCGAACGAGAGCCCCAGCGGGAGTTTGAAAAGCCGGTCGGGCGCGGCGGAGGCAAGCTCCTCGATGTCCATGCCTCCCTGCGGCGAGTAGAGAAGCAGGACGGTTTTATCCGTTTGGTCTATGGTCAGGCCCAAATAATGCTCCTGCAGGATATGAAGTTTGGGCGCGAGGTAGAGGGCGTCCGCCGGCTTTCCGTTGATCGTTGTCGCTTGCACGGCCTCGACGGCGGCAAGCAGCTCTTCCGGGGTTTCCGCAAATTTGACGCCCCCGGCCTTTCCCCGCTTGCCGCCGAGCACCTGCGCCTTTACCGCACAGGGCAGCGGCACGTTTTCGGGCGGTTGTCCCGGCTCGTACAAAACTCCCTCGTTTACCGGAATCCCATACGCGCGGAGGAGTCGAATCCCTTCCGCTTCATATAAATCCAAGGTTATCCCCCGTTTCTCATTCGGATTGACACGCGCTACAACTAAGGTAATGAAAAATCCCGGAAAAGTCAAACATATCCGTAAATAAGCAGTTTTTCCGTCCGGCGGCGAAAAGGGACGGGGAGACGGCGGCGCGCCGAGGGCGGCGGGCAGTACATTTCGTTTCATATTCTCAGGCCTCCGTCGGGTTGAGGAGAAGACGAAGGGTGAGCGTGGTCAGGCGCTTGCGAAGCCCTGTCGGGCTCTTGTGTTCTTGACAAAAGGAGAGGGATACGGTTATAGTAGGAAAAGAAGATCGCAGATGCGGGGGAAGACGGGTGAAAAGCCCGCGCGGAGCCGCCGCTGTATCGGCGAGGCGAGGTTCAGGAACGGGCTGTGCTCAGCCCGGGCCCGTAAAACCTTCGCGACGACGCCGGAGCCAGAATACCTGCGCTGCGATTTATACTTTCTCAGCACAAGTCAACGGAACTTTGACGGGTGTGATCTTTGCGGCCTTGGTTTCCGGCCGGATTACAGGAGTCTTTTCCGTCTGACGGAAAGGGCTTTTTTCTTTATGGACAAGAATCGCGGTACGCTTTACGGCCTGAGCGTCGGGCCGGGAGACCCGGAGCTTATGACCCTGAAGGCGGTTAAGATTTTAAAGCAGTGTCCCGTCGCGGCGGTGCCGGTTACGCACCGCGGCAACACCTTGGCACTCGACATCGCGCGAAAAATTGTCGATTTTTCGGACAAGGAGCTGCTATTGCTGCCGTTTGAGATGACGAGGGATAAAGAAAAACTCCGCTTAAACCATGAGGCTCAGGCGGCGCGCGTGGCGGAGCGGCTTGCCCTCGGCCGCGACGTCGCTTTTCTTACCCTCGGGGACGTATCCGTTTTTTCGACCTTTTCCTACGTCGCCGGGATTCTGAAGGAAAAAGGGTATGCCGTTACAATGATTCCCGGCGTCACGAGCTTTTGCGCCTCCGCCTGCGCGCTCGGCATCAGCCTGACCGAGATGCAGCGGCCGCTCCACATCATTCCCGCCGGGTTTTATTCCGCGCGGGAGGCGCTTGCGCTGCCCGGCGCGAAGGTTTTGATGAAAGCGGGAAGCCAGTTTCCCGAGGTGCGCCGCGCCGTGCTCGAATCCGGCCGGGAGGCCTTTGCGGCCGTGGACTGCGGACTGGAAAGCGAAGCGTTGTATGAAACGTTGGAGGACATGCCGGAGAAGCCCGGCTATTTTACTACGGTGATCGTTAAGGAGAAGCCATGACCGTTTCCCGACGCGTGACGAACGCCGGAAAAACGCTGCGCTGCGGCTATACGACGGGCACCTGCGCGGCCGCGGCCGCGCGGGCGGCGACGCGCATGCTGCTTTCGGGCCGGACCGTTTTCTCGGAGGAGCTTGTAACGCTGGGCGGCGCTCTGCTGAAGCTTGACATTCTTGACGCGAAGCTTTCGCCGGACGGCGCCGTTTGCGCCGTCAAGAAGGACGCGGGCGACGACCCGGACGTAACCGACGGCATCCTCGTCTACGCGCGGGTGCGGAAAATTCCGGAGGGCGTTGCAATCGACGGCGGCGAAGGGGTCGGGCGCGTGACGAAGCCCGGACTGGACCAGAATGTCGGCGCTGCCGCCATCAATTCCGTGCCGCGGCGCATGATCGCCGAAGGGGTCCGAGAGGTTTGCCGCGCCTTCGGCTACGGCGGCGGCATTTCGGTTCTCATTTTTATTCCCGGCGGCGCGGAGCTGGCCAAGCGCACCTTCAACCCGCGCCTCGGCATTGAAAACGGACTTTCCATAATCGGGACCACGGGCATTGTGGAGCCCATGAGCAGCCGGGCGCTTGTGGACACGATCCGGCTGGAGCTGCGGCAGCTCGCCGCGGCGGGGCGACGCGCGGTTCTGCTCACGCCCGGCAATTACGGGGAGGTTTTCGCCCGGGACAAGCTCGGGCTTTCCCTTTCCTCCCACGTCTCCTGCTCGAATTTTATCGGCGACGCCTTGGACGCCGCCTTAGAGCACGGCTTTACGAAAATCCTGCTGGTCGGCCATATCGGCAAGCTTGTGAAGCTCGGCATCGGCATGACGAACACGCACTCGGCAAACGGCGACGGGCGGATGGAAACGCTCTGCGCCTGCGCCCTGCGGGCCGGGGCGGAAACGCCGCTTCTGCGCGCGGTTTTGGACTGCGTCTCGGCCGACGCGGCGATTTCGCTTCTTTCCGAGGCGGGGATTTTAACGGATACGATGCGGGTGCTCGGCGCGCGGATACAAGACTGCCTCTCCCGCCGCATTCTNNAGCCGGATACGTTTGCTTTACCAACGCGCAAGGCGCCGCGGGCATTTTGGTCCAGAGCGGCAACGCGGAAGAACTGATGAATCTTTGGAGGAAACCATGATCTATTTTGTCGGCGCAGGCTGCGGCGCACCCGATCTCATTACCCTGCGCGGGGCGAAGCTCCTGCGGGAAGCGGACGCGGTTGTCTATACCGGCTCGCTCATCAATCCCGCGCTTT
>DCTG01000006.1 GCA_002329245.1 Clostridiales bacterium UBA1446
CTCCCGGTTTCCGCCGACGGCGTAGACCTCATGGCCAAACGTGGTCTTTGAAAGCACAAAATGGGAAACCAAAAACAGGACGATGACCAGAATGACCGGGACAGGAATGCTGCCGATCATGCCGCCGCCAACCACATTGAAGCTCTCCGGCATTCCGTAGATCGTGGTTCCCTGCGAATAGACCAGTGCAAGTCCTCTCAGCATAGACTGCATCGCCAGCGTGACAATAAAGGCAGTCAGCCGCAGTTTCGTGACGCTCAGACCGATCAGATAGCCGAGTCCGATACCGATCAGGATACCGAGTCCAGTCGCCGCCGGCACGGGCATACCGTTGTCCNNAAGACCGATAAAGGCTGCCATGGAACCGGCTGAAAGGTCAATGCCACCTGTCAGAATGACGAACAGTCCGCCAATGGAAACAATGGCGATCGACGAGACCTGCAGCATCAGGTTCACAAAATTTCCCAGTGTCAGAAATCTGTCCGAGCTTATGCTAAAGAAAACGCAGAGTACGATCAGTCCCAAAAGTATCGACAAATTTCCGGATAACTCAAACTTTTTCTTCTTTTTGGCTTCTTCCATCTTACTTTCCCCCAGTAGAATAATCCATAATCTCTTTTGAATCGGTATTCCGCGTTTCCAGTTCCGCGACAATTCTGCCCTCTTTCATAACATAAACTCTGTCGGTCAACTCAAGAATCTCGGCCATATCGGAAGACACGAGCAAAATGGCTGTGCCTTTTTCGGCAAAATCCATGATTTTGTTATAAATTTCGACCTTTGTTCCGATGTCGATCCCCCGCGTCGGTTCATCGAGAAGCAGTATTTCGGGTTCTGTTTCCGCAACTCTGGACAGGATAATTTTCTGCTGGTTTCCTCCACTGAGTTTCACAACTTTCTGGCAGCAGGAAGGCGTTTTGATCTTGAAATCGTCTATGGCACAGTCGGCACATCTGTCGATCTTTGCATTCCGGACAACGCCGCCGTGTGCCAGTCTATCGAGTACCGAGAGCACAATGTTTTCCTTCACCGTGCTCTCCAAAACAAGGCCCTCTTCCTTACGGTTTTCGGGAACGAAGGCAATTCCTTTTTTCAGCGCTTCCCTCGGGGAGCGGATCTTGCAGGGTTTTCCGTCCACCAGCAAGCGTCCGTATCGCACAGGGTATGCGCCGCAAATCGTCTTGAGCAGGTCCGAGCGTCCCGAGCCGACCAAGCCGGCGACCCCAACGATCTCGCCGGAATGCAGCTTGAGATGGATGTCGTGGATGAGCTTATTGCCGAGCCCTTCGGCGGCGAGCACTTCCGCGCCGATCTCCACCGTCCGTTTTGGATAAAACTGCTCAATTTTTCGGTTGACCATGGAGAATACAAGATCGTCCATGTTCCATTCGGAGGTCGCGCGGGTCTCCGCAATTTCACCGTCCCGCATAACTGTAATGCGGTCGGTGACCTGAAACAGCTCTTCCATCCGATGTGTGATGAAGATGATCCCATAGCCCTTGGCCTTGAGGTTCCGCATGGTATCAAACAGCTTTTCCACATCTTCCCTGCCCAGCGAAGATGTAGGCTCGTCCATAATGAGGAGCTTTGCATCTCTTGCGAGCGCTTTGCCGATCTCGACAAGCTGCTGCGTGCTGATGGACAGCTCCCCTACCTTTCCTTTGAGATCTAGTTCAAGGCCCAAGATATCTAAAATGGCCTGGCTCTTGCGGAAAAGGGTCTTATAATCGATTTTTCCAGCATGCTGCGGCACCGCTCCAAGGAACAGGTTTTCCGCCACGCTCAATTCGGGAACCAGACTCAGTTCCTGATAGATAACGCTGATTCCCATGTTGATCGCGGCGTTCGTATTTGGAATTTTTGTCTGTTCTCCGCAAAACTCGATCGTACCTTCATCCGGTTGGTATACGCCGCCCAGAATTTTTATAAGAGTGGACTTTCCCGCACCGTTTTCGCCACTTAATCCGACGATCTCGTTAGGATAAACTGAAAAATCGACATTTTTAAGGGCTTTCACGCCGGGAAAACTCTTAGATACATTTTTGAGTTGCAGCATAGGATCGGCGCTCATGTTATTCTACCTCCTGAGTGGGCTGCTTTCGATTTTATTTTCCTGTGCGCGATCTCAGCTCATCCGCCCAAAGTCCAAAGTCCTGAACTTCCTTTGATGTGATGTTCTGTGTGGTGATCAGCATCTGCGGGGACTCCGTTGCTTTTTCCGGCTGAACGCNNGTTTTTGACATAGTCATAGACCATTTGCACGCTCTTCATGCCCATGCTGATGGGGTTCTGCGAAATCGTCGCATCCATTCTGCCGTCACGGACAGCCTGAATGCCCTCCGGGTTGCCGTCTATGCCGATGACAAAAATGTGTCTGGAGTCGTCCTGCGGATAGGAACGGTTCGCCTGCTCAATTGCTTTCACCGCGCCGAGCNNAATACCGCGTCGATGGTCTCGTTTGCCTGCAAAGCATCCATCATCGCGTTCATTGACTTTTCCTGATCGAACTCGCAGTCCTGACAGAACACCACTTTGATATTCGGGTACTTAGCAATTTCTTCCATAAATCCGGAATCGCGATCCGCACCGGACGCTTGACTGAGCTTCCCGGCCAGATTCACAACGGTGCCCTTATAATCTCCATATTTTTCTTTAATGTGTTCCGCGATCGCGTCAGCCGCCGTTCTGCCGGCTTTGACATTGTCGGTGGCGTTTCGATTGATGATCTCGCCGCCGGCAGCATTGGTATCAATGATGAACACCGGAATATTCTTCTTGTTCGCCATCATAATCGACGGAACGATCCCGTTGCTGTCAATCGGATTTATGATGATCGCACTCACGTTCTGCGTGATGAAGTTCTGCATATTATCGGCCTGTACGCTGGCATCGCCGTTTGCATTGGCGACATTTACGGTAATGCCGAGTTCCTTGCCCTTGTCTGTCACGGCCTGATTAACGGCCGTCATAAATCCGGCATGGANNAGCTGAGACAAACGCCCACCGTAATCTTTCCATCCGCAGTCGAACCGCTCGGATCGCTCGTTGAAGCGGTGCATCCCGTTAACACAAAGCTAAGCACTAAAAAAGCCGCACATAGTTTTGCAAATGCTCCCTGTCTTCTCATAACTCTCCCTCACCTTTCTTATTTTATTTGAACTGACCGCTTTANNATTTACAACCACATTCTATATCATTTCCGTTAATTTTTAAATAATATTGGGCTTTATTATCCATCAGTATTCAATATGGTTTGGGACGCAATTTATAGTTTATATCTATATATTTAATTTTTTGTCTTTCCTTTTTGTTTATTCTATCATAATTCTTTATACGTGCAAGTATTTTTCGGGTCGTCAACTGTAAAATCGCTCGAAAAGCTGTCACTATTTTACTAGGTCTTTCGGCAATCCACGCTCCCCTGCTGCTCGCTGCGTCAATGGTGTCTCCCTGCTGACTCCTGCGTCAAATGCGTTGACTTTAC